>CAYNDL010000030.1:0-11517 GCA_964396115.1 uncultured Candidatus Saccharibacteria bacterium
TGAAGTTGGTGTTGATATTCCGAACGCCACCGCATTGCTGGTTGAAGGTGCCGAAAGGTTTGGCCTTGCAGAGTTGCACCAATTCAGGGGAAGGGTGGGGCGCCGAGGGCAATCAGCAGTTTGTTATCTGGCTAGTAGCACTGATGAGGAAAATGCCCTAGATAGACTACGGGTTATGGAAAGGACGAATGACGGATTAAAGATTGCGGAAGACGACTTGTTGCGCAGGGGAGCAGGAGAGATATATGGGACAAGACAATCGGGGGGAGTTCGTCTAAAAGTAGCCAATATAACGGATGTACCTTTTCTTCTTTCGGTCAGGGCAGCCGCACAAACCCTTTTGCGAAGGGACGAACAATTGGAAAGTTGTCCAATTCTTGCCAAGAGGGTAAAGCAGCTGAACGTTACAACGCACTTTGAATGAAAAAACGCTGTTTTGACAAACAGTGAGCGCGAAACTATAATATGCATTTGGTAGGGTGGACTTCTCAAGAAGGGAAGCTACTCTTTGGCTGTTCGTTTGAAACCCTTTTACAGCTTTGAAAGGAGCTGACAAGCGTTTATGGATTGAACGTTTTTTCCCGTCAGGTCTCATCTGGATGGAAGGAATCTCGTATGACGAAAGAGTTTGCGCGCTTCAACATGGAACAGCTCGCTGGAATCTTGGCGGAGGGCAGGAACATCCCTGTCTCGGAGGCGACCCAGATCGTCTTCGATGTCCGCTGCAGCGAATGCGGAAACTACGTCTTCGACGCCCAGCATGAATTCGTGCACCTCGGTTACAAGGCAGGCGAAGCATTGGTTCTCTGCGGCGAGTGCGCGTTGAAGCGGCAATTTCGGCAGCTCAAGATCATCGACTTGAACTCGGGGCTGTCCATCGGTCGCGTCCTCGAGACGCTTCTCGCTGGCAGGCCGCGCGTGAAGCAGATGATCGTGCCGGAAATCCCGTTCCAAACGGGATCGAATGCTCGGCGGAAACGGCGGTTGCTCCATCGGCGATCGCCTGCACTTTTGGTGGCCATGAGTCGCTAAGGTCCTCACCTGAAAGAAAGGATACCCTGACCATGGCAACCGCCACACGGAGGATGGCTCGTCCATCCAAAACGATTGGAACGCAACGAGTGTCTCAGCCAGTCGTGGCTGCGCACTCTGTTTTCCAGATTCCGGCTGATCGGCCCCCCTACAGCTGCGGCTTCTGTCGTGATCGACTCAGTCAGCAGGAGCAGCAGGATCCTCTGGTCGCGCTCGTCCTGAAGGATCATTCTGTGGGTGGCAAGCCACCAATCTATGGGTTGGAGTTCGTTCACGACATTCACTCTCACGTCTGTGGAGTGAAGGCTCTCGCTCGTCTCTCCGAGTTCTCGAAGAAACCGCGTCATTGCGGGATCTGTGGTCAGCCCTTCGGAGAGGAAGAAGCGGGGGACCCCCTCATCGTCCTCACTCGTCTGGGGACGAACGGCGATCTTGCGTACAACGCGCGAATGATCCACGCCGCGTGTGCTGGACACAAGAGCATCGTCGTCGAAATTGGCAAAGCAAAGCAGATCCTTACGCCGCTTCCCGCGCGAAGCTGACATAGGAATGCGACGAACACACGAAAGGTGTGGCCGGGATGACCCAAGAGGTCGCCCGGTTTTTTTTATTTTAGTTTGGAAACAAATTTTGATCCTCGGAGGTAGAATCTCCAGGGAAGCAAGGCGCTCTCTCGTGCATATTCAACACCAACGCGTTTACTTGTTTCGATATCTGCCAGGTTAACTTTAATGCCGTCTTCACCAAACCAAAGGTCGCTATTTCCAATTAGGTCCTGCCCATGAATTTTTTTAGTGATATTCAATTCACGACAAAGCCTTCCCGGTCCCACAAGTGATTTAGTAGTTCCATTTTCAAGTGGTTCGGCCGCTCTAATTAATACGGCGGCAGGATAATCAATCTTTTCAGTTACTACATTGAAACAGTAGTACATGCCATAGATTAGGTAGACATAGGCTGTTCCGGGTTTTCCGTATAGACCTTCGGTGCGTGGCGTCCGTCCTTTGGAGGCGTGGCAAGCCAAATCATCTTCACCCCTGTAGACCTCAACCTCTGTAATCCTGGAGAGAACGGTTTCTCCAGGCAATTTACTCACCAAGATTTTTCCAATCAGGTTGGGTGCAACCTCTAGAGTTGGTCTGGCAAAAAAACTTCTTTTAAGCTTTTTGATGTCCATTCAGGCAGTCAGTGTACAGCTTCTCCATGCGCTGGCCCATATTCCGTTCCGAAAATTCCTTGGCTCTCTGCCTGGCACTGACTGAAAATTTTTCTCTTAGCAGTTCGTTATTAATTAATTTATTAAGGGCTTCTGCGAGTATTTTCGGTTCAGGATTAACGACAAAGCCGTTTTTGTCATGTTCTACGATATCGCGATTTCCTGGGGCGTTTGTGACAACAGCGGGTAACCCTCCGGCGAGCGCCTCGAGTGTAACGAGACCTTGGGTTTCACTCATTGAAAAATAGGCAAAGATGTCGGCTCCACATAGAGCGAGAGGAACTTCTTCATGCGGGATTTCTCCGGTGAAAATAACCTTATCACCAACTTGAAGTTTTTTTGCTAACAACATCAGTGGTACTTTCTCAGGGCCTTCTCCTCCGATAACTAGTTTGAGATTGTCGTGCTCTTTTTCCAACAAAGCGAATGTTTGGATTAGTTTGTCAAAACTCTTCTCGCTACCAAGGCGGGCAAAAGAAAAGATGACTATCTCGTCATCCTTGATGCCCCATTCCGCTCTCTTTGTTTCTCTACTGCCATCAGAAACCTTAAAAAAGTCGGGATTTATACCCGTAGGGATAACTTCCACGTGTTTTTTAAGGCCTCGTTTTCGAATGATGTCGGCAACGGATTGGGAAGGTGCTACCACAGCATCTACTTGATTCGCGAAGCGCATCACATTATTCAGGACAAGTTTTTCGATTCCCGATACCAGGGGCACATAATGAACATATTGTTCATACATCGAGTGGTACGTGAAGACGATCGGGATGTGTTTCTTTTTTGCAATACGTAACGCCGTTTTTCCCAACAGAAACGGATGATGGACGTGCAAAATATCCGGTTGGATATTATTAATAATTTTTTCAGCAAAGAATTTTATGGGTAGGGGGAGGGGGATCAGCGGTTCAGGGAGAGGAAGGGCGGGAACACGGTGAATACATCTGATGTCTTCGTTTTTTTCGCTAGGGAAAGGAGCAATAAGGTGAGCCTCGTGGCCACGTAACTCGAGATTTCGCATTAACCGACGGATAGACGTCGCAACACCACTTACGTGTGGCAGGTAATTGTTTGTGAGCATTACGATTTTCATCGGGAGTTGTCTTTTATGAATTCGGCAATTCGGGCGAATACTTCTTCTTTGCCGTGATCAATCAAAACAACATGGTAACGATCAGGAATCCATTCGACCTGGAATTTACTTGTTCCCAATTCGCTCGAGAGGATCTTTATGGTTTCTTCATCAACCGCGTGGTCCGTTGTCGACTGGACGGCGAGTACTGGGCACGTTACTTCAGAAAGTTTTTTCCGCGACCTTTGGATAGCGGTCAACACGTCTCGAGCGCAATTGATTGGAATACTTTGGTAGTTAGGACGCAGCTTGCGGATTTCTGGGTCCAGTGATTTCTGGTACCACTTCTTCTGGTAGTTGATACCAAGCATTTTGTAGGCAAAATAGAGCGTGCGAAAAGACAATTCGTGGCGGAACTTAAGCGGCATTCCAACAACCACCAATCCTGCAAGGTCCAACTCTTTGCCAAGGGAAACCAGCAGATTGCCGGCAAAAGAAATGCCCAGGGCAAAAACAATCGGGGTGTGTTTTTTTAGTTCAAGATAACCAGCACGTACTGACTCTAACCAGTCATTTAGTCCTGTTTGTGCCAGATCACTAGGAGACGTGCCGTGCCCGGCTAAAAGGATCCCCTTTGATGTTATTCCTCTTTGCGCCAAGTACTCGCCGCATGCACGGACATCATAGGTTGTACTGGTGAACCCGTGCACTAATAAGCACCCTACCTGTCCTTGTTTGGGAAAAAAGAATGGTTCGGCTCCCGTCATAATCGGTGCCTCGTTTGGTTTTTTCTGGGCTATTTCCACGTACAATTAGTTACTGGTAAACCACTGTCTATTGCGAGTATAGAATTAATAAGTGATAAACTCAAAGTATGTTCAGGGTTATTCTTGAGTCGCTCTACCTGTTTTTGCCTGCTTTTGTTGCGAACATGGCTCCGGTAGTGGCTCGCTGGCTCAATTCGTTTCCCAAACTCGCTGTTCCCATTGATGGAAGCACACCGGAAACAGTTCGGCCGATTTTTGGGACACACAAAACTTACCGAGGTCTGGTCGTCGGTTTATTTTCCGGTATTGTTGCAGCGTTCCTCCAAAAGTTACTTGCCGATTACTCCATGTCGATCAGAGAGATCACTCTTTTTCCATTTGCTAATTGGAATTTTCTTTGGTGGGGATTGTTGCTCAGCGGGGGAGCACTTGGGGGGGACCTCGTAAAAAGTTTTGTAAAAAGAAGAATGGGTATTAGTGCCGGCGCAAGATGGGTGCCCTGGGATCAGCTCGATCAGGTATTCGGCGGCATTCTCTTTGGAAGTTTTGCGTACTCTTTTTCTCTTGAGAATGTCCTGGCTCTCATCGTCCTGACGCCACCTTTGGTTTTGGCAATAAATTTTTTGGGCTACATAGTCCACGTAAAAGAGAATTGGTAGTGTTGACTAAAAGCTCATTTTGCGCTATAATTCGGGTAGAGTTGGTCATTAGAAAAGCAAAGCAAGCCTCCGGATTCTTGTAGCGCACCCTGTGCATTTCTACAGTCGGATCCAACTGGAGAAAAACATGGACCCGCGGCTTGTTGAGCAGTTGCTTCAACTGATCACGCCCGTTGCCCTCATTGTGTTGGTCATGAATGTGACCTCCCGCATGACTGGTATCGGACAGAAATTGGTTAAGCGACTCACGGAGAAAGTGGTTTCTGGAATCTTGGCGGTGATCATCATATACGTCGCGATCGCTGCACTTTGCCAGCACTTTCACCGCTAGTTTTCTGCCACTCGCTCTTTCGTCAACTATTTCCAGTCTTTGTGCCACCGGTACTTCTCTCAGACGTGCCCAGGAGCCGTTCTGGAAATACTACTGTGTAGACAACACACATTCTCCCCCTTAACCGGGGGTTTTCTTTTTGTAGAAAATTTATACTGGTTGATCCTTCCTGGCTTATTAGGTAAGGTTTTGATATGGAATACCAAACGCACGCAGGGGAAGAAGTGAAGTTGGATCAAAAATATTCCCTGATGTCTCGGCCTGACATTATGGAGGCAATAGAAAAAGGGGAAATTCTTTACGAAGATGGCCGGCCTGAAAACGTAAAATCAACCAGCGTGGATCTCACTCTGGGTCCCTGGTATTGGGAGGAAACTTCTCCGACGATTGAAAGGAGAATTTTTAATCCGAACTCGCATGAAGACGTTAATCGTGTGTGGGGAAGATTGTGTTTTGCACCGCGCCATAACTGGTGGTTACAAAATCGTTTTATCGAGAACACTTTGGAAGGATTCCATCCAACAGACGATCGAATATTTTTTATTCCGCCACAAAAACAGTTGCTCTGTAGCACGCGGGAGTTTATCGGTGGTGTGTCGCGCGACATAACCACAATGATGAAGGCTCGTTCGGGGGCCGGCAGGAGTTTCTTGGAAGTTTGTAGGTGTGCTGGTTGGGGAGACATCGGGTATCACAACCGCTGGACTATGGAATTTAATAATTCCTCCGCAACCCACCACATCCCGCTAAAAGTTGGGCAGCGTTACGCGCAATTGGTGTTTTTCCGCGGTAAGGAGCTTGCTGATTCCGACCATGATTACCGACAGGAAGGAAAGTACCAGGCAAACGTTTCACAGGGTGTTCGTAGCCAATGGACTCCTGAGATGATGCGTCCTGCTATGTACAGGGACATGGAAATAAACGGTGAAAACAAGCAACACGTTTATTACCGGTGCGAAAATTTTGAGTGCCGCAAGGAAGGATCCGACGTACCGCAAAATATACCAACGAAATGTGAGTGTGGCAGCAGAATCAGAATTTATGAGTTGCCACCTGCAAGCGAAAAAGTTTGGCCGCTTTACGATGTTTGTGTTGATTGCGGGCACATTTATGGCACCTGGCAGCACAACTGCCGTATAGAATGCAGCAAATTCCGCGCCGACGAAGAAGCTAAGCGCTCTCGGCCTAGCAAATGCGAGAAGTGCGGCGTTGGTTACCGTCATTTTCTAGGCGGCGACTACGAGGTCTGGTTGCCAGACGTAACCCGTTAATCAAACGCGTTCATGATCCGTCCAGCTGTTGAAAATCTCCTTGGATTTTTCTTGCCCCAGGAGACACCTGAACGGGCGAAGAGTCAGGAAGACGCCTTGGAAATATTTGCCGCTACGAGGCAAATGGATTCTGCCTATGAGCGTTTCCGTAACCTGTTAGATCCGGGCGATGAAGACATATTGCGTCGCAAAGCGATCGTCAGGTTTTTGCGCTTGAGATGGGATGTGTATAAAGATAGCGAAAAACTGGCGTTTTCACTTTTGAAGAACTTAGCGCGTGGTCGCTACATACCGCAGGATACAAGTCTTGCTTACACGAAAAAGATCGCTTCTGTCGTCGACAAAAGCAATCTTTTTTGGCGTTTAAATAATAAGAATCTTCCCAAATGGTTGTTGCCAATGACGGCCGTAGAAATAGATCGTTTGATTTATCCCAGGGAAGGGGATGATGCTCTTGTTTATGTCTTCTATCAGGACATGGAACGAAAGGTCCGTTGGCTGGACACCAGTATTCCGGACGAAGACAAAAATACGCAATTATTTTTGGCTTGCCACCGAGTTTTAGCGAAGACGGACGAAGCGGAGCTTTTTTGGCACTTATACCGGACTGCCGAACCGGCATGGGACAGTAGCTACACAGAGGAGACCATGCGTGGGGCGGTCAAACGTTTTGAAACTTTGCAGGCAGAAATTGAAGCAGCTCTCCATTCAAATGTTGCCGTTCGCGTCTTGAGGCGCCTGCATGCCCCCGCTGTCCCTTACCGAATTCTGCGTGAAGTCTTGCGTGAGAAGAATGCGGGCCAGATTATCCAAAATCCGGACTTGCTAGGACAAAGTGTGCGCGATGTGCTGGCAAGGCGAATAAGACATACGGAAAAACAGATGCTAAGTCGTGTGTGGCATGCGGCAGCATTTTTGTTCCTAACGAAAGGCGTGTTGGCAGTAGCAACGGAGATTCCTTACGAGATGATTTTGGGAGGAGTGCGAGTTGTTCCACTCCTGATAAATTTGTTGTTTCCGCCAACGCTGCTTTTCTTGATGGCCGGTAGTGTTCCTCGTCCGGGCAAGGACAATGCAGAACGCCTGGTTAATGTGATAAAGGGAATCATTAGTGGCGACGATAGCACTCCTGAAGTTGTTATTAGGGCAAAAGAGAGTGGAGCTCTTCGTGGGACAATTTTTGCCGTTATCTATGGTCTCGCCACATTAATTTCTCTCACTATAATTTTGTACGTCCTGAATCTATTGGACTTTTCCTTGATCGGTGGTTTTTACTTTGTAATTTTCTTGGCCTTGGTTAGTTTTCTAGGCCTTCGCCTCAGGAGTTCTATGCGAGAATTCAGAGTCGTGTCGCTCAAGCAGAGCGGCCTGGGACTTCTGGCAGATTTTTTCACTGTGCCGATCATCGACTTCGGGAGAGAGATATCTTTACGGGCTTCGCAGATAAATATTTTTCTCTTCTTGATGGACGCCATTATCGAAGCCCCCTTTAAACTGTTGATTGGAATCGTTGAAGAATGGTTCTCATACATAAGGGAACGTAAGGAAGAATTGGTCTAAAATGCCGGGCAAACATATCGTAAAAAATCATCGCAAATTAACCAGAAGCTCAAAGTTGCGAGCTGCTGCCTTATCAATCATTGAAGGAGGAATTGCGGCTGTTAACACAGAAGTAGCATTAAGAGAAAAAATAAAATTTGCAGGGAACAAGCTGAAAGTTGAAAGAAAGACCTATGACCTTTCCCGTTTCGAAAAGATTTATGTAATAGGGTTTGGCAAAGCATCATTAGGCGCCTCCATTGTGCTGGAAAAAATCTTGGGCAAACGCATTACTGCAGGTGCCGTAATAGATGTGAAGGGCGGAAGGCTTAAAAGAATCAAAAGTCACGTAGGAACACATCCGTTCCCGAGCAATCGTAATTTGGCCGCGACTGCAGACATAGTCGCTCTCCTTAAACAGGCAAGTCCCCGGGATCTGGTTTTAACGATTGTGTCGGGAGGGGGTTCTGCTTTGCTTTTCTGGCCCTTTGCGGCAAAACTCAAAAACATCGTTTGTGTGACAAAGACGCTCATGGAGAACGGTGTGAATATCAACGACATGAACAAAGTAAGGAAACATCTTTCAGCAATCCAGGGTGGCCAGCTCGTAGGACTTGCGGGCCGCGCCACGATGATTAGTCTGATTTTCTCTGATGTTCCGGGAGACGATGTTAGTGTTATTTCTTCGGGCCCTACTGTCTTGGACAAAACAACAAAAGCTGAGGCCTTCGCGGTAATTAAGGACAATGAGGCTACAGAAAAGTGCGGAATTAGACTTGAAGATTTAACAGAGACACCGAAGGATCCCGCGGTCTTTCGCAAGGTTCAAAATGTGCTGGTAGTCAATAACAGTATTGCGATCCAGGCGATGGTGAACGCCGCAAGGCGCTTAGGTTTTAAGCCGAGGATATTCTCGACCGCTGTTACAGGAGAGGCAAGGGAAGTGGGAAAATTTTTAGTTAATTCTGTTAAGCCAGGAGAAGTGCTTATTGCAGCGGGAGAGACAACAGTTACGAAAACGGGTACCGGCAAAGGCGGTAGAAACCAGGAAGTAGTTCTTGGCGCACTAACTGACATAACTAGGGATACCGTGGTTATTAGTGTTGCTTCTGATGGCAGGGATAATGGCTCTTTTGCGGGGGCTTTAGGAGACAGCGAAACGCTACTCACAGCTGCAAAAAAGAAGCTTTCAGTAAATGACTATTTAAAGAACAATAATTCATCCGAGTTCTTCCGTAAGAGCGGCGATTACATCGAAACAGGCGTTACGGGCATTAACATTGCTGACTTAGTTTTGGTGGTCCGTGGCGAAAATTCGCAGCGGCGGCAAGGAAAGTAGTTTACAATAAACACATGTTGAGGATTAATAGGACGATTGTTTTATTAATGTTTTCGGACATATTTGTCCTTACTGGTTTTGGTTTGATTGATCCGATTTTAGCTATCTATGTTAAAGAGGGCCTGAACAACGGATCAGTTTTTGGTGCGGCAGTAGCGAGTACGATTTTTATGTTGGTTAAATCCATCGTCCAGCTTCCTTTTTCTCGTTATGTAGATAAACACAGCGATGTGCACGCGGCACAATGGCTTCTTCTTGGAACTGTTCTAATATCCGCTGTTCCTTTTCTTTATATTTTTTCAACCTCAGTTTTCCATATATATCTAGCCCAAGCCCTTCACGGAGTCGGTAGCGGTCTTGCTTATTCCGCTTGGCTCGGGATATGGAGTACGCATTTGGACGAGAAGAAAGAAAGCTTCGAGTGGAGTTTGTACTCCACGCTTGTTGGTTTTGGTACTTCATTGTCAGCCATGGTCGGTGGCTTCATTTCTCAATACATTGGCTTCCGGTGGACTTTTGTCTTGGTCGGCGCCTTATCCTTGTGTGGGTGTCTCTTGCTTGGGATCCTGCTTCATGAGAAGAAAAAGTTTTTGGCAAATAAAAAATTGAGCGCAATGGCTTGATGTGCCAACAGGCACTTCAATTAGTTTATCGGAAGAATTATATTCTCTTCATAACTTATGGAGAGGGAGGGGGTGGCTTTATGCCAGACGAAAAGAATATAAGGGAACATTTGCATGACCATCAAAAGTATCCGGCCACTAAGGAGGAGCTTTTGGAGAACTGCAATAATCTTTCGGATTTAAATGCCGAGGACAGGAAGTGGTTTGAAGAGACGTTGCCCCTGGGGACATATCTATCTGATGAGGACGTGTTGTTGGCCTTGGGCATGACGTCATGAACAGTTGACACCGACTTTTGACACGTTCAGAAAACTGGCGGATGCTGGATACGGAAAGGGGGTGATAAGATGCACAACCGTTATGAAGTCATCACCCATTTAAGAGAACACCAAAAGTACCCCGCAAAGAAGGCAGAATTAGTAAAAACTTGTCGAGGTTTGGAGGATTTCGAACCAGAGGATAAGGAGTGGTTCAAAGAAAGCCTGACAAGAAATAAATATACTTCTGCGGGAGAAGTAATCGAAGACCTTGGGTGGTGACAAATAATAGTGTTCAGAAGGAAGGCACTTACGCAGCCTTCCTTCTTGTATAATAATACTGAAGATGTTTATCAGAGAGTTGTTTAATTATGGAGGAGCTTCTTTTGTTGTGTCTGTTCGTTCAGGAGAGGAGGACGGCTTAGTTCGAGAAAACTTAGGTGTGCTATTAAACAAGCCGTTCGCACTATCGAAACAGGTGCACGGAAATTTTGTCCGCGTCATATCGGATGACAATGTTGATGAAGTGTTTGAAGCTGATGGGATGGTTAGTAAAAAATCAGGAATGTATCTGTGTGTTTTGGTGGCGGATTGTGCACCGATCGGTTTTTACGACCCTGAAAAACAGGTGATCGGTATTGCGCATGCCGGATGGCGGGGTACGGTTGCAGGTGTCTCCGGTTCAGTCGTGGAGAAAATGAAAACGGAATTCAACTCCGATCCGGCAAACATCTTGGCCTTCATCGGTCCGGCAATTGGTAGCGGTTGTTATGAAGTTGGTGAAGAAGTTATACGTTCAGCCCAGAAAAACGACGTCGGTCGAGCTGTCCATGAAAATAATGGAAGGTTTTTCTTCAGCCTGAGCGAAGCTAACAAAATCATCTTGGGGAAAGTTGGAATTAGGGGTGAGCATATCACGGGTGTAAATGATTGTACTCACTGCAATAGCGAATATTTCTCTTTCAGAAGAAACGGGACAAAATCTCGTTTCGTGGCTGGAATTGTTTTAAATAATCACTAAAGCAACACAAGTTGCTTGCTTGAGGCACACCAAAAAAGTCCAATCGTGTGGATGTAGTTGGCAGCCTCACGGGGAATCGAACCCCGGTTTGCGCCTTGAAAGGGCGCCGTCCTAGCCGTTAGACGATGAGGCCATTGACCGCGATATTATGCAGGAACTTTTTAGTTCATGCAATATTTATGAAAAAAGCCCCGTCCTTGGGGCGGGGGATCAGACGAGCAGGGGGTGTGATCCGCGGCATGCTTCATCTTCGACATGGGGGGTACGAGGTGGATACGGCGTTGCGCGAACGTTGAAATCGGTTCCACAATTTCGGCAATGAATTCTTGCATCTAGCATCGCCTCGTATGACGTCGCACAGCACGGACAAAGAACATCGATCTTCTCCAT
>CAYNDL010000031.1:0-11473 GCA_964396115.1 uncultured Candidatus Saccharibacteria bacterium
GTGCAGAAATGGTACTCCTCAATAGTCGGCGAGCGTGGCAGTTATTACCACCAGCATGTTGTTATCCCGGGAGTGATGAAAATGCTTGAAGGTTATTCTTACGATTCGGTCTTGGATCTGGGCTGCGGCCAAGGAGTTTTTGGCAGGTATGTAAAACCCGATAAAATGTACCAAGGTTTTGACTTGTCAGCTTCGTTTATTGAGTTTGCCCGAAAACATGATGAATCGAAGGACCATAAGTATGACGTCGCGGATATAACCGGCGAGCTTCCCCTTGAAAAGAAAGATTTTAAATTAGCGACCTGCATCTTGGCATTGCAGAATGTAGAGCAACCCGCCAAAGCGTTGGAGCAGGCAGGTAAACATTTGAAGTCAGCGGGGAAATTAGTTTTAGTAATCAATCACCCCTGCTTTCGCATTCCTCGGCAGTCCGGGTGGGGAATAGACGAGAAGCAAAACACACAATACCGAAGGGTTACGAAGTATTTGTCAGAAATGAAAATCCCGGTAGTTGCTCATCCTAGCAAAGGTGAGAAATCCGGCGTTACCTGGTCAACGCACTTCTCGTTGTCTGCCTTAAGCCAGTATCTTGCTGCTGCAGGCTTTGTCATTGAAACAATTGAAGAATGGAAATCAGATAAGAAGAGTGAGGGAGGGGCAGCATCCAGGGAAAATCGGAGTCGTGCCGAAATTCCTTTATTTATGGCCATCAGGGCAAGAAAAGATGCAGTTTAAATTTGTTTGTCTCAATCTTTGGTTGGGAGGAAAATTATTTGAAAATATTATGGATTTTATTAAGAAGGAGCAGCCGGATATTCTTGCTCTCCAGGAAGCGTTTAATGGAACTGACGAGAAGTTTCCTCCTTCCTACCGTTCTGTCCAAGAGCTAACGAAACTGGGATACCCTTTTTCAGATTTTGCCCCAGCTTTTTTAGACCATCGCGACGGAGTAATTGTGGAATCCGGTAACGCGGTTTTATCGCGTTATCCAATCATTTCCTCGGAGTCATTCTTTTATGATCAACCTTACGATAATAATTACGTAGAGAAGGAAAAGTTTCCCGACTTCTCAAATACTCCGCGCAATCTTCAACATGTTCAGTTGAGCATGGAGGGTAAGGTGTTGGATATTTTCAACACGCAAGGTATCTGGGGTTTCGATGGTGCCGATAATGAGCGCCGGTTGGCCATGAGTAAAATGATCGTGGAAAAGGTATCGGGCAAAGACCATGTTGTCTTAGCGGGCGATTTCAACACGGACCAGAATACGACAAGCATGGAAAATATCGGTGTTAAATTAAAAAATATTTTTACAGGAGAATTGGGCACTTCTTTCAATATGAAGCACAAGCCCAAGGATTCTGGTTTTGGAAGTGCTGTAGTGGATATGATTTTCGTCAGTCCCAAGTTGAGGGTGCTTGAACACAAGGTTTCTGCTGCCGACGTATCGGATCACCTGTCGCTTGTTTGCACTCTGGAGCTTCCGTAAAAGTTGAATAACTTCTCATTCAGTTTATACTTTTAGTAAGGAGGTTGATCTTTCTCCAATTTGGCCAGGCAAGGAAGTTTGGTCGACTTTCCCTTTTTCTCGTATGGAGGATGTCATCATGGAACACAATCAGGAAAAACTTTTACGAAGAGAAAGGGGGTGATCCACATCTTGCGTTGCGGGTTTGTAAGTCGTTTTGCTGGGAGCGAGACGGTTTATTAACCGGCATCGTACATTCTGGTTTTTTCTACTAACGATAACCCGCAGGA
Organism: uncultured Candidatus Saccharibacteria bacterium; assembly: GCA_964396115.1. Taxonomy (GTDB): domain Bacteria; phylum Patescibacteriota; class Andersenbacteria; order UBA10190; family CAIZMI01; genus CAYNDL01. Next base: position 1,759 of record CAYNDL010000031.1, read on the forward strand.
GGGAATTCGATCAGGTCTCGGGGAGGGTCCCTGGGGAGCCAAGGAAGGCTCCCCGCTTCTTCTTCAGAGGGAGTGCGAACATGAGTATTGATCGAGTGGTCGTTGTTTCGCATGAGCAACCGAGCTGTCGCTATGACGTGCTGTGCGTCTTGGCGGAACTAGGTGTCCCAGCGGAGAATGTTTGTGAAGCCGACTTTGCTGCGGCCGCTGACTTAGTCAGTGAACGCAAAGGCACGGATTTCGTGATCCTGGTTGGTTGGTGCACCGACGACAACCAGCACGTACTCCGGCTTGTCGAATTGGCGCGTGTCACGCATCCAGAAGCTACGATCATTGTTGTCTCCAATGGCGGAAACGAGTTCGGTTCGCAAACACTTGCAGCAGGAGCCCGAACCTACATCGACACTGAGTGGAAATATGTCCACTGGTCGAATCTCCTTCAGCAGTATGTTGAGATCTTTGCAAGAAGTCTTGAGCTGCGGATGGGAGTTTGCTCCCGCTAACCCGACTTCCTAGTCGGGTTTTATTATTTTCAGTGTTTGGTATGATGGCAGGGATGGAAGCCTTCAAACTCTTTACGGCAATGAAAGCGTTCGTTGTTAGGGATGGAAAGATTTTGATTCTTCGGGAATCGGACAAATATGCTGACGGGGTATCCAGCCAGCGATACGACGTCGTTGGGGGACGTGTAAAACCAGGAGAGCGTTTTGATGCGGGCCTGATTCGGGAAATTCAGGAGGAAACCGGTCTAAGGGTCGTGATAGGAAAACCGTTTTTTGTTAATGAGTGGCGTCCGATAGTACGCGGTGAACAATGGCAAATAGTGGCGACATTCTTTGAATGCCAAGCTGAGGCAGGAGAGGTCACCCTGAGTAATGACCATGACCATTACTTTTGGATAGAGCCACAAGAATATAAAAAATACGATATTATTGCCAATCTCGAGCCGGCTTTTACTGCTTACTTAGATCTCCAAAGAGATGAATCTGGAGGAGTATAAACGCCGGATAACTAAACCACTGAGGCAGGCGACTTTAGTGTTTCTCTTGCGGGATGGAGAAATATTGTTGGCTATGAAAAAACGTGGCTTCGGAGCTGGTCGTTGGAATGGTGCGGGTGGGAAACCAATCCCAGGAGAGACTATTGAGCAAACGGCAGTCAGGGAAGCCAAAGAAGAAATTGGCGTGGAAGCACGGAGTTTAGGGTGTGTGGCAAAAATTAATTTTTATTTTGCGGAAAGACCGGAATGGAACCAACAGGTGCACGTATTTTTTGCCCGGGAATGGAGTGGTGAGCCCGTTGAATCTGAGGAGATGGCCCCAAGATGGTTTTCCCTACAGGAACTGCCTTTTAAAGAAATGTGGCCGGATGATATTTACTGGCTGCCAAAGGTTTTAGAAAGAAAATTTCTCTCTGCCGACTTCCTCTTCGGTCCAAACGATGCCGTGTTGGACTTTAGTGTCCGTGAATTAGCCGACGGTCGGGCCTTGAACAGGTAATCCTATGCTTGTTCGGGATTACATTTATGGAGAACTGGAGATATCTTCACCTGCCTTGTGCGAATTAATTAATTCCCCAGCAGTTCAACGTCTCAAGAAGATCTGCCAATTTGGAGTTCCTGACGAGTTTTACCACTTGAAGAACTATTCGCGTTTCGATCACTCAGTTGGAGTTATGTTGCTCCTCCAAAGATTGGGCGCCAGCGAAGAAGAACAGGTCGCGGGGCTTCTCCACGATGTTTCCCATACAGCCTTTTCCCATGTTGTTGATTGGGTCGTGGGGGATGGGAAGACCGAAGATTTTCAAGACGGACAGCACATGAGATACATGGAGCGATGCGGTCTCGCTGAAATATTGAGTCGGCATGGTTATGATTTGGGACGAATTGCTAACTACGAACATTTTGGGCTGCTCGAACGCGAACTACCTGATCTTTGTGCCGACCGTGTTGACTACGCTTTGAGAGAATTTACACCGGAGGTTCACGAAGAATTGCTTGCTGCGTTAACTCAGATTAACGGGATGATCGTGTTGAAAGGCAGGAAAGCTGCTCGCCTCTTTGCGGAGCTTTTTCTCGAAAGACAAATGTTTCACTGGGGAGGTTTTGAAGCCCCCTCACGTTATCGAGTTTTTGCTGACGCACTCCGTTTGGCAATGGAAGACAAAATTATTTCTTTTGAGGACCTATGGAAGACAGATGATTATGTGGTGGAGAAAATGAAACAATCCCCAAACAAGGGAATCCTTGGCAGGTTGAATAAGCTTCGTGAAAAGTCATGGGATAGTTATCCAAGAAGTGAAATAATCGTGCATAAGAAGTTCCGTGCAGTCGACCCGCTTTGTATCGAAAAAGGGGTGATAAACCGTTTGACCTCTATCGATCCTGAATTCCAAAAGATTCTGGATCTTATACGTGAACAAAACAGTATGGGTATTACACTTCCAATAATTAAATTTAATTAGGAAATATGAAACTTACTGTTTTGGGTTCAGGTGTTATGGTGCCAACCAAAGAGCGTTTTCCGGCAGCTTATCTTCTTGAGCATGAAGGGAACAAGATTTTGCTGGATTGCGGTCACTTGGTGCTCGCACGCTTGGTTGAGTACGGGATTGACCCGCAGACTATCGATGTGATTACTATTTCTCATTTTCATACGGACCATTTCGGTGGATTTTTACCTTTTTTACATGCCCGAAAGGTGTCCGACTTCTACCACAAAAGAGAGAGTCGGCAATTAGTTGCGATTGGGCCTGAGACTCTAGAAGACAGGTATAAAAAATTGAGAGAGGTGATGTGGCCAGAACCTAAGGAAGATTATCCCATTAGCTTCTTTAAACAGCCTATTTTTAAGATTGGAGACATGGAAATTACATCTTTCTCCGTGAAACATGTTAACTGGTTCCCGAGCCTTGGTTTTCGCTTCGCCACCCCTAATCGTTCTCTTGTTTATACCGGCGACATGAACTCTGACCAAGATGAAGAAACCTATGACTATTTCCGTGATGTAGATTATCTTTTAGTGGAAGCGGGTTCAGGTTCTCGTGGCTCAGCGACCCATTTGAACGTAGAGGAATCGTTTGAAGTTGGAAAAAAATACGGTGTCAAAAAAATTCTTCTGACGCACCTGCGGGAAGACCTAATGGGAGATGTAACAGACTTCCAAAAAGCGCACGGGGACTGTATCGAAGTATTATCCGACGGGATGGTTGTTGAAATATAAAAACGCTCTTCGCAGAGCGTTGGTCAGCGGGGAAAATTCGGTAAAGAGCGTTGGAGGGTACGACCGAGTACTTGGTTCACCTTTCTTGTAGGAAAAGTGCCCCTCGCCATGTCGGTCACGGCATCGATTACACAGAAGGGTATCTCTATTGTTGCCAATCTAAAGCGCGCAAAAAATGGGCGCTGGCTGTTTTCTTCGCAACGAACGCGTAGCCAAGGTTGGAACAAATACAAGAAGTCATTGTCCGAAAATGTTGTGAAATGGATCCCCAGTTCCCCGTAACCCTGAGGACGAAAGTAGTTGACAGTCACTCCAATATCGCCGAGATCATAGGCAAAAACAAAACCGGCTCTCCTGGAAAAAAGTGCTGAGCCCCTGCTTGTCCAAAGAGCGAACATGGGACTGATCCTGAAAGGTTGGAAATACTAGCCCGTCCTTATTTAATCACTGGTAAAAATGCTGGCAAGGCTCTTGAAAAAAAATGCGGACCGAACGAGGATTTACTTATGGCTATTGAATTTGAAATAAGCGTCGCCACTCCCGCAGATATTCCGGGCATTAAAAAAGTGAGAAGGGAGACATGGATCAGCACCTATCCGAACGAACAATATGGGGTAACAGAAGAAGATGTTAAAAAAAGATTTATGGTTAAGCAGCCTCGGGTCGAGCAAGTGGGGTTAATCAACAGTGATGTTCTGAAAACTTGGGTAGCAAAAGTGCACGGTCAAGCGGTTGGTTACTGCACCGCACAAAAAGGTGCTCTGCACCGAATCCACACACTCTATGTGTTACCTGCATTCCAAAACCAGCGTATTGGAACGAAATTAATAGGCACAGCAATGAATTGGTTAGGTAAGAGAAATGATATCTATATTAATGTGGCGGTGTACAACAAAAAGGCAATTTCTTTTTATGAAACGCTGGGGTTTGTGCTAATAGATAACGGAAATGTTGTTGAAGGTTTTACTCTTCCTTCCGGGGCAGTGATACCGGAAATTGAGATGGTGAAACGACAGTAAATATTATTTATTGTCTTCGACATTATTATCGGATAAAATTAAAAACCTAAGACCATAAACACCAGAATAAAATGATAAAGCCAAACCATAACCAATTGGGAAACGCACGATTAATTTTTTCAGTCGTTGCTGCGATTGTTATCGTTGCGGCTATAATCATTTCTGGTATTTACGCTTACCAAAAATCAACATCTTCTGATGGGTTTGAAGAACAAGTCGAAATACAGTCGATGGATGGCTTGGGTGTGCCGGCGCCGTCGTTTTCTCCTCTTGAGACGCCAGAAACTACGACAATCGAACCAGCCTTTTCTCCGACCCCCGATGTGCCTTTTTCCGATACGGCTTCTCCGTTACCTGAATTAGAATAATTGCTCTGGGGGTGGTGGTGCAGATGATGCCCCGAGGTAAGGGCGAGGTTTTACTGACCAACCAACAAGGCGGAATAACGATAGATGAACTAAAAAGATCCAAGCGAAAGACTATGTCTTTGGAAATTACGCGAGATGCGCGGCTCATTGTCCACGCCCCCGTGAAACTTTCTCTGGAACAAATCTATTATTTCATCAGGCAGAAGCGCGACTGGATAAGAAACAAACAAGAACACTTCAGGAAAAATGGTGGCGGTTTTCAGAGGAAAGACTTTAGACAAGGTGAGGATTTTTTGTACTTGGGAGAATCCTTTCCTTTAGTAGAAGTAAAAGGCAAATCAAAACTTAAGCTGTCAGGCCGGCAATTTGAAATAGGAATAGACAGAAAAAATAGGCGTCGCGAGTTTGAAAAATGGTTTCGCAAGCAAGCAGCAGAGGTTATTAAGGAAATACTGGCTAGGCATATTATTTCGAAAAACCTGAAAGTTTCTTCCGTTAAAATAAATAACGCGAGGAGACGTTGGGGATCTTGCAGCAGCAAGGGGAACATTAATTTTTCTTGGCGCTTAGTAATGGCACCACAGGACGTGATCGAATATGTAGTGGTCCATGAATTGGCGCACTTAAAACACAAGAATCACGGCGTGGAATTTTGGAAAGAGGTTGAAGCATGGTTTCCTGCGTACAAAGAACGAAAACGATGGCTCAAGGACAATGGTCACCTGTTGTCGTGGGAGTGAGTTGGGGGTACTGTTGGAACGTTGATCATTGCCAGCCACAGGAGGAGCTGAACATGGCAGTTGTCACTGTACGCCGGAAGATTCGAAGGAGGAGGAGCTCGCGGCCGATCGTTAGTACATTGAGCCTTTTCAAGCTGTTAGCGATATTTGTTGTGCTTGCAGCACTAATGGCGTTCTCCTTGTGAGTTCGTCGCTCCGCCACCCGGCGGATTTTTTGTGCTAAAATGATTTAATGAAGCGCATAACATTTTGGGGCATATTGCTGGCAATAATCTGTATTTTCGGTGCCCTTTTTTTCCTGCGGTTACGCCAAAATGTCCAACAAAAAAACGTGTCAGAACCAGTGGCTGAGGTTAGTACAACACCTGGTGTCCAGCCCCAGTCTTTGGAGGTCCAACTTGATAACTTAAAGCCGAACGATGAGATTACTAGTCCTTTAGAAATAACAGGCAAAGTCTCTGGGACGGCATTTTTCGAAGCTTCATTTCCTGTGGAGGCTTATGACGAATCGGGAAAGCTTGTGGGACGCACACAGGCGCAAGCCCAAGGTGACTGGATGACGGAGCAGTTGGTACCTTTCTCAGCAAAGCTGGACTTCTCTGTAAGTGGAAAGAGCGGAATTATTGTTCTCAAGAAGGACAACCCGTCAGGCTTGCCAGAAAACGAAGGTATTTTTGTTGTTCCTGTCCGGTTTAGGTAGAAATTTGGTCAACCTTTAATTTCGGATTGACTAACAGCTCCTGGAGCTGGTTCGGGTTTTCGTGCAGGTTTACTTCTATTAAGCTATCCAGTAAATTTCTTGAACGAAGAACTAGTATGTCTTGGGCAGTCGGAATGTCTTCGATCCAGACAAATTTCTCTTGAAAATTTATTCCTTCAATTTTCAACACTTTCCAGCTCGTCGGGCGCACCCTTTTCAGGTGTTCCAGTGTTTCAGGAGGAAAGAACTTTGCAAGTAAAGATAGTGGGTTATCCCCATCTTTCATGCAGTGTATTGTCAGCCAGTAAACAGAAAAATTATTTACGAGATACTCAACTAATTCGTCAGCAAAAGGGGCGGGTCTTCCTTCATGGAGCAGTACACCGTCAATGTCTAAATATACATTCATTACTTTAGAGTACAGGTGAAGAGGGAAGGAGAAAAGCTGGACTGCTTCTTTCCAGTAGGGAATGGTAAAATGGAAATATGTTTTCGTCATACTACCCGCCTCGCAAGACGAACCTTTTTGATCCGGGAAGCGCAACGCCGTTTCGGATGAGTCGAACCAGAATAGACCGTTTCTTGGAATGTCCTCATTGTTTTTATATCGATCGGAGATTAGGAGTCGACCGTCCGAGTGGGCCCCCGTTCTCACTAAATTCTGCAGTGGATAAGTTGCTCAAGAAAGAATTCGATATACATCGTGCTGCTGGTACACCACATCCGCTAATGAGTGCATATGGTATTGACGCGGTACCTTTTCGACACGAAAAGATGGACGACTGGCGAGACTCTCTCCGAAAGGGAGTGGAATATGTCGAGCCGAATACCAACCTACAAATTACTGGCGGAGTCGATGATATTTGGGTTAAACCTAATGGCGATTTGATTGTCGTTGATTACAAGGCAACTAGTAAGGATGGGGAAGTCAACCTGGACGCCGATTGGCAGATCGGCTACAAGCGGCAAATGGAAGTTTACCAGTGGTTACTTCGTAAGAATGGGTTTTCTGTTTCGGACACAGGCTACTTTGTTTATTGCAACGGTGACGCGGACAAAAAGGCCTTTGATGGTCGTTTAGAATTCAAAGTCAAAATCATCTCCTATGCCGGCAATGACGCATGGGTGACTCCTACTGTACGGGCAATAAAAGATTGCTTGGCGGCTGAGACGATCCCGGACTCCAGCAAGAACTGCGAATTTTGCCGCTATCGGGATGCTGTCATGAAAGTTGAGCAGAAAACTTATACTCTCAAAACGGCAACTCTGAAAATAAAGCCAGCCCGTGCAAAAAAACGGGTTGGCAAAAACACCTTATTTAATTTAGGAGCTCGCGAAAGTTCCCGTTAATACGGGTACGCCGGGGGTTGGAGAGGACCCTGGGGTAGCTATTTGGCGTGTAACAGAAATATTGGAATAGGTTCCTGCATTGGCAGTCGACGAGTAACGGAGCATGTAAATTGCCCCTTGTTTTTCCAGTGTGCCTAACAGCATCGGCGAAGTTCGGGCGGTGGGATCCGTAAGCCAAACCTCGTATGTGGCTGTTCCTGTGGTTGTAGGTAAGGTTGCGTTCACCGTGAACTCATAGGTTAAACCGTCAAAATTGCGAATGGCTGTCCCGCTACCGCTTCCACCTCGGGCAGTTAATTGCGCCGTCGCTGTTTGGACAGCTCGGGGTGTTACCGAGGTAACCGGCGATGAGGGCTGAGTAATAGTTGAAGGCGTGTAAGTGGCGATTTCTGAGGGGGTAGGCAGCACAGAAGAGACTTCTGAGTCCTTATTTCTGGCCACAAGGAACCATCCTATAGCCAAGATTATTAAGATTATTACAATTATGGTCCAAGTATTGCGCATCGCGCTCACCCCCTTCTTTGTTATATTTAGTTTCTAAAGTATCCGACGAAGAAGATGCCAAAGCAAGGAAAAATGATACCAGAGGTTGGTGTGATGAAAGTCATCTTCAATAAAAAATTATTTGTGACATACTCACGTTATGAAAGCAATTTTTGCACTAGCCGTAGCGTTATTTATATTCTTCGGTTTGTTCGCGTCCGTTAACTTCATAACGGGGCGAGAAAAAAATTCGCAAATCGTAATTTCAAGCATGACCCCGTCCCCGGCAATGACGTTTACTGCCTTACCTAAGGCTTCGTTATCTGCCACTCCGAATGCAGTTATCGACATTCCAAAAACGGAAAGAAGGAGGGTTGAACAAGAAGTCCCTTTTACTGTCCAAGCGCCAAGGCATAATTGGAAAGATATTGATTTCCAGAATGCCTGTGAGGAGGCGGTCGTCTTGATGGCGATGCGCTGGGTTTACAACCAGTCGCTCACCGCAGATGAAGCGTATGTTGAAATTGCAGAATTATCGGAATATTCGCAAAGAAAATATGGTTTTCACCTAGACCAGGCGGCGCTTGATGTGGCGCGTTTAATGAAAGATTATTTTGGCCACCGCAACATTCGGGTAGTAGAAGATGTCAACAAGAACGACATCGTTACCGAGCTTTACAAGGGGAATATTGTATTGGCCCCTGTAAACGGAAGAAAATTAAATAATCCATATTTTACTCAGCCCGGCCCGATCCAACATTTTCTATTAATAAAAGGGTATGACCCGGAGACTAAAGTTTTTATCACGAACGACCCAGGTATCGGGAAGGGTAATGGCTATCGTTACCCTGAGGATGTTTTAGAAGAGGCTTTACGGCAGTACCCGACTGGCTACCATGAGCCAATAACCAAAGTTGAAAAAGTAATGATTGTTGTTGGTAAGTCCAAAGATTGACCCTATACTAATTATGATGAAAGCTGGACTAAAATTTGTTTGTCCAATGCATCCAGAAGTCCAGCAAGACGAACCCGGGAGCTGTCCTAAATGTGGGATGCGTCTCGAACAATCACGAGCGAAGGAAAATAAAACAGAAAATAAAACTAGCGGGAAACATGGTTCCCATAAAGTGCCAATGACCGGTTGGCAAAAATTTAAGATGAGCATGACGATGACCATGGGGATGGAACATACAGGAATCGCTGGTCGCGAAATGGCAAAGATGATGGAAGTAGACATTAGGAACAAATTCTTTTTTGCGCTTCTGCTTGCAGTCCCTATCATTGTTTACTCTCCGATGGGCACCATGCTTCTCGGTTTATCCCTGCCGTCGCCGATCCCTAAAAGCCTGCTATTGTTTTTGTTGGCCACACCCGTCTTTTTCTACTCAGGATGGTTGTTCTTATTTTCTGCCTATAAGTCTCTGAAACATCGAACGTTGAACATGTCGGTTCTTATTGCGGTGGGTATAACAGTCTCCTATGTTTTTAGTGTAGTCCTTTCGTTGATGGGCAGCGAAGATTCCTATTACGAAGCTGCCGTGATGTTAATTGCCTTTGTTCTATTCGGACACTGGATGGAAATGAAATCACGCCGTGGATCCACCAACGCTTTACAAGAATTGTTGAATCTTGTTCCAGAGAATGCCCGGGTTATAAAAAATGGCGTGGAGCTCCAAGTCCCTACTACGAAGATTGTAATTGGCGACATTTTTTTGCTTAAACCAGGAGATAAGGTGCCCGTAGACGGAGAGGTAACGGAAGGAGAAACCTCTATTGATGAATCTTTGGTCACAGGCGAATCTTTTCCAGTTCAGAAGAATGTCGGCAGTCAAGT
>CAYNDL010000032.1:0-10486 GCA_964396115.1 uncultured Candidatus Saccharibacteria bacterium
CCAGAAACTCGGACTAGCTGGTTGCAGTCAAATATTCTTCGGGGTTGAATCGTTGAACCCCAAGAACTTGGAAGCAGCCAGCAAGTCGCAGAACAAAGTCGAGAAGCTGGAACAACTTTTCGATCTCTGCCACAAGTGCGGCGTCGCCGTTCATGCGGCGTACATCATTGGTTTCCCGCACGACACGCCGGAATCTGTGGAACAAGACCTTGACCTCTTGATTAAGTTCGGTGCTGACCAGGCCAGTTTCTTTATCCTAATTCCCGCACCCGGGAGTGTGGATTACGTTGTGGCCTACACCGAGGGAAAAAAGATGGACATCGACTGGAACAAGTACGATGCTTTCCACCCAGTCGCTGAACATCCCCTCATGTCTCGAGATCAGTGGTTTGCCCTTTACCAACGGGCATGGCGAAAGTTCTACCGCCCCGTTAACATGATCGCTGCCCTCAAGCGCGTACCGGCGGGAGCAAAACGCTGGCAACAGCTGAGTGTTTTCCTCTGGTACTGGTGGTCAGTCCGCGTGGAACAGACCCACCCGATGATTGCAGGTTGGTTAAGGAATCGATCCCTTACCGACCGACGACCGGGATCCCCTCCCATTCCGATGTGGCGTTTCTTTTTCCGGGAGGCTTGGCATCGTTTACGCTACTTCGGCTACATGTTCGCGGTGTTCTACATCTTCCAACATGTGGTTTTTGAGACGGAGTTTGCACCGAAACTTTCTGCAAAGCGCAAACACCTCTCCTGGCAACTACAAGGCCTGCGAGACTGGCTGAGTAGGACTTTTGGACGCGAAGTAACGCGACAGTGGCTAAACGAATTCTGGATTCGTTATGGCCGCCACCGCTGGCAACTTCTCAATCCACTGAAATGGCACTGGCACATCCTCATGATTCCCCGTGCTGTTTCGGAGATTGTTTACACGTTCAAGTTTGTCATGCTGTTCATGCGCCTTCTGCGTACGACGACCTGACGAGCTACCGCCCTTTCCGGGGCGGTTTTTAATTTTAAAAGCACCCTCTCGGGTGCTTTTAAAATCTATAATCTTCTCTTATGCCGTCACCACTGTGGAATTTTTCGAACGGCTAATATACGAACGGACAACCGAAACTAATGCGCCGAGCGCGGTCAGGTATATGAACGCAAACACTAGCCACCCTAGAACCGGAATATACCCGACAAGCGCAAGCACGACTGCACCGAGCAAAACGGCTGGCCAGGAAAGGTTAAACTTCTGATCCTTCCTGAGCATGAAGAACAACCATGAACCGAACACGACTACTGCAACGAGGCGAGCGACATATAGAGTCACAGCATAAACAAACAGCAACATGGTGCTGAGCGGTATTCCGAACAAAGTTATGAACAACATAACGCACACAATCGGAACTACAACCAAGAAAACTATTCCCCACAAAAGATTCATCCAGAGGTGTTCACGCCACGAAACTGCGATCTCTTGTGACTTTGCCGGAAACAGATAAGTCAAAAGACGTGCGAGCAATACAGTTATAACCAGTGAAACAATAAAGCCGAAACCGAGGAACGTCCTACCTGCATTCTTTGCTTCGTTTCGCTTTATTTCCGTTCTTGAAACATCGCCCGTGACTGTTGCACCACTAGCGATGGTGGCTTCATTTTCGCTTGCATATTTCAGTGAACCCTCAACTTTTGCACTATTCGTTAGCCGTAATGTGCCAGCATTAACTTTTACATTTTTAGTTGAGCCCGCAATCTCTACTTGTCCACCGCTAATTAGAGTATCTCCATTAACCACCGATTTCCCTCCCAATTCGATATTGCCACCAGTCACAATCAGATCTTTACCAACTGCTCCATCAACTAAAATATCTCCACCTGCTGCTCTTATGGCACCGGCTGTTTCTCCCGTGATGGCTACCTGTCCACCCGCGGCATTTACACTGCCGTTAACCTTACCAGTAACTCTGGTATTTCCTCCAGCCACAAACAAATCACCATTGACTGTACCCCTAACAACCGCGTTTCCTCCAAAGACATATAGGTCCCCTTCTACTGTCTCACCCTCTGGCAATTCATAACGTTCTTCCGTTCTAAACTCTGCGGCACTAGCTGAACTGCCGATAATAAACGCCCCCAGTACTATAAACATAATAAATATTTTTTTCATAACCTTTATTATTGGTTATTTTGGATAATAATCAAGGAGGTTTTTAACAACGCCATGGGGCACGGGTTACCTTTCGTGACCTGTTGCTCTCAGACACAAAAACAGCCTTGCGGCTGTCTCTTTGTGTCCTCGGAGGGATTCGAACCCCCAATGCCAGTTCCGAAGACTGGCGTGATATCCATTTCACCACGAGGACATACATGAACTATTAAACAAAAATGACTCTCTCGCAACTGCCGGTCACCTTCCGACTTTCCATAAATTTAAAAATAGTGTTAAATGAGTCTGCTCAATATATTCTTGAGCTTTACGGTGGCTATGGTTCAAAAGTAGAACGCTCGGCTGTGGCCCGGGAGACGAGGGGGCGGTACCCTCTAGCCACCCAGTAAGTAACAAAAAACTCGGAATTGATCCGAGTTTTTTGTATCGCAAAAATATGTGCGCTCGGAGGGACTCGAACCCCCAACCTAAGGGTTAGAAACCCTTTGCTCTATCCGGTTGAGCTACGAGCGCAAGTTTTTATAGACCAAACGCGAAGAAAGAATATGCCAAAAATTAAGAGACGTCTAGGTTTTCTCGGACAACAACTTCGACAGATCTTCCAATAAACCACCCAAACCATAACGCGTTTTAATGTAGTACCTGCTTACACCCAGTTCCATAGCTTGATTAGCCAGCGCTTCATCCCCAACCTCCAGCAATATTATAGAGGGAACACTTTTCGTGTAGTCATGCTTTTTCATCTGTTGGATAAAATCCAGTCCACTCATGTCTGCTAAACGTTCATCGACCAAGACCAGATCCGGTTTATTTTCGACTTTTCTTAATGCTTCTTCACCGGTAATAGAAGGATCAACCTGGTAACCAGCAGACTCCAGTTCATCCTTTATTGTAAGAAGCAGGGTTTGCTCACTTTCAACCACCAGGATTCGGGGCATTTGTTTTGTACGGATCTAAGAGCGGAAGCGTGAAATAAAAAGTGGAGCCATAACCTTCGCGCGAAGTAAACCAAATAGCTCCGTTATGCTGTTCAACTATTCCCTTCACAATATACAATCCGAGCCCAGTACCTCCCTCATCCGTGGCCACAGCTTTCCTTCCCCTGAAAAATTGAGTAAACACATATTTTTGTTCATCTTTTGGAATACCGATGCCAGTATCCTCTACGCTGCATAATACATAACCTGTGCCCGGATTCACTGCTTTTGATGCAACGGACACGGGGGCAATCTCATTCGTTCGTCGCAAAGTTACGTTAACTGATCCTCCACGGGGAGTATATTTAATTGCATTTGTGAGCAGGTTTAACACAACCTGATAAATTTTTTCTGGATCCCCCACAGACAGAGGGATTTGAGTGGCATCCGCAGACCATTTAACAACAACTCCTCTTTGCAAAGCTGCTCGCTCAGCCGATCGTAATGCCCTCCTCACAACTTCCACTATCTGCATTGGCCGCTTTGCGAATGTTAAAGCACCCTCTTGCATTTTCGCTACGTTCAACAGGTCTTCCACTAATGTCACGAGACGACCGTTAGCCTCGTTAATTCGTCGTAAAATTTTTGCCACTTCCGGACTATTTGCCGTTTCCCCCAAAAGTTTGCTCAGTCGTTCGGTGTTCCACGTTAAAGTTGTTATTGGTACTTGCATTTCACGAGCAGTCGTTGTCAAAAACTTTCCCGAAACTTCAGGTTTTTGCAAAACCGGTTTCTCTGCCTTTTGGGAAGGGGCAAAGTTGGGTGTCTTGGAATCGAATTTTACAATGTTTATGTTCGTCTCCGGCACTTATTAAGCATAACACCTTGCAATAGTTCACGCATTCATTGGAACAAAAAAAACAGCCCTCTCGGGCTGTTTTTTTATTGTTCAACCTGTCAGGCTGTTGGCCAACAACATGGAATTATACAAATCAAGTAACGGTTTCTTCGGTTTCCCGAAGTGAGAGAGAACTATTACCCAATCTGATCCACGTGCTCGCCGAACAGCCCGACAGGTTTAACCTCTCCTGGTAACGCGATGAACGTACCCGGGAAAGGTCGGGTCGTGAGACGCCGACCCGATTATACTCCAGACAGTGCAACTCCTCCCTATTTTCCGAGGAGCGAATCACCCTTTCGGGATAAGAATTCCCAGAGGGAAAACCCGACCATCATGACGGCGAAGAGTGAAGCAACGGACAGTGTTGTTCCTTGTTTCTCACCAGGAAAACAAACGACACCCAACTGGAAAGCCAACACCATGCCGAGTGCGGCCGCCAAAATCCCGAGAAAGTGCAGCAACAAGCCAAGAAAGATGGAACGAATCTTCATGATTCATGCCTCGATTGTTATTCTTCTTCCCAATTCCCTATTAAGGAATCCGGAGAAAAATGGGTGATGGGCTCACCCGGGGCCACCACTAGGGGTGCCTGGCTTCGCGAATCTTCCGGATGGCGAAACAGACAATGACCCAGCAGCATTTGAAGGTCAAACGGATTGTTCCCAACACGATCCGTTTACTGACGCGGACGATTTTCTTTCCGCCATAAACATTCTTTTCCATGTAGTCGATGGCGATAAGAAGGAGTCCGATGGCCACAATACCAGCAAAAATAGTCTCCATCGTTTTCCTCCGGGCACTCACGAATCCACTATCAACCGTCGAATGATTCGACGGCTAATAAATAGATAGGAGCAAGCTATGTCTTGCTCCTTGTTCCCTCACTTCTTTGACCATTCCTTTTTTTCCTTTTCTTTGCCAGGACGACAATATTCGCACCTCGCCATTGGATCCATTTGCTGCACATATGACAACAGACAGAGCAGGGCAGGACGTTTTACGCCAGGACGAGCACTGACAACCTTGTCGCTGTTTTCTTCCATGGCAGGCCACCTCTAATAAAGAGCTCTGGAATTAATTCCATCTCCAGCATACTCTCCTCCACTTTCAACCGCCAAACAACTGCTTAGCGATTTAAATATGGAGGGGAGGTGTTAGGATGCACCTCCCCGTGAACTCGTCTTTTTATTTTTCGCAGGCACGAGTTTATTTTCCTGCTTATCCCCTATCGCCTTCCTGTGACTTGGGGAGAAGGAACTTTTAGGCGACGAGAAAGTTTCGCTTTCCTGCCACCAATTCCAGAATGATGTCGAAGACATCACGGCCGTCCTGGGTATAGCCACTGAGCTGGAACACGTTCGGCCGCTTGCTCGCCTTGCCGTAACGCGCGAGCTTGGCTCCCGATTTCAGGAGGGCCAATTCTCGCGTTCCGCCTTCACAAGCCTGCCGCAAGAGTTCGTTGAGCAATTGCTCGCCCCCGGCGATCTGGATCGCCTGGTGACGAGTAATGAGGACATTCACCATCGATTTGATCTCCCTTGTTACATGCCCAAGTTCTTCAGCCACACCCGCATGGGGACCACATGCAACTCGAGCTGATGAGGATAGTTGACGCGAGAAGCATCGTCCACGTTTTCAGTGACGACAGCAAAGCACATCACCTCTCCAAATCCGACCTTGTTGCTTTTAAGATACCTTTCTACCTCAGATCGCAGCTCTCCATAGCTTGTCAACAGCTGACGGTGCACGAGTATTTGCTCGCCTTTATTCAAGAAGCGAGTCATTCCTTGCACCAACCCACGATTGTCCATCATAACAATCGTTACTTCCGTCTGCTTCATGGGGAGCGCTGATTTCTTCTTCTTGGAACCCAGCCAGCGGACCAGGAAGATGACTCCTGTCGCGGCAACGAGAACACCGAGAACTATCATGCTTGCTTCCATCTTTCATCTCCGGGTTATGGTGTCCGCCACTGACGACCACAAAAAAAATTTAATTGTGGTGGTCGTCATTGGTGAACGGGCGAGCTGATGAGTTTCGGCTCGCCCTAGTTTGCTACGAACATTTCTTGTCCTCGCGTTTTTCCTGCGGTTTCTGGTTGCGTAACACGGCCAGCAAAAAGCTCAGGCAGTGTCGCAGATCTCCGGCGTTGCTGTTCTGCAGCGTCTTGAGAGTGGACGAGGGTAAAGCTACGGCGACCATGGCAATCCTCCTTTTTCCACGGTTTCAACCGCCAAACAACTGCTTAGCGATTTAAATATGGAGGGGAGGTGTTAGGATGCACCTCCCCGTGAACTCGTCTTTTTATTTTTCGCAGGCACGAGTTTATTTTCCTGCTTATCCCCTATCGCCTTCCTGTGACTTGGGGAGAAGGAACAGAAGGTCAAAGCGCTGCGTTGAGGTACTCTCGTTCTTCGCCGACAGTGAAAATGCCAGCAAGCGGGGTGTCGTGGGTCATGGTAATGACTTCCCCATCCTCACGGCATTGAACATACAAAAGATACAGGTCCGTCCAGCCTACGATCGGGGACTGGCAACAGCTCAGCACTTCGTAGCTATTACCGCGCTGCAAGTCGTTCAGACTGAGAAACTTCTTCTTTCGAAGCTCCTTGGGTGCCACAAAGCGGCGACCGTAGAGGGTGGCGATGAGGAACACGGGCAGAAAAAGTGTCGCGAAGACCGCCGACACCGGAATCCCTCCCACGATGCCCAAATACCGATGGAGCATTGCGAAGAATCCGAACCAGGCCAGCGCCACCGTCACAAGGATCGTAACAACCATAGCCAAGCGTTTCATGATCACTCTCCGTTAAGGGATATGCCCTTCTGGGCGAATTTAGGTAGACCCGCCAGCAGAAACTAAACAGTAATTTTTGCTGGCGGATGGATGAGCTTTCACACATGGTTTGGTACTCATCCTTGGGCGCAATAACGCCAACCAATCTTGTTGTTGCTTTGCAGATTACTGCGGCCGTCGTGTCCAGAACTTGGACACGATGACGTAACCCTTGTTGCGGGGCTTTTCCAGCCGTTCGCGGCGTTGCTGCTGTCGCCGCGCATTCATGGCAGCGCGCACAGGCTCCATCAGAGCAGTTGTGTTGTTACGCATCGTTGCCACAATTTTTTCTGCCTGGGTCATGATCGTATCTCTCCATGAATAGTTTTCATCCCTCCAAACCCGACCCGCCACTGACGACCACAAAAAAATTTAATTGTGGTGGTCGTCATTGGTGAATGGACGAGATTTTACATTTCGGTACTCGTCCTTAACCGTTGATGGGCACTACTTACCCTTCTTCTTCCCGCTGCTCTTCTTGCCACCGTTCCCCTTCTTGCAGGAGAGGGCGGCGCGAGCCAGCTGACGCTGCCGGCGCTCCGCTGCGAGCCGCGCTTTTTCGGCGGGGTCGCTGGGAGTCTTGCTTCGGTGGGGGATCTGCACTTCGAAACGAGTGCATTCCTGCTCGGGAACGGATCTTACCAGGTACAGGAATTGCGCTGCGGAGCGGTCGCTCTTCCGTGCCTCTCGCAAGAGATCTTCCCATCCGTACTCGGGGAACCGCGCGCCAAAAGAGACCGGAATCCCAGAGTCCACGAGACGCTGGATCGCAACAATCCCCGCACGGGAGAAGTCGATCGCGCGCGCTTCGCGAAGCAGCTGGTAAGCCTCTGTACGCCTTCCTTCGGCCACGAGCTTCTTGCCACAGGCCTGGGCTTGGCTGGCATCGATGAATAGTTTGCGGACGCGGGTCATGAGACCCACGAGAACCGCCAGCAGCCCGCGGGCCGCGTTGTCGGCCGCCATGTTGACGGCAGCCTTGGCGTTGTCGCTCAGTGAGCCAAAGAAGGGCTCACCGAGATCGTGCAGACCCTGTTCGAGCCCGCGGACGTCGTTGTCCTGCTTCGCTTTCAGAATCAAACCGAAGGCGCCCGCTGCACGCAGACACTTTCGCGCTTCGAGCTCCTGACGAGCCGCCGGAAAGTTGACCTTGGGTTTTTCCGCGTTCACCACGACGGGGGTCTGGACCAAGTGGCTATCAATGACGGTACTCATCGCACGAGTTCCTTGAAAAAGAGGACCTAAATCCCTGTCCGAAAAACCACTGTTTCAATCGCAAGAAAAATCGCGACTGAAAGGTAGCGGGGAGACAAGACCACTTTGGCCGGTCTCCCCTGTTGATTTGCCGTTCCGGTTAATGGCTCACCGTGGCTTCCGGGTCCGAACTGGACTCCGCTTCGATCCGTGGCTGCTCGGTTCATGGGATTCCACAAGACGGTTTTCCACCATTGCGTTGAACGCGGCTTCCCGATCTGCCAACCCTTCCACGCGGATTCGGTGCATGAGATCGGATTCGCTGACTTCACTCTCGAGAGCCATATCGGCCTGACACATAGAACACTCCTTCCATAGATCTGGGTCCATCGTTTAAGTTGTCCACGAAACGTCTCGCGAACAACTTAAGTATGGAGGGGACGTTACCGTCCCCATATTATCTCATTTTTTATACAGGATGAGTTATTAACCTGCTGCCCCTCATCTCAAACCTCACTGACCGAGACTTTTCACGTACTCCCAGTTTCCACCGAGGAAGCGGACTGTGTGCTGGATACTCGTCCCCGTCTTAATGCTACTGTCCTCCACCCGGTCGGTTTCGGAGTTTGCGTAGATCTTCGCGAGCACTTTGGCCAGTTCCGCCGAGCGAAACGACTCGAGAACCGAAGGCTCATACCGGTAGGTTGAACAAAAAGTGAAGCTACCGGCGACCCCGTTCTGAAACACCATCGAAGTGAGATTCCAGGGAGCTCGCTTCCAAGAGACAAACTCCATCTGAACCTCTGTTTCGCGAATGCGGATCCGCACCTCGTCGAAGACGCCGCCCTCGCCTTCCGCGACCTTGCGGAGAACAGGGAGCAGCTTCTCGACATGGTACAGCGATGGCTTCTCGCTGTACTTGATCGACCAGGACTGTTCCTGTCGATCGATCCGAAGCGGAAGGGGCTGTTCGGCGGCCGATACCAGCGATGCAACCAAGACCACCACGAGAGCAACAATCGTCTTCATGTGACAAGCTCCAAGAACGGGTTCCACTTTCAACCGCCAAACAACGTGCTTAGCGATTTAAATATGGAGGGGAGATGTTAGGACACCTCCCCGTAATCTCGTTTTCATTTTGCAGGAACGAGTCATACCTGCTCCCCTATCGCCTTCCTAATGGCTCGGGACAAAAAAACAAATCACTCGGCTACTGCGACCGCAACTGGTTCACTCGTCGTGAACCTCTTCGGCAGTTTCTGCCGGCTTCGCACCAAAAAACGTTTCTTACCGAACCGGACAACTGAGTACCAGTGTTCATTGTCCTTCACTTCGCTCGCAACCTCCCAGCCGTCTTCACGTGGCAAGTTCTTCAACTCCACCACAGAATCCCCCAGGGGCTTCCTTTTCAGAAGATCCCAGGCGATGTTAAGGGAGGCCAAAACGATTGCCACTAGCCACATCCGGTCCGACCAGAAGTTGACCAGTGCAACACCAAACACCGTCCACGCTGCTGCGTTAACCAAGTGCATCACTTTCCCTCCTTGTCGTGATTCCTGTCTGCTACTCGTCGTGAGTTGCATGGCGAACAGGATTTGCACCACTTCTTTAGCAGTCCAAACTTTGAACAGCTAAAGTATGGTGAGGAGGGCAGATAGGTTCTACCCTCCTCTTATCTCATTTTTAGCAGGCTGAGTATTTTCCTTTTCCCTAGCGCTCAAATCCTATGAACTCGGGAAAATCACCGGGGCGACGTTTCAAAGCCACGTTCGAGGGGGATGACCTCGAAATCATCGTGTTCCGCGATCTGGACGCCCGCAGCGGGTATGGCAAACTGGCTGACCCAGATCACCTTCTCGTTGGTGTCGCGATTCCGCAACACGGCGTAGTGGTCGATGGCAAAAACGAGAGAAAACTCTGATTCAGCTCCTTGGCAAATCAAGTCCCAAGTTCCGAATCCGAGATCCTTGTAGCATCGCCCAACGCGGAATCTCTGCTCACTCTCCTTGTTCCGGAAATTCCGGTCACGAATGATGTCGCCGACGCACAGTGACAGGAGGATACCGGCCGCAGTTCCCCACAAGATGCCACCGACGGTGCCCATGCTTTCGTTAACGGCAGCGGCGACGCCAGCCAAAATCAGGAACACCACGAACGCAACAACCTTCCCCATGGTTTCTTTCATCGCAATTCTCCGGAACAGAAGGATAGGGGGTCCACATTCACAGTCGCCAAGTAAGCCTTTACGACTACGATATGGAGGGGACGTCGCCGTCCCCGTATCTCATTTTTTGCACAGGATGAGTTTGTAACCTGTCATTATCTTGAACGATCATTCCACGCCACTTTTGACGACGTGTACCTGCTTGCAGGAAAAGCACTTGCGCTCTTTGCGCCAGTGCCAAGCCCCTGTTTCAGGATGCGAGTAGTCGTGGCCGGTATCGATCCTCCAACTGAAGGTGAACCGGCTGCCGCAGTTCGGACAC
>CAYNDL010000033.1:0-10443 GCA_964396115.1 uncultured Candidatus Saccharibacteria bacterium
ACCGGTTCAATGCTGATAATGCGGAAATCATGTTTCTGACCTGGCTTGATCACTTCTTCAGGCTTCAAAGTTTCATCTTCTGTGAGTTCGGAAATATGAGCGAGACCGTGAATATCTTCATCGAGCTTAACGAATGCCCCAAAAGGCGTAACTTTCAAAACTTCGCCGGATACTTTTTCACCAACTTTGTAGCGTTCTTCAACACTTAACCATGGGTCTTGGCGCAAGCGCTTCAATGACAGGGAAATGCGGGTACCGTCTACACCAATAACGATGGCTTGTGTGGGCTGTCCGACTTTGGCAAATTCGCTCGGGTTATCGATTCTCTGCCAGGCGAGTTCGGAAATGTGGACTAAGCCTTCTAATTCGATCTTTTTCCAGTTGAATTTGATAAAGACACCGAAATCAACAACTCCGCTAACTTTCCCGTCAACGACAGCTCCTTCTTCAAGGCCTTCCAGTGCAACTTGGGTTTCGGGGCTCATAGCTTCCTTTTCGGAAACGATCAGTTTGCCTTCGTTCTGGTCAGCAGTGATTACGCGGACATTAAACATTTGTCCAATATAGCCCTTCAATTTCTCAAGGATCTTTTGTTTATCGCCACCTTCGACGCGAGGGTAGTGGGCAGCATTGAGCTGAGAAACAGGTAAAAATCCTGTTACGCCACTTACACGAAGTATTAGTCCACCCTTGTTAGCTTCCAAAATTTGAACAGGGAAGATTTCGCCGCTGTTTTCTTTGGCTCGTAATTCCTCCCAAGCCTTCTCTTCCGAGGCGCTGCGGAGCGACAGTTCCACATATCCTTCATCATTTTCAGGTTCCACGACAACCGCTTCCACATCATCACCCAAATGAGCATGACGGAAAGTCTCTTGGGCATCCATCAATTCACGACCGAAAACGATACCCATACCTAGGGCACCGAGGTCTACATATAAGGTATTTGAGGCAATATCAAAGATCTTGCCTTTTACGACTTCACCAGGACGAGCAACACGAACCGCATCTGGACGCTCCATTAAGAGCTTGGCAAATTCGGAAGTTGCGGTTTCCGTCTGGGAACCGTCACCTTTGTTATTAGATTGGTTATGGATAAGAGACATTGGTCTTACGAAGGGTACAGGAGGATCGTTTTTTTTGCAAGTCTAAGGTGTAAACCATCTTTTCCTTTACGGATCTGATGCCTGTTAAATGTTTTATGGCTGGTTTTCCTGATAATTTGTACAATAAGATGAGTGCAAAAAATAAAAATCATAACCTCAATATTTGCCCTGGTTCTGGTTGTTTCTGGTGCGGCAACCTACGCTGCATATTTGCAGACCAGGTCTGTATCGACGAAGCCGGTGAAGTTATTTGGGCCGAGCGACTTAATTATCGGCAGTCCGGCGACAATTACCTGGAAATCTGACTCGACAGTCTACTTGGCAGTTCGCTTGAGCTTATGTAAGAGCGTATCGTCGAGCTCTTGCGTCGTTCTTGCCCAGAATACGGCGAATACAGGAAGCGCTAAGGTTTTTGTGCCGAAGGATTTACAGGAAGGGAAGATGTATCTGAAAATTGAGCCGCTGAACAATGATGTGCCTGTTAGCAAGTATAAAAATTTCATGCCTGTTACGGTGAAGGGGAACAGTACTCCACCGTCTGGTTCTACGAAACCTCCGACTTGTCCGCCTGGCAAAAGCCCCGTCCCGGTTGCAACGACACATTCTATCCCGCCGAGTATAACTTGGGACTGCGTTTCTGTTGGTAAATCTAAGGTAAAGTAGTAGATCCGACGGCTATTTGGCCTCAGAGAAGGCCCTAATTAATGTTGTTTTTGGGGCTGTTTTCTGCTATTGTTAGTGCAGCAAAACCATTTGCTGGGGGATCTTAGACTTACTAAAAACGAACTGATGCATCTTTCCTGGTTAGGTTTATCCTCGTTCAAGCTGGAAACAAAAGAGGCGGTACTGGTAACCGACCCGTTTGGGCCGAAGGTTTCGAGTAAACCCATGCGGGCAAAGGCGGACATAGTTACTATCAGTAAGATAAACAACCCAGCCTATAGCCACATTGATGCCATCCAAGGCGGGCCATTTGTGATCGATCATCCGGGTGAGTTTGAACTGAAGGGAGTTTTCATCCAAGGAATTTCGGTTCCTGATAAAGATCCGAAAGAAACGACTACGGTCTACACAATGGATATAGAAGGGATGCGACTTGTTCACTTGGGTAATGTAGAAACAATCCCAACGGGTGAAATTATTGAGAAGTTTGATGGGGTCGACATCCTCTTTGTTCCCGTTGGCGGTGTCGGACTGGAATTAAAGCAAGCAGTAAAACTTGTGAATGATATCGAACCGCGCGTAGTAGTGCCGATGCACTTTGCACAGGACGGAATAAATGTTGGATCTAAGTTAGGGAGCGTTTCCGCTTTCCTTAAGGAAATGGGTGCTTCTAGCGTAAAGCCGACCGATCGGATGTTGTTCAAAAAGAAGGATCTGCCTGCCGAGGAAGACACTCAAGTTGTTGTATTCTCCGCATAATCGCTATGCTTTCCTACGTCAAAGAAGTTAGAGAGAAAGATTTAGCAGCCCGAAGAAGATTTGTAGTATTTGGGACAACAGTTACTTTCATCGTTATAGTCGCTGTCTGGGTTCCTGTTCGTATTGCCCAATGGAAGTCAACAGGGAGACCGGTGATTGCAGAGCAACCAACGCCAGCTTCTTTTGAGCAGAAACCTTTAGTGGCGGGCGATCAGATAGAAAAGAGAACTACTCCGACTCCTGAAGTGACTGCCACGCCTTCTCCATTGTTTGAGTCGTCAACCAAGGGAGGGGAATTTGCTCCTGCGCCAACTACAGTCCCTGAAGAAAGCCCGACTGCGTCCGCAACTCCTACCGACTTTCCAACTTTGTAAACTTAAGGATCTACATTAAACTAGCCAAAGTTATGCCAGAAACAATCACACCACGCGAAATAGTCGACGAAGTACAGCAGTCCTATCTGGATTACGCGATGAGCGTAATCGTTTCTCGAGCTTTGCCCGATGTACGTGATGGCTTCAAGCCGGTGCATCGCCGAATCTTGTACGCCATGCACGAGATCGGTTTAAGGCCGAACGGGCGGTTCCGTAAGTGTGCGGCCGTTGTTGGTGAAGTGCTTGGTAAATATCATCCCCATGGCGACATGGCAGTTTACGATGCATTAGCCCGTCTTACCCAAGACTGGTCAATGCGTTATCCCCTCGTTAGGGGGCAAGGGAATTTCGGCAGCATTGATGGTGATTCCCCCGCAGCTATGCGTTATACCGAAGCGAAGTTGGCGTATGTCGCTGATGAAATGTTGCGCGACATTGAGAAGGAGACAGTCAATTTTGTAGATAACTACGACAATACCAAGAAAGAGCCTTCAGTTATGCCTGCTCCTCTCCCGAACCTTTTGGTAAACGGGACAGTAGGTATTGCTGTCGGTATGGCAACAAACATCCCGCCGCATAATCTGACTGAGGTTGTTGATGCTATCGTCCATCTTTCGGAAAATTCCGATGCAACAAACGAAGACTTAATCAAATTTGTAAAAGGTCCTGATTTCCCGACAGGCGGGTTTGTCTTCAATGCACAAGATATCGCGCACGCCTATGCCACAGGGAAGGGTGCCATGGTTACCCGTGCCAAGGCGGAGATCGAGGAAGTTAAGGAAGGGGAATTCAGAATTATTGTCACAGAAATCCCATACCAGGTTAATAAGTCCTCACTCCTAGAAGAGATCGCAAACGGCGTGAAGGAAAAAAGACTGGAAGGGATCAGAGATTTGCGAGATGAATCTGACAAGGATGGTATACGCGTGGTTATTGAATTAAAACGTGATTCATACCCAAAGAAAGTATTAAACCAGCTGTTCGTCCACACACAGCTTCAAAAGTCTTTCCACTTGAACATGATGGCCTTGGTGGACGGTATTCATCCCAAGGTTCTTACGCTAAAAGGCGTCCTGGAAAACTTCCTTGAACACCGCAAGACCGTCATTAGGCGCCGCAGTGAATATGACTTAAGACGTGCGAAAGAAAGAGCACATATTCTTGAAGGCTTAAAGAAAGCACTCGACCATATCAACGAAGTAATTGAAACCATCAAGAAGTCTTCGACCAAGGAAATAGCCCATGACAACTTGATGAAGAAGTTCCGTTTGTCTGACCTGCAGGCAAGTGCAATCTTGGAAATGCGTTTGTCGACGCTGGCCGGTTTGGAAAGGAAGAAAGTGGAAGATGAGCTGGAAGAGAAACGTAAACTTATCGCTTACCTAGAAGACTTGCTCAAGTCCCCGAAGAAGATCTTGGGAGTAGTTATCACTGAATTGCAAGAATTGAAAAAGAAATATGGCGATGAAAGAAAGACTGTGGTGGTGCCGGGTCCAGTCGGCGAATTTACACAGGAGGATTTAGTTCCAGACGAGGATACTGTTATTACTGTAACCGCAGGCGGCTATGTTAAACGTTTGCCGATTGACACATACCGCGTGCAAGGCAGGGGTGGCAAAGGAGTTATCGGCATGACAACAAAGGAAGAAGATTCTGTTGATACGATTATAGTCACACGCACGCATTCCGACACACTGTTCTTCACGAATTCTGGGAAGGTGTTTGCTTGCAAGGCTTATGAATTGCCAATGGCTTCGCGCACTGCAAAAGGGCAGGCTCTACAAAACTTCCTGTCATTAAGTTCTGAGGAGAAAGTAACGGCAGTCTTGGCACTTCCCAAGGATTCGAAAGCGAAGTTTTTGGTGATGGTAACTTCACAAGGAACCATAAAGAAGGTTCCAATTGAAGAATTCTCACATGTCCGTCGCAGCGGCTTAATTGCAATCAGGTTAGCTGCGGGTGACCGCTTAGACTGGGTGCTTCCAAGCTACGGCAAAGACGATATCATGCTAATTTCTGCCAAAGGGAAAGGAATCCGTTTTAAGGAGTCTGATGTTCGTCCGATGGGTCGTCCAGCTGCTGGTGTGCGCGGTATCAAGATTAGTGGCGATGACCAGGTTATTGGAATGACGGTTATTCCGAGTGAATTGAAGGCAAAGGACGCTCATGTTTTGGTGCTTATGGAACATGGATATGGCAAACGGACAGTACTAGCAGCGTTTAAGGTGCAAAATCGCGGTGGTTCGGGTGTAAAAACTGCTAACGTAACCCCGAAGACTGGTCGTGTCGTAGGTATGATGTTGGTTCCCGCTGACGTTGAAAAAGACGCGACTGTAATTGTTACATCCCAAAAAGGCCAAGTAATCAGGGTGCCGTTGAACACGGTCCCGGTCCTTGGAAGAGCTACTCAGGGTGTACGCATAATGCGTCTTGATGAAGGGGAGAGCGTCAGCACGTTTACTACATTTGCTACAGCCGGACGGCAAGCAGAAGGCGCTTAACAAAACGAAAAACAAATCCCTGCCATAAGCGGGGATTTTTGTTTACGGAGTTTCTCTGTTGAGCCTCTAAGTGTGCTATAGTATCTAAAGAACAAAAACGAAAAAGCACAAAAATGGCTACTCAAATTATTCGTTCTGGTAACTTTATTCGGCCCGATGAGGTGCTGCGTGAAGTTGGAATTAGGGAAGGGATGAATGTTGTGCACTTCGGGTGTGGCGCCGGTTTTTATGTTGTGCCCGCTGCGAAATTCGTCGGAGGTAACGGTAGGGTGGTGGGAGTTGATATTCGGGAAAGTTCACTGGAGACTGTTCGACACAAAGCTAAGAGTGAAAACCTAGATAATCTTGATGTAATCCGTGGTGATTTAGCAAAATTGTCCGGCTCCCATTTACCAGATGGTTGGGCAGATCTCGTAATTGTGGCTAACATCCTCCACCAAAGCGATCCGCAGAAAGTCCTAGCCGAAGCAGCGCGCGTTTTGCGTCCGGAAGTTGGTCGTTTAGTGGCTGTTGAATGGGAGATGGTTAATGTTCCTTTTGGGCCACCCGTCGAACATCGGGTTTCTCCTGACATGGTTTTAGCGGCTGCCAAAATGAATAACCTCATGGTTCTGCGTCGATGGAAGCCGAGTCTTTATCATTATGCTTTATTATTTGCCCGTGCTTACTCTGAAGCCTAAAAAGTCTTTGCTCATCCGTTTTGCAGTGCTTCTTGGCGCTGTGGTTTTTCTTGGTGCGGGGTGCGGAAAGACGAATACTCCTCCTAATCGTGTTCCTATTAGTGTTTGGGGAGTTTTCGATGATGCAGAATCGATGCGGCCTTTTCTGCAGGCTTTTTCAAACAATGAAGTGCCTGGTGCCAAAGTCGATTACAAGAAAAAAAGTCCTGTTGACCAGTACGAAAACGAATTGTTGAGTGCTTTGGCAGAGGGAAGGGGTCCTGATGTTTTTCTGATTCATAGCTCGTGGTTGCCCAGATGGAAGAACAGGTTGCTGCCTGCCCCTCAGACTGTTGCAACAGAAAAACAAGTCAGGGAAGCATTCGTGGATCTGGTTGGACAAGATGTAATTATGGAAGGCCGCGTAATGGCAATGCCGCTGTTTATGGATACGTTAGCTCTTTACTACAACAAAGATATTTTCAATACCGCTGGCGTGGCGCGTGCGCCGAAAACCTGGACAGAAGTGATGGAGATTGTAAAAAGGACAACGAAGTCTAACTCAACAGAAACGAACCAAATTGACCAGCATGGGATTACACTGGGAGCAGGGAAGAATGTAAACCGGGCATCTGACATCCTTTCTATTCTGATGATGCAAAATGGTGTTGAGATGGTTGATAAGAATGGTTTACCAGCATTCGGAGAAAATCCGGATGCAATACGTGCCCTCGAGTTCTTCACTGATTTTGCCAACCCTGTTAAGGATGTCTACACCTGGAACGAGAGGAGCGATTACTCAATAGACTCCTTTGCTGAAGGAGAAGCGGCGATGATGGTCAATTACTCCTACCACATCGAAACAATCAAAGCGAAAAATCCGCGTTTGAACTTTGGAATTGCACCGATCCCGCAAGTGGAAATTGGGAATAGGGATAATCCTCCAAAGACCTACGGTGGGTATTGGTTATTGGCTGTTTCTAAGCAAACAACAAGTCCGGAAGTTGCTTGGAGCTTTGTTCGTTTCATGGCAGGCGCAAACCAGGCGCGTCAGTACATTGAAAAGTCTGGCTACCCGCCAGCCCGGCGTGACTTGGTGGCAGAAATGCAAAACGATCCACGAATAGGAGTGTTTGCCGGTCAGTCGCTTTACGCCACTTCTTGGAAACAAGCCGACAATCACTTGGTAGACAGCTTGTTTGTGAAGGCCATTGATGAAGTTGTGTCTGGCCAGGATACAGCTGAGGGTGCATTGAGGCGGGCAGCAGAGCAACTGAAAGCCGCAAGCACAAGAGAAACAACTAAGTAATTTAATTGTCATGTTAAGAAAAAACAAAATCAGCTTAAAAATCGTCCTAACATCTATCTTCAGTCTCATTGGAGTCTTCGCTTTCTATGGCATAGCACAAGCGTTAACGATTCCGGCGCAAGTGGGACCTGAATATGCGCAGGTCGCTTATCTCACATCTAATGGACAGGTAACACAGAGGCTTTCCGTTTATAAGGATCTCGGTGGCCAAGTTAAATTCACTGTGAGAAATAATGATGGAAGTATTGATATGGGGAGCACAGTTAAGGTTTATGATAATGGTGGCAATTTAGTGGGTGCGACTGGCGATGATGATAATGGTGTGCTTTCGGTTAATGAAACGGATCTAAGAGGGGAAGGTTTTAGTGTTGATGTGGAAGGTTTTTTGGGAGTTAAATCCGCAAACGATATTCCACTTGATACCAGAAATGTTAACCAGCCAATTACTCCGAACACCAACCCTCCGGGTAGCGGTAACAACGGTGGGGGCAGTAATAATGGCCCCGGAGGGGGGAATAGCGGCGGCGGCAGTGGTAGCGGTTCGAAACTAGTCCCTTGTGATGGTGCAGATTGCAGAATAGATGACATCAAAAAAATGGCGGTAAACATCTTCAATTACCTAATGGGTTTCGGTGCAATTGTGGCGATTGGTGCCATTGTTATCTCAGGTTTTCAGTACATCATGTCTCAGGGAGACTCGAAACAATTGGATGAGGCAAAAGGGAAACTGCAAATGGCGATTATCGGTTTGGTTATTTTGGCGGTGTCCGTGTTGCTTGTTAATACGATATTGCGCTGGGCAGGCGTTACTGGTGGGGCAGGGTTTACTCAAGTAGAAGATATACAATAGTAAATTTTCTTGAATATCAATATAATTAGAACAAACGGTATGGAGTTAAACACACAAAAAATAAAATCTATAGCGATTGCGGCAGGTACTTTTTTGGTACCGTTCGTTGCTTTTGCGCAAATTCAGAACCCGATCAGGTTTAATTCTCTTGAAGAATTAATAACGAACATAGTTAATCAAGTACTGACTCTTGCAGCAATTATCGCAGTTGCTTTTATTGTGTATGCAGGCTTCCTTTACATAACCGCGCAGGGTGATACGAAACAGATTGATAAAGCCAAAACAGCATTGTTTGGGGCAGTGATCGGTCTTGTTGTTATCGGTCTGGCATATTCAATTGTTGCTTTCGTCATCGGCGCTGTGGGTGGGGGAGAAGGTGGCGGAGCAAATGGAGGTCCACGTGGTGTTCTCTAAGAAATATCTTGTTTCTTTGGTGTGGCTTTTGCCGCTATCTGTGATGGCAGGCGATCTCGGCTTGAGTAATGCCGGTGGTGTTGATCTGAATCAAGGTGACTTGGTCAGCATGATTGCTAGAATTATTAATACAGCTTTACTGCTCGTTGGTGTGATCGCAGTAGCGATGCTCGTTTACGGTGGATTCCTGTACATCACTGCCCAGGGCGACGCTAAGCAAGTAGAGAAAGCAAAAACTGTCGTAATATATTCCGTAATCGGAATTGCAGTTATCGGTCTCGCATATTCAATTGTCGCTTTCGTTATCGGTGCTTTTAATGGTGGTGGTAGTGGCGGCGGGGGAGGGCGAGGAGTCTTATGATCTTAAATATCGTAAACAAGGCCAATGCCCAGATGGGGCTTCCACCAAGCGAAATTCAATTGGCAAAAACAGAGTTGCCCGTATTCGTCATGCAAATAGTCAATTATGCTCTGGTTCTCGTCGGCGTGCTTGCTCTGGGCATGCTGGTATATGGCGGATTTATGTACATCACTGCCCAAGGCGATGGCAAACGAGTGGAGCAGGCAAAAAACATTATCATTTATGCGATCATTGGAATCGTCGTGATTGGGGTTGCAGCCGCAGTAGTAAACTTTGTTGTTCGGGGTGTTGTTGGCGGTTAACCACTAAATTATTAAAATGAACCTCATAAAATTAATTAAAAAAGGTTGGATAGCGGGACTGCTATTTCCCTTGGGTGTTTTCGCGCAGGGAATGGGTCTCGAATATGTTGACTCGTACGATCCACCGGCGCGCGACCTTCCATCTACTATTCTGCAAATAGTTAATTATGTTTTGGTAATTGTGGGAGTTGTTGCTTTGGCTTATTTGGTCTACGGCGGATTCCTCTATATCACTGCCCAAGGGGACGGTAAGAAAATAGAACAAGCGAAAAATACAATTATTTATGCAGTTATCGGGATTGTTGTGATAGGTATTGCGGCGGCAGTTGTTAACTTCGTGATCAGAGGTGTCGGGGGTCAAGTTTAATTCATGTACGCTTTATTAAATCATTGGGAGGAGGTGAGTACGACGTGAAAGTTCGAATCCATAATCTTATTCCAACCTTGGCGATGTTGTTGCCGAGCGTTGCTATGGCACAGTTAGTTGGCACACCAGTTCCTCCGGGGACCGCACGAGGCGATTTGGCTTCAGTTATCTTGAACATTATTAATTACGTTCTCGCAATCGTGGGTGTCGTCGCACTCGCGTATCTCATTTACGGCGGTTTCCGTTACATCACTTCAGGTGGTAACGAGTCAGTTATTGAAGAAGCGAAAGGAATTATTATCAATGCAATCATTGGTATCGTAGTTATTGGTGTTTCAGCCGCAATCGTTAACTTCGTTGTCCGCGGTGTAGGCGGCAACGTGCCAGCAGGAGCAATATAATTTTTTCCTGATCAGGAAACGGATACGCCCCCAAAAGGGGCGTATCTTTGTTTGTGCCATGCTGCACGGAATAGCTGAATGAGTAGTATAATATGATAAGGCTAAATTAAATAAATTATGAAAAAAATCTATTTCCAAATATTGATGATGGCGACAATTATTCCATCGATTGCACTCGGCCAGGGGTTACAGCCAGCACCGGTGCCAGCAAATACTGCTCCTCAAGACCTCCCGACGGTGATCATGAACATCATCAACTACATACTCGGGCTCGTTGGCATTATTGCCTTAGCATATTTCATTTATGGGGGCTTTCGTTACATAACGGCTGGAGGAAACGAAGACACTATCGCGGAAGCCAAGAGAATTTTATCGAGTTC
>CAYNDL010000034.1:0-10033 GCA_964396115.1 uncultured Candidatus Saccharibacteria bacterium
GAGCTGGGTTCAGAACGTCGTGAGACAGTTCGGACTCTATCTGCCACAGGCGTGGAGTGATGAGAGAAGTCCCTTCTAGTACGAGAGGACCGAAGTGGACGAACCTCTGGTGTACCGGTTATCCTTCCAAGGGTACCGCCGGGTAGCAACGTTCGGCCGGAGATAAACGCTGAAAGCATCTAAGCGTGAAGCCCACCTCAAGATTATCACTCATGGACTCGTCGGAGATGACGACGTTGATAGGCGGAAGATGGAAGCCCTGTAAGGGGTTGAGTCGATCCGTACTAATTTGTCCATTTGCGTATATTTCATCTCGTCGTTGGAGGTGAAAGGGAAGAACTTGTTTCTTCTTTCTCACCTCCAACGATATTATGGCTTGCAGTACACATCCTAACTGGAAGGGATAACCAAGGTTTTCCCTTCCATGCATCTCTTTCCTTGAGATGTATTGCGCGATTCGCGGCACAAGACCCGTAATTGCGCAATCGTTTCGCGGTAAGAGATTAACGATGTGAATTTCTGTTTTGAGTTCTGGTGCCATTAGCGGAAGGGTCACACCCGATCCCATCCCGAACTCGGAAGTTAAGCCTTCCAGCGCCCATGGTAGCCACGCTTCATGCGATGGTAAGAGTAGGTCGGTGCCAGAACTCAGTGCAGAAATATTGATAACCCGCTTTGGCGGGTTATTTTATTTCTTAGTGCACTGAGTTCTGGCGATGCACGGCTAAGCCGTGCTTATGTTCAAGGACGAGTCTGCACAGAAAGACTTTCACTGGAAGTCCTTCTGCTTGGCTCGGTGCCAGAACCCAAAACGGAAATAATAAGACCCCGAAAGAGGTCTTTTTCGTTTGGGTTCTGGCAAATGCGTCCTTTGGACACCAAGATTCAAGGGTTAGTTTTCGCGTCCCGAATTTCGCCTGTATTTAAAACTCCCGTCGTTAGACGGGAGGGGTCTGTGTCTAGTTCAGAGAGAAGACAGGGAACACACAGTTGTCTTCCCATTCCCCAAGGTCGTAGTAGCAGAGGCACAGCACGCGCTTGCCTTCGTGGATGCCGATGGCAGGGACACTCTTGTCGTCCTCCGCTTCCTTCCATCGCGATCCAAGACAAACGACCGGGGTTTTCTCCTGGATGCCTGGGTGCTGAGAACCGATACCGAGAACGAACTCGAGCGGGGCGGGGATTAACCGGAATTGCTCGAGTTCAGTGATTACAACGGGCGTTGGAAGACAGATGCCAAAGCTGGCAAGCTTAACTTGTCTGGACAGTCTTCCATGTCCCGACAAGGGAAAGTTTGACCCTGTAATACCTGGGTCGACTTCGCCGTAACAGCCGCCTCGAATCATTTCCTCCAACGTAAGTCCGTAGTTCACGGTTACGTTGACCACGGTGATTTTGAGAGTGAGGGACATACACTTCCTCTGTTCCTGGGGAGGGAGTTTGCAAACAACAAAACGTTATAGTATGCCGTCAAATACTACTTTTGTCAATCGATGTGTAAGACCCTATTTATGTGATTTTCCAGACGTGTCTTTAAGCCACTGGATAGTCTCGCCCAATTTGTTGATGGTGTTGCGGTCTTTTTCGATCCTGTCATACCAATATTGTTTGTCGCCACCATCTGGTTCCCGTTGCCAAACGAAGTAAAAGAGGTAGGGAAACCATTTACTTTTCAAGAGCTCATCGCCAATTTCCTTATCACGGGGTGTTCGTGCCGGCTTTTTTCCAGTGGACCTCTCTTTTTTCATGGCGCTTGTAAGTTCGTTTTTCGTACTGATTTCGCCGTTATAAATGTAGTCCACCCAGAACTTGTTATCTGAAACCGATATTTGTTTATCGAATATCGTTAAGTAAATATCGTTTACCTCACCAATCAAAGTTCTAATTGCGGGACGAACTTTTGTGAGGTTATTGGCAGCGCTCGGGGCAGCACTTGTCCCGCTGCTTTTTACTGCGGTCTGTTCGAAAATGGTTTTAAAACCCGCGATGTTGTTACCGCGTGGGTATCGCTTTAAAAACTCAGGGAAAACCGTGAGGACATATTTAGGGTTGTAGCCCATGGCTTTGTACAGTTTTTCCGAAGCGATCTTTCGCAGGGTTCCGCTTTGTACGATAAATTTGTCATTTCCAATTCCTACCTGCCAGCCATCAGGATACCGTTCAATATTCGCTCCGCGCTGATATCGTGCTAACTCCTCGGTGGATACTGGCATGATTTGGCCCGACCAGGGGTACCCCTCGGTTTCGTAGATATAATCTTGAAGGTAATAATGCTTGATGTATTTTCCGTCCTTTTCTTCAACGCGCCACACTGTTCCGCCATGGTATGCGCCGTTATACATAACAGTTCCGCCTGGATGCACATCAGTGCGTTTTATTTCAGGCCCGGTTTTAAATTGAGCCAAGTGGGACGAGGTGGTGGGGTATAGGTTGCGGCCAGGATACTTAAGAGCTGCTCTAACAGCAGATGAAATTGTTCTTTTTTGTAGTTTATCGTCAATGAAATACTGGGTTTTATCAGGACCCTGAAGGATCTTTCCGATATACAGGGGATTAACGGCGGTAGTGTCAGCGTAACGTGATAAGTCTTCTGGCGATATGGTT
Organism: uncultured Candidatus Saccharibacteria bacterium; assembly: GCA_964396115.1. Taxonomy (GTDB): domain Bacteria; phylum Patescibacteriota; class Andersenbacteria; order UBA10190; family CAIZMI01; genus CAYNDL01. The sequence continues at coordinate 2,605 of CAYNDL010000034.1, forward strand.
ACTACACTATCGATCTTGAAGTAATGCGCTTCCTTAAACCAGATCTCAATAATGCGCGGAAGAACGAGGCTCTTCTTTCCGTCTTTGATGTAGTAGACAGCGTTACTCTTAGCTGTTTTTACTAGCGTTCCGTTCGGCAAAAAGTTCTGATTTACGGATGAGGCGAAAAATTGTTTATTCTTAGCGAAATCAACTGCGTTTGCTGATGCAGGAAGAAAAGCAATAGCTGCGACTATTGGAAATATCAGGTAGGTTGTTCTGCCTAATGTCAGATTCACTTGTTGCGTTATTCTATCATACCCATTTCCTGACAATCAAAAAATCACTCAAAGCTTAGAAAGCTTGAGCAGGAAATCGCTGGCTACTCTAACAAACTTGAGATACAGATTAAGCAAAACAGGTTAAACAAGCCTGCGCGGGCGAGACTCGAATTGTCCAGAAGAAAACTTCAAGCGCTTTTTGATACCGAGCTTAATTGAAATTTACTTGAGGTACAGGTGGGCGGGGAACTGATCCTTCGGGCAGTTCAAAATTAAACGTTCCTTTCCCCTTAAATTGGCTCACTATAGCCGGCGGCACCACTCCGTCTTGAGCTGGTTCTTTGAAATTGAAAGTGATTTGGGAACCATTTGCCGGGTTATCGATGTCTGCCTGTCCTGCATCATGTCGCTTTTTAGCTGCAGCCAGTCTCTGTTCAACTGTTCGGCTCATTATGTCGTTAACCTGCTGTTGGAATTCAGCAGGCGTGTTTGCTTCAATCTCCAAGTTGGTGTTTATTGGATTATTTAAAATGGCTGTTATTTCATCAGTGTAGCGACGCAATACTTGGTAGTGCATTTCTTCGTGGCCAACGACACCAGCGATCAGTCCATAAACGAAACGATAGTCTTTTTTGTCACGCATGAACTCAAACTGTTCATTTGTCACAATGGGGTAGCGGATAGAAAAGTCGATATTGATGGAGGTATTCTCGGTTAGTTTGATGTCTGCTGGTGTTACCAGGTAAACACCAGGCCTTATTTCTTTGCCTTGTGATGTGTATGAAACACTCGGCGTTTCTACGTGGGAAGACAAATGTCCGAGTTCCTGATTTTGGAGCACGCCATAAACAATTTCATTGGGGTAGGCTTCTTTTCCTCCCATGACCGAATAGGCATCAGGAGTGTACTTGAACTTCTTTGTTACCTTGCCGATTGTGGCACTGTTCGTGTGGGTTTCGGCAGTGGTTTTAGTCTCTGGCGTTTTTATCTTAGGGATTTTGCTTCCGGCAACATCTTTGGCACCAGGGATGCTAGGTGTCGGTGTAATCTCCAGGGAGGGGGAAATCGTAATAATTGGCTTTGGTACAGCCTTTTCTAATTTCTTGAGGGTATTAGGAGAAATTGTTTCATGGAGCCAATAACCGCCAAACACTGCAAGAAAAAAAACCATTACGATAGCGACTACGTTACTCAGTTTTCTCATATTTAAAATAATAATATCACTTATCTATATAAATAAGTGAAAAAGCACGTTCCTGATTAGGGTTTGGCTGCCTCGATATAGAGACTAAGGCCTTCTTTTTCAAACAAGTTTAATTTATCGGGTGCAGGGATTGTAGTTTTTCCGGGTGGCAAGACTGTGATTCGTACAAAGCCAGCCGCTTGCAATAGCTTCGTGAGTGACGTTTCATCGTACAACCAACGGTGGTGTTTATAGCCGTTGATCCAATACTTAATTTTTTCTTTAAGCCCCTGAGGTTTCGATATTGCTAGTCCAGTGCGTGAAATGAGAAGGTCACCGTCACCGTTCTCCGAATATTCCTGGCAAAGAGCTTTTAGGTCAGGGGTAACAAGACGTATCACACCTCCTGGTCTGAGGGTCTTAAAGATGTTGGACAAGAGGCGCGGTAGATCTTGGCGATCGAAGTGCTCGATCACGTGTGAGCTGTATACAACATCGCAAGAGTTTGCAGGCAGTGGGATTTGTTTCAGTACATCAACTATCTGAACCTTGCCGCGCAATTTTGCAGCGTAATACTCTTTTTGGGTAGGACTGATTTTCCCCAATATTTTGTTAATCCACCCTGGAAACCAGAATCGAATATAGTTATCAAAATTTAGCCAACCTATAGTGGGTGTGATTCCGCACCCAATATTCACTTTATACATCGTTAATTAGTGCTTTCGCTCTTTACTTTTTGCTGGTAGAGAACGGGATTTTTAAAAGGAATTAAAGCAAGAATAACAGCATGTTTATAAAAATTCAGGCGGTCAATTACATCTCCTGAAAGGATGCCAACAGCTCCGTTCGCTTGCTTTGAGTTGTTTTTTCCAAAAACAATATCATCAGCTTCACCTAATTCCATTCCACTATTTATAAGTTCTTTCACTTTTTGGGGAAGAATAAATTCACCAGTTTTGCCCATACCGACATTTCCGTCGTTATCCCGAACAACGATCCATGCAAAAGAGTGCATAAGGTTGTTTTTTTCTTCTACCCCTCCTTCCAGCCCCACAAAAAAGTCACCATCAGCAATAGCTTGTGCGTTTTTTGCGCGATTTTCCGCGCCCTTAATGGTTTCTGCGTTTGTCATGGGTTGTTCACTAATTTCTGATTGGACGTTTACTCCCTCCACGAAGAATTCTTCTCCAGGGAACATTTCTTGGAAGCCGTTTAGGGTGGCTCGGATTTTTACAGGGTTTTTTGAGGCAACAATGATTGTAGGCATATCCGAATTATATCCTTTAGCCAGGTGCATGCCAGAAGCACCTAAATTTAAAACCGACCCCGGAGGGTCGGTTGGTTGTCACGAGACTTGGCCGAGATAGTAGTAGTCCGTCGGCCACTTTTCGTACGCAGCGAGGAGATAGTCGCTTCCCGAGAAGACGGGGCAATGCAGGCCGTCTTTTTCCCAGACGTTCCGACGATGCCGGAAGGGCGGGCACAAGCAAGCAATCGGCAAGAAGAGCGCCGCGCCGATGTCCCGCATAAAGACGAGTGACGCTTGACTGTCAGGCCGACTGATCGTCTTTTCCTCGGAAAGAAACTGATCAACCTCGGGTAGAGTCATGGCCTCGGGGATACGGAACAGACACATCACGGCGTGTACGATGCCGGTCTTCGTCAAATCCGACGGGTAGGTCTCTTCCGAAATCTGGTGGAAGTCCGGCGGGCAGAAGAAGAGCGGCGCAAGGATACCGACCCGATCAAAGCTGTAATCGATCTCAATCGGAAACAGCGTGGGTAAACGCGGTTCGCTTCGGTCGGACAGTGACGCAGAGTTAACAACGGCCATAGCGGCGGCCTCCTATGGGATCGAAACAAGGAACGACAAACTATACTAATTATAATACAACGTGTCAATTGCGGCTTTGGTTCGTTTGACTCGTGGCTCCTTTGAAAGTACATTAACCCGTTCCAGTTCCTTCAAAGGAGAAGACAATGTCGGACACATTCGTGGAGTACATGGACCCCTGTATCTGCCTGGAAGACCGTCTTCGTTCAAGGTATGAACACCTTGCTCTTGAGCAACAGCATCGAGACGGAGTCGCTGCGTATTTGGCCGTGTTGCAGCAAAAAGACATGGCAACCTATCGACATAGCATCCGTGTCGCGCTCGTGGCTTCAGACATCGGCCGGTTTACTCATCTGGAAGAGAAAGCCTTGTTCTATGCCGGTCTTTTACATGACGTGGGTAAGTCTTTGACTGATCTGCGCACGCTGCAAAAAACGGATGGGTGGACTCAAGCGGACAGTGAAGAGATTATGTCTCATGTGATGGACGGTTACCGGCTTCTCCGGGGCCGATTCGACTATTCGGCGGAAGTGATATTGTGGCACCATCGCTTCCAGCGGAATGGTTACCCCAAGGTCATTCCACCTCCTTTGCACGAATACTGCGAGGGAACGCGCGTGGTAATCGCCTTCACCGGGCGCATGCTTTCTCTGGCCGATCATTACGACGCTGTTCATCGGATCAACAGCAGCAGTGGTCGCCTTTCTGGAGAGGAGATGAAAGCAAAGATGCTGGCACTCAATCCTGACCAGAAAAAGCTGGTAGAGGATCTCTACGAGGCAGGTATCTTTACTACGAAAACGTTTTGATCCGATACCCCGTACTTGTACGGGGTTTTATATTGTTACGGGAAGACATAGATTACCGAATATAAAACCCCTCCTGGAGAGGAGGGGGGGGCAGTGAGGTTTTACCGGTGGTTACGGCGCGAATTGACGCAACAGGGCATCGACTGCCGCGTCACGCGTTCTGACCAAGTGATTCAAGGTCATCTTCTGTCCGCGTGGACTCCCGGCGACAGTAGGACGGCCACCCGATCCTTCTCCGCAGCCGGTAGTGGCAATGTCGATTGCCGAAATGTTAGACATGGCCTCGGAAAGCGATACGGTGATTTTGCTGCTCGCCGTATTGAAAGCAACCACGATCTTGCCGTTCTTGCCGTCGGGTGTCTTATACAAGTGATTGACGCTGCGCGGCGACACTCGAACAATCACGCCGCCGAACATCCCCAGGTAGGATTCCTGATTGAGCATGGTCTGTTCTCGGACAAAGCTATAGAACGCCTGCTCTAAGGCAGCTCTCATGTCCGTAGACTCCTCGCACATCGTCGTTAGCCGCTGCACGAGTTCCGAAATATCCTCTACGGTTCCGCTGGTCGGGAGGACCATCCTGTTGCATTCGCAAATGTGGTGCATCCCGTAGAACAGGTGAAGAGTCTCGGCGTCGTACTGGGACTCGTCGATCTTGTGCAGGCCGTTAAGGTCCGCGAATTCCACGAGTCCCCACAGTTTCATTTTGGCTGGGTCACGACGGCCGAGGAGAGCAGCGCACCCTACGACCGTATCGAGATCAATGTGCGACAGTCCGACTGCCTGGATGTCGGGAACCTGGACGAAGTTGTCGTACATGCAGGGAGCCTTGTCGTTCGCACGGGGACCATGGTGAGCCATGGTCACGATCGTACCAGTGACCACTTCATCCCCGTATTCCGCTTCGACGGTAGCAGTTCGCTCGAACTGTGCGAGTACTTTCCGCAGGCTGTCGGCGTTGTTGCTGATAAAGAATTTCATGATTTCTCTCTGGGGTTATTGATGGAACAAAGCATAATAATATAGGTCATATAAGCCATTATGTCAATGTATCGCCCTTAGTTCAATAAAGGATGCTAAGGCTCGAAATATTTCGAAATAATAATATAATATGTTCATGGATACTAAAGAAAACCAAGAATGCTGTCCGGCATTTAACCCAGTTTCCTGGGACGGACAAGTTCAAGAGTGGAAAGATAAACCATTTATCAAGGGCAAGGTTCTGTCTTTCATGTACATGCCGGTGAATTTCGGTTCTGTAATGAAGAAACTGGACAAGGTTGTCCGAGACGCAGGTGCAACAATGCCTGAGTGGCTTTGCTTGTCTGACCATACGTCTAAATGGAACATGGATGTATACCTGGGAGTAGATAAAGAGATAGGAGGGGCGACAAACGTTAAAATATCAGGGAAGTTTCTTAGTAAGGTTTATGAGGGGCCATTCAAAGATACAGCGAAATGGTGTAAGGATTTTGAAAACTATGCGAAAGAAAAAGGTTTTGAAGTTAAGAAGTGGTACATGTGGTACACAACTTGCCCAAAGTGCGCTAAGAAATATGGCAAGAATTATGTAGTAGTGGTAGGGCAAGTCGCTTAGGTAAAAATCTGTATTGAAATAGCCCCTTAGCGGGGCTGTTTCTTTTATTTAGGCTGCCAATCAGTTGGTTGCATTAGTCCGAATTTGTTGCCTTCGGTGTCCTTCCCCGAAGCAAACCAGCCGATTCCTTTCATTTCCATTTTATCCTGAAGGATCGTTCCCCCGTTCTCTTTGACTGCTGAAATCGCCTTATCAATGTCTTCGACCATAATGGTGCAATCATAAAGGAAGTGCTGGTCTTTTTCTTGAGGCCTTATATACAGGCCACCGTTGATGCCAGGTCCTTCTCCTGTTTCAATCATCCAGTAATCCATACCACCTTGGTCTTGGCTCATGGCTTTTGTGATTTTCCAACCAAGCGTTTTTTCATAAAATGTTTTTGCTCTCTCAATGTCGTCAGCCTGTATTTCAAAATGGATAACGCGATTATTCATAATTTTTTCATTTTAGAATTTATTATTTTAGCTTATTCGTACTTTAAATGGAGAGCAGGGAAGTAGGACACATTAAAAAACGTGCCACGGGGGCACGTTAGCGGAAGTCCTGGCAAATATTAATTATTTCGTGCCAGGTCTCACGATGCAATCGATCCAACTCTGCGGGGACCATGCCTTCCCTGAGGCGATTCGCGGAAGATGGATAGATCACTTTGGGATGCCGGTCGTGGCAAAGGTGCCGAACGCTACGTGGCTGGGGAAAGAAGATAACGGGTATGCCTTCTTCGGCAACAAGTTTGGCCTGGTAGGCAGAGTCTTCGATAAATACTGTTGCGCCTAAGCGTTGCAGAGGTGCCACTTTGGATTCCACGTGGCCAAACTCGTACGAGTCAAAGGAGCCGAAGTGACGGTGCAGCAAATCCAGAGTGAGCCGCTTGATCCTCAGATCCCTGGCCGTAACGACGTGGCAAGACCCCATAGTTCTGAGCAGCGAAACCGCCTCTTTTGCTCCTGGTGTGGGGCACAGAAAGCGATCATGCGTGGCGAGGTGTTTCTTCAAGTAAAGGTCTGTCAGTTCTTTCGTCCCCATGCCCGTGGCCGAGTTCCAGCAGTGGGTTCTGGCAAAGCACTCTCTGTCGAACTGCCGTCCGGTTACTTGTTCGAAGTAAACGATCCAGGGTTCGTCGTCTTCGAGAAGTAGGACACCATCGATATCGAACGCAATGCGCATAGCCGACTCCTTAAAGAACACAGTATCGTGTGTCGTTGTTTTAACACAAAACCACCCTTTAGCAAAAAGGTTTTAGTTTCCCCTAGTATCTTCTCAGTTGCTAATGGCTTCCGTCCTTTTCTTTCTTGCCTTGAGGAATAGATAGACTACGAACGCGATTATGAGGATAACCATTATGATGTCGAGGATTTCGCTGTATTTTCTTATTAGTTCCCAGTTGTGGCCAAGCTGGAAGCCGAGATAGGTTAGAAATGCATTCCAAAGGCCAGCACCGACAACAGTATAAATGATGAATTTATAAATATTCATTCTGCCTACACCTGCGGGTAAGGAAATTAAATGGCGGACAATCGGCACAAATCGGCTAATAAAAATTGTCTTGTCACCATATTTAGCAAAGAATTCCTCTGTTTTTTCTAAGTGATGTTCGTTGAGGAAAAAATATTTGCCGAACCTTCTCACTAGCGGTTTTCCTCCATAAGCGCCTATGTAATAGGAAATAAGCGAGCCGATGATGCTGCCAAGTGTGCTAAAGAAAACGATCGGCCAAAAACCAAATTTTTGTTCAAACCACAGAAA
>CAYNDL010000035.1:0-9964 GCA_964396115.1 uncultured Candidatus Saccharibacteria bacterium
TGCGGTTGAGGGTCACATTCTGCGTCTTAGCCATATTTATGAAACGACTATAGGACAAACCTTCGGTCTTAAGTGCCGCGGAAAGTTGGACATTCCACAATTGGCGGAAATCAGCCTTCTTTTTCCGACGATGCGCGTAAGCGTATTGTCCAGCTTTTGTAAGAGCCTGTCGGGCTTCTCTTAAGTGTGACTTGCGACGATGGAAGAACCCCTTCGTCTTACGAAGAATGTTTCTCCTTCTTTTTGCGTGGATTGTACCTCTTTTAACTCTAGGCATAGTTGCAAATTAAGCTATTTATACGTTCTGGAAAGGCATTAAGCGAGAAATCCTTTTCTGGTCTGCTGGTGCCAATACTTCATCACGCCGGCGTCCGCTTAAAGTTTTTTTGGAGCGTCCAACGTTAAAGTGGTCTTGCATTGTGCGTCGGCGAATAACTTTTCCACTCTTACTAAAACTAAAACGTTTGGCTGCCGCTTTTCGGGTCTTTTGTTTAACCATGATTGGTAAGCTTACGGAATAAAGCCTTTTCCGTCAATTCCCAACCACAGGAGCCTCTTTTTCTGCATGATTTGCCGTAGCTTTGGCATCAGGCGCAAGAGTAGCTGAGAAGCCGCTGGGATGGGGGGAAATCTGCTCCTCGATCTTATGCGGCACGGTTATTTTTCTAAGAAAATCCTCCAGCATTGTCCTGGCTAGTGGGCGATGCGCTTTTTCGCGACCCCGTAGCACAATTTCTACCCGCACCTTGTTGCCTTCGGAGATGAACTCCTCTGTTTGCTGGCGTTTTAGGTCTTGGTCGTGGTCTCCAGTCTTAAATCCGATACGGACACCCTTAATTTCACTTTTTTTCTTCGTCTTGCGTTGTTCCTTCTCACGTTTTGCCTGCTCATACTGGTACTTGCCGAAGTCCATTATTTTACACACCGGTGGACGGGCGGTCGCTGAGATTTCAACAAGATCAAGACCCGCCAATCTGGCTTGTCTTAGTGCTTCTTTAGAGGGAACAATCCCTACCTGTTGTCCTTCTGCATCAATTAAGCGCACCATTGGCGCACGGATAGCGTTATTTACGCGAAGGCGATCGGAATATGATGCAGGAATAGATGTTTACTTAGAATCTAATTAACATTTCTAGTATACGAATAATTCGTTGGTATGCAAGGGAGATTGCCTAGGAAACAAAAAAAACCGCTACAGAAGAGCGAAAGTGTCTAGTACACGGGGGCAGGGGCGTTGACTAGACAACGATAGCTCCTAAGTAGCGGAGTCGGGAGGAAACTCCCAGGAAGAAAAGAACACCGGCGGCACAAGGTCTAACATGGCGATCATAGAGCAGGTTCTTTTTGCTGTCAAAAAACCGCCAACTAGTGTTGGCGGGGGGGGTGAGCAATGAACTTGTGCTCATGCTGCCCGCAGCATGGCTTCTTCGAGCTGAGGCCACTGGTCTTTCGGCTTCCAGATCACGTTGCCGGTGAGAACGTCGTGGGATACAGCCGGGTCACCCTGCTTATACTCCATGATCGGTCTCCGGAGCACGGAGATGACGGGGAAGACCTGTCCGTCCCTTGTCCGGTAGTGGTCGTCCCACTCTAGCGAACGATTGAGAAGGGAGACGATCGCGACCACCTTCGCACCGTGTTTCTGGATCAGTTGGATGAGTTCCAGCGTGGTGCTGAAGTTGTTCGTAACGTCTTCCACGATCACAACCTTGTCGTGTTTGCGGGGTTCGTGCCGCTTCCATTCCAAGGCGGCCTTTTCCCGCTTTCCATCGACGGCTGCTTCAAGCACCTTCTTTTCGGAGTAGATAGCTCGTGTTCGGCAGATCCGGCCGAGTTCGTGGGCTAACGTGACGCCGCCCATTGGTGCACCGCAGAAGACGTCCGGATTAGAGATGGAGGCAGTGAGTGATCCTGCGAGGAGCTGCGCGAAGTGGTCGTAGACAACGGGATGTTCTTCCATCTTGCAGAAGTTGGCGTAAACATCCCCGACGAACTGGTGTTCTGCACCACTGTCGTCTCGATACTTGCCCGCATAGCCCACAAGGGGACCCCGTCTGCGGCCGTCTCCTTCTTTGGGGCATTCGTAGTAGCCCCCCACTCTTTGCAGTGACCAAAGAAGGTCATTGCCAGCGACGATCTCTTCGTAAGTCATGATTGCGATTCCTTTACGAGAAACGATTGGACTTGATTGTTGTACGAGTCGACGACAAGGCGGGCTGCTTCCGCATAATCCGTGCCGTCCGAAGCGTACAGGACTTCACGCGAGAGGTTCACGATGATGCCTCGTTCTTGAGACAATCCGTTCCGCAAGGTTGCTTCGAGTCCGCCTCCTTGGGACTTGCCGACACCAGGAATTAAAAGAGGAACGTAGCGTCCGACTATCTTGCGGACGTTTAGGAGTTCGTCGGGGTACGTTGCGCCGACGACCAAGCCGCAATTGCCGACTTTGTTCCAGACACCGGCGACATTATCAGCTACCGTCTGGTAGAGAAGCTTTGTCGAAGTGTCATCTTCAGAGGGGATCCGTTGGATGTCCTGGAACTCCTTGGCTCCAGGATTTGATGTCCGGCACAACACGAAGAAAAGCTTGTCAGGGAAGGCATCTAATGCCGGTTTTCTGACGGACTCCTCGCCCAGATAGCAGTGCATCGTAATCGCATCTGCGCCGCAAATCCTGAAAGCGAAGTTTACCGGCCCCTCGTTAGAGGTGCCGATATCGCCGAACTTCCGGTCGAGGATCACCGGCACCTCCGGACACTGCTTCTTGAGAAAAGCGATCAGCTTCTCCAGTGCCCGGATGCCCTGCCAGCCGAGTTGTTCGAAAAAGGAGTAGTTCGGCTTGAAGGCGGCCACCTCGTTACCTACTTCGATGGCGATCTCCTGGCAGAAGGTCAGGTATGCCTGGGCTGCCTTCCAGCACCCGGCAAGTCCTTCGGGCTTGGAGGGACATTGCAGGTGTTTGGGGAGTCTCTCTGGGTTCGGATCGAACCCGACGCACATGTACTTGCCCGCCTCCCACCGCTTCTCGAGGAGCTGCAGTGTTGTCACTAGGTTTCTCCTTGTAAAAATGTACACGAATTACGGAAAGCACTAGCCTCCGCCTAAGGTTTTGATAGTATTGTTTTAGTATGAAGTCAAATGAATTGAAATCTCCCGATATAATAAAATATATAGTTGAAAATGGCAGCAGAAAGAATGTCGAAGGCATGGCACGTTTCGGAATTAGACCTTCTATTAAAGTCTACGGTGTGTCTTTAACAAAAATGCGCAAATTCGCGAGAAAGATAAAGAAAAACCACGAACTTGCTTTGAAGCTTTGGAATACAAAAATTCACGAAGCGAGGATGATCGCTGCTCTTGTTGATGATCCCCAAGCGGTTACGGAGGACCAACTTGAGTCTTGGGTTAATGATTTTGAGACGTGGGACCTTTGCGATACGGTGTGCGGCGCTTTATTTGATCGGACACCTTTTGCTTATAGAAAGATTCGTCAGTGGTCTAAACGTAAAGAAGTTTTTGTAAAAAGGGCAGCGTTCTCTTTACTTGCTTGGCGCGCTGTACACGATAAGGAAGCTTCTGATGAAAAATTTATTTCATTTTTTCCGTTACTAAAGAAGGCGGCGAAAGATGAACGGCCTTATGTTAAAAAAGCCGTTAACTGGGCATTGCGCCAGATTGGGAAACGCAACGAGAGGCTGCGCAAGGAAGCGATTAATTTAGCGAGAGAAATTGCGATGTTGGATACCAAAGCAGCCAGCTGGATAGCAAGTGATGCTTTGCGGGAACTGAATTCCGAAAAAATTATCGCCCAAGTAAGAAGACGGAGCAAAACTAAAGACTGAAAATTGGTCGTCGACCGGTCATAGTAAAGTAATCTTCGTTGAATAATTTCAATGAGAGATGGAAAACGCTGTACGTGATGAAAAAAGCAGCAAAGACGTCGATTGAATAATGTAGGTGTCCAAGCAAGACCGAAGCCGCAAACGCGAGAGAAGAGATAATAAAGATTATTCTTAGCGGCTTATGTCGCCAAAATATTAACGCGAAAAGGAACGGGAAGGCAGTATGGCCAGAGAAAAAGAAGTCAGCGCCGGACGTAAATTTTTCTATCAACGAACTACTGTGGATCACAGTCGCCCTGACTGGGTAGGGTCCAAGGTGGGTCATGATTATAAATAGTGAGCGGATTACTATCAGCAGTGAAACAGTCTTGAGGGTAAAAGGAATGTAGTGAGGACGCAGTACCAATAAGACTCCGACCACGAGCCAAAGAAATATTGCCCCGTATACAAAGAAAAGGTCAGTGTTTACTAGTGGAATGTTGTCTAAGATGATGTCTTCTACGTAATTGCTGCTTACACTTAAAGCATAAGCTCCTGCACGAAAATTGATCACAGCACCGGCCAGAAGGAAGCCGAAGCCTAAAATAGCTGAAGCAGCATTTCTATCTGACGCCCAGAACTTCTGATGACGTCTGCGTACGTTTCTTAGGCCTGTTATTAATAAGTTCGCCGTATAACTTCTCATACCGCACCATAGTATTCTTTATGTCATGTTTTTCAATGACCTGAAGGCTTCTCTGTGACATGGTCTTCCGTAGTTCTTCGGAACTCAAGATTTTGTTCATCGAGGTTGTTAAACCGTTAAAATCCTCTATTTCAAACAAAAAACCATTCTGTCCATGGTGCACCAGTTCGGGCAATGCCACGGCGTTGACGGCAATCACCGGCAAACCGGAAGCCATTGCTTCCATAGTGACGAGGCTTTGGAGCTCGGCAATACCCGCGATGACAAAACAATCGGCGATGTGGTACAGGGCAGGCAAGTCTTTGTCGTCTACGTATCCCGTGAAGGTTACTTTTTCCTTAATACGAAGTTCGTTGACTAAACTACGGAGATTTTCGGTTTCCGCGCCTTTCCCGGCGATAACGAAATGCGCGGGATTAGTTGCAGAAGCTTCCGCAAAGGCTCTCAAAAGCAAATCAACGTTTTTCTCCTTGTCTAAGCGACCGACATAAAGGAATGTTGGTACCGCTGGTACGTTATATCTTTTTTTAATTTCCGAGCCGTCAATCTCGGGGTTGAATATTTTTCTGTCGATTCCACAGGAAACTGCCAGGACAGGTAAGGAGAAACCTATGTTTCTTAATAAATTAGCAGCTGCTTCTGTCGGTGTCGTCACGAGATTCAGTTTTTCGTAAATAGAACGGAAATGGCGCCATCCCAAGTTGGCAACCGCCTTTTCACCTTTTTCTGGGAGATGCAGGTAGTGCACTAAATTTTCGGGCATGAAGTGGTTGGTTCCGATAATTGGAATATGTTTTTTGTTAGCGATCCTTTGCAGCATTGAGCAAATGAAAAAATGGTCCTGAATGTGAATTACATCCGGTTCAAATTCCTCAACCATTTTTCTCATCTGCCTAAACGCAAGGAATGGCAAAGACCAGCGGAACCCTTTGTAGACAAGGAGCGGCACAGAGGTGATACCAAAGACGTTAACCCCTTGGATGGTGGTTTTTTCTGTTTTTGCATTCAAGGAAGGGGCAAAAACCAACACATCATGTCCGCGCTCTTGCAGATAATGGCTGAGCCGTTGCGTGAAATATGATGACCCGTTGACGTTCGGATAATAGTTGTCGGTCGCAACAAGAATTTTCATGATTCTTCCTCTTCCTCAGTTAATTCTTTTCCTGTCCTTCTCAGCAAGCTATAAACAACAAGCAAAACGATGGCAATAACCAGTGTTCCTAGCCATGCCAAATCAAAGTAATTTTTAAGATTAAGGACTGTATTCCCGAAATAGAAGCCGATCAAAAGCAGTACCAATGACTTTGGGAGGGTTGCCCAAAAGTTAAACCAGATAAATTTGCGGAACGGTATTTTGGCAACCCCAGCCGTAACAAGCACGATTCCTCCGACGGCATGTGATAATTTTCCAGCAATTAAGGTTTTCCCACCATGTTCATGAAAATGTTTCTCTAATTTTTTGATCCGCTTCTCAGAAAAACCGATGAAGCGTCCCCAGCGGTCCAGTGGTTTTCTTCCCCAACGGCCGAGAGAATAATACAGGGCATCACCAGCGAGGTCTCCTGCTACAACAATAAGATATGATATGTAGAAATTTAGAAGACCAAGGGATGCGAAAATTCCCGCAGTCACGGTAGTAACAGGCCCCTCAACCACAACCAGGGGAAACAAAAGGAGGTAGCGGTAACTTTGGAGCCAATGGGAAATATCCAACTGGAACATTGGCCTAATAATATTAAAAATCAGGAGCTATCGCTAGCTTTTGTCTACTTCCTTTCAACAATGATCGTGCAGTTCGTTACCAGGGCAGCGAGGGCGCCGACGGCCGCCAATACTGGCGCAAATGCGGCTCCGACAACCCCGACTGTCAAAGGTAATTCCACTAAAGTTTCGTCCTTCTCGTTTTTTATAATTATCCGGCGTGCGTTCCCCTCTTTTATAAGCTGGCGAACTTTTTCGACAATCCTGTCGCCGGATATCTTATATTCCTCCTTATTTTGTTCGTCCATGTTGTTCGTTATTAATGCTCAAAAATGGGTAATTAATACGATAAATGATTATAAGACAATCATAAAGTGACCTCATGCGGAAAATGGATCAGGCATGGAATCTGTGTTACTTTATTTGCAAAGAAAGCCTTTATTGTATTTGTTGTGCTCGACCTAATTACTTCTTATGGGGAAGCTGTAGATTTGATCTGCAAGGAAATTTCCCGTTGCGGAGAAGGGGATCGGATCGCCATTTCCCTTTATATATGGGAACCGGGGAAATCTAGTGACTGTGTAATTGAAGAACTCAAGGCAGCGCTAGGTCGCGGAACACAAGTATTTATTGAAGTTGATGAATCCCATGTTTCAGCTTTTGCCAGAATGGTAGAAGGTACCACTACATACCTCAAAAAGTTGCGCACGCTAGCAAAGGAGTTTCCTGAGCTGCATATAAAAGGTGGACGTCATCCTAACCACTCCAAGGTTTACTTGTTTAGCCGAAAAAACGGAACTTCCACGCTAATGTTCGGCAGCCTCAACCTTGGCGACCGATTTAAAAACTGGAAAGATTTTTTAGTTCACTATGAAAGCGAAAAAATTGGGCAGGAAGTATTTGAAAGATATGTGCTTGGCAAGGATGTTCCTGTTAGAGAAATGGACGTACAACCGGTTGTAAACAATTCGAGTAAAAAAGAATATGGGATTACGGCGGCTCTTGAAGAAGTCTTCGGGGATTTTTCTCTCGACAAATATCTAGTCACAACAGCCTATATCGATAGCCGCGGTTTTGCTCTGCTAGCAAAAGCTTTGTTACGTAAAGCTCATGTAACGCTTGTTTTGCCTGCACGGGCTAATGTCTACCACAACGCGAACGTGCGTATCATTAATGCTCTTGTCCAACGTTTCCCTAATATCGAAGTCTATTGCCATGAGCAAATGGTCCACGCGAAGTCAATTTGGGCATCGGGACCCAACGGCACACTTTCTTTCCTGGGTTCAGCTAATTTAAAGAGAAATTCAATGATTCTATTGTCCGAATTCAACGGAATAGTCCGCAATCAGGATTTCAACAAAAAACTTCAGGAAGGAATTGAAGCAATCATCAGCGAGTCGTCCCGGTACCAGCCAGTGCGCTATAACAGAATCTTGTCGCGTCTAGAAGAATTATTAGGATAATTTAAAACCCCGACTTGCGTCGGGGTGGGGTGGGCTAGCCCCTCGTCACCTGGGAGGGTTCGAAGTTGCGGAATTGGGTGCGCAGGAAACGCGGCCATTCCTCGGGATCATTCGTGAGCGTCGCTTCCTTGATGGCGCAGAGGAAGGCATGCATTCGGCCTCGCTGGTCATCCCGGATGTGGAGGCTGTTGCACACCGCGTGACCATCGCGGAGCAGTTGTTCGACGACGTCCGGGGACTGGTGGTCATTCAACTGACGGCGGGCGTAGTCCAAGAAGCCTCGGAGCGAAGTGAAACCACGTTCGCCATTCCGTCTGGCGGCCTTCTCTTGTTGACGCTTTTCAGTGGTCGTCTGTCGAGTGAATTGGTTCTGGGTGATGATCCCAGCCGAAAGCAAGGCGTGCGAAAGAGACCCCATTGGGCAAACTCCTTCATCTCGAGGTCGATAGAACAAAACGTGGAATTATACGCTAAATTTGTGCTTATGTCAATATAGCACAAAGGATTCCAAAATTTAAAAACGGCAACTTAAGTTGCCGTTTGGAGGGTCACATCCAAGATCGTGGTAACGAAATCCAGGATTGCGACTTTGGGTTCGATGAGGTATGTGCCAAGGATCTGTGCCAGGAAGATTGAGGCGAGGAAAGACATCGCCTTTTCTCGAATTGCCGGCAGGTTCTTTTCTCGCTCGGCTCGCAGTTTTACCTCCCTTAAGCTGCGGCAGAAGTTCTTCCACGCAACGGAGCTTCTGTCGAAATCCTGGTGGCAGTGTTCAGCATCGACAGTGTATAACACCAGTCGTGCCAAGATAGTTTCGGCGTTTGTCTCCTTGGAAACGCGACCCATCACTTGATCCACATGGTGCTTCGTGAACCTGCGGAGCAATCCGATGATCCGGTTTACGAAACGACGGACCATTTTGGGGTTGTGCTTGTTGAGCTTGTTCCAGGTCGCCACGAAATTCCGGGTCAGGATGAGTGAGAGGAGGACGGGATCTTCGCCGCAAATCCGGGCAGCGCTCACGAGACGCTTGCCGCAGATCTTGCCTAACGATTTGAGCGTAATTAGTTGGTCGCCGCAAAGGACGAACAACTGCTCTTCCGCGCTGATTACTACCGCCATTGTTTGTCCTTTGAATGAGCAGGTTTTGCTTTGGGTTACTAACAGTCGACCGGCAACTGTACTATATTTTAGTAAAAATTGGTAGTGACACTATCCCGTCAATTTCTTTTTCTTTTTGTTTGCCTGCGAACGGTAATTAGATAAACAAGTGCACCAATGAAGTTAAGCAGGACGATCAGGGTAACCCATAGTGCCTTGTTGTCGAATTTTCTGCGCAACGCATCAACAAGCATCCAGAGCCAAAATATTTCGATAATGGCGAAAGGGATAAAAATTACAGCTAACGCAATACGTACGTACTTTCGCACAGTTTCGGGGTTTAGGTTCATGTGTAAGTCTGTGTCCAGGAGCAGCCATCCTTTATCTGTCTTCTCAAAAATAAAAAAATTCGAGAAGCCTGAGGCGTTCCAGTCCGGTCCTTTCACAGAATATATTCCCTTGAGCTTCACTTTTCCTGTAGTTATTTCATCATAGCCATTGATTTTCTCTTCGAACTTCAAGTTTTTCAGGTCTATTGCTCCCCTTAGTTCTTCAGCAAGCTCTTGGTCAGCATTCGGAGAAAGCAACTTTAATATCGGGGCAGAGTCGCCTTTATTTATGCTGCGTGAAATAACGGACATGTTTTCTTTCAGTATCCCTAGGTCAGCCGAGCTTAAGGCAGCACTCGCAGAGAGTGGCAATAAGGCAAAAAATAGGGCGACGATGTTTAGTTGTATTTTTTTGATGTTCATCCCAAATAGCATACCAGATCGGGTGCGAAAAAACCGCCTGGTGTCAGGCGGTTACGCGAATCACCGTTTGCTTTAGGTTTGCGATGTCCGCTTCACAGCGCATTGTCTCCAAGAAAAGGTCAATATTTGGGTCTTGGAGACAATCGGTTGATAGTACTGTCGTCGAAAGCGCACTGCGGGCCAGGATAGTGCGGCGAGCAAAATCAAGCGCGCGTTGGGCAATGTCGAGGCGGGACAACGCCTCATCGAGCGTCGGTCTTTCTGACCAAAGTTTTTCGAGGCGGTAGGCTTCGTTCTCTTTGCGGTAAAGCAGTGTGCCCGGTGGGGCATCAATCGCCAGGCGGACTCGCCCCTGCAAGAGTTCGTGTACCGTAATGCTTGTTTCACCGACGACCATTGTTTCCCTGGGACGCCTTGTTT
>CAYNDL010000036.1:0-9775 GCA_964396115.1 uncultured Candidatus Saccharibacteria bacterium
GAATGTCGGCAGTCAAGTGATTGGTGGATCAATAAACGTAAACGGGTCCGTTGCGGCGCGTGCAACTAGGATTGGAGAGGATACTGCTTTAGCACGAATCGTACGAATGGTCGAAACCGCCCAAAACTCAAGGGCGCCCGGGCAAAAGATTGCTGATCGTTTTGCACAATATTTGGTAATTCTTGCTGTGGGCTCGGGACTCATCACTTTTGTTACGTGGTTCGTCATATCCGGTGACTTGATGATGGCGCTTACTTTCGCTATTTCTACAGTTGTTATTGCTTGTCCTGATGCCCTCGGTCTTGCCACTCCGACCGCAGTTGCCGTCGGAACAGGTCTTGCAGCAAAACATAATATTTTAATAAAGGACGCACCAACACTTGAAAATATTGCCAAGATCGACACAGTTGTATTGGATAAAACAGGCACACTAACAAAAGGACAACCCTTAATCGAAGATGTCCTGACTTTTTCAGAGGTTTCTGCGGACGAATTACTTGCCTTTGATGCTGCCGCTGAATCTAAATCGAGTCACCCTTTGAGCAGGGCGGTATTGGAAGAAGCCGAAAAAAGAAACATAAGGATTACTAAAATAATAGAGAAGTTTATTTCCTATCCTGGAAGGGGAATCGAAGCGCATATTGAAGGAAAGGCGATTCTGGCGGGAAACGCAAAGTTTCTCGTGGAGAAAGGGATAGTAATTTCTGTTGCTGATAAGGAAATAGAACGACTTAGACGTGAAGGGAAAACAGTCACTTTACTGGCTATTGATGGCAAGCTTGCAGGATTATTAGCAGCGGTCGATCCGATTAAGAGTTCTGCGGTAGAAGCCATAAAACGTTTCAAAAAAATGGGTTTGGAAATTTATATGATAACTGGTGATAACGAGAGAACGGCTGAGGCTGTCGGTAATAAACTGGGCATTGAAAAGATATTTGCGGATGTGCTGCCTGAAGATAAGGCAAAATATGTTAAGAAACTCCAGGAACAAGGCAAGTTCGTTGCAATGGTGGGGGATGGTGTTAACGATGCACCCGCATTGGCACAAGCGGATATAGGGATAGCAATTGGCGCAGGAACGGGAGTTGCGATAGAAACTGCTAAAGTTGTGTTGATGAAATCCGATCCGCTCGACATATTACGCGCAATCATCCTCAGCAAAGCAACAATGAGGAAGATGAAACAAAACTTGTTGTGGGCATCGATATACAATATCCTAGCCGTCCCCGTAGCAGCGGGACTGCTTTATCCGCGTTTCGGCATCGTCTTGAGGCCCGAGGTATCGGCTTTGCTCATGAGCGCCTCGTCCATAATCGTTGCTGTGAACGCGGTTCTTCTCAATAAGGTTAATAAAAAATTAATTAAAAATAATGAAACTCTTTAAAAAAATTTTTTTCAGACAAGACAAAGTAAGAGACGTTGTTTGTGGAATGAAAGTTCAGCCACGAACATCCGAGTTCCTCAGCCTCCATGAAGGAAAGGAATACGTATTTTGTTCGCAGCAATGCAAGGAACTGTTCGATGCGGACCCTTCGAACTACGGCGACAAATGAGTATTCGACGGCTGCTTTATATTATCTGTTGGCCGGTTCTTGTATTGCTAGTCATTTATTCGCTAATAAAACTATTTATATGAACAAAAGTAGGCTTTGTGCTAATTATCGTGAGTGGCAGCTCTCCTTGTGGGGCGCGATTTTTTTGACTTTTGGTGTTGGTTATTTAGTTGCAAGCCACTTCTCGAACTTAAGTCCCTTAATGTATCTCCTAATTATTGTTGGTGCCATATGCCATGGCTATGGAATGTGGAAAATAAATAAGGGAACCCACAGGACCAATTGACTAAGAAAGGAAAAAGAGTTAAAACAATACCTATACCCTAGGTAGGGATACTAAGTATTCAATTACGAATATGGATCATAAAGAACACAAGCACGAAAAAACCCTTATCAACATGAAGAAGGCACGAAGCCACATAGATAAGATTATAAAGATGATCGAAGATGATCAATATTGTGTGGATATCATGCAACAGAATTTGGCTGTGATAGGCCTCTTGAAATCCGCTCACAGCATGATTATGCAAGGGCACCTAGACAGTTGTTTTAAGAATGCAATGTCCAGTACCTCAAATCAAAAGAAAGAGGAAATGGTACAGGAAATATTGAAAGTGACAACACTGGCGAATAAATAGCCATGAAAACAACCGTACCAATCAGGGGGATGCATTGTCGGTCGTGCGAAATTCTGGTCGGGGATAATCTGAAAGCGATAAACGGGGTTGAAAATGTGGACGTGAGCTTCAAGAAAAAAACGGCAGTTGTCCACCATCTAAGTAAGCTGGATATGGATCAAGTGCGCGCTGCCATTAGTGAGGCGGGTTATGAAGTGGGTAACGAGAACCCAAAGGGTTGGCTAAGCAGAAACTGGGCTGATTACAGGGAGTTGATTGATGCAGCCATTGTTTTGATGGTTCTATTTTTTGTGCTCAAACGCCTCGGTATTTTTGAACTGGCAGGGAGTGGTTCGGGTAATCCCTCCAATTTGCTTGTTGTTTTATTCATTGGGCTTACCGCCGGAATTTCAACATGTATGGCTCTTGTGGGAGGATTGGTTCTTGGAATGGCTGCAAGGCATTCGGATAAGCATCCCGAAGTGACGGCGCTACAAAAGTTCCGACCCCACATTTTTTTCAATGTTGGCCGAATTGCTTCGTACTTTCTGTTTGGTGGATTGATAGGATTGGCTGGAAAGGCATTTCAATTTTCAGGTCCTACGCTCGGATTTCTTACGATTGCAGTTGGTTTTGTGATGTTATTCCTGGGAGCGCAACTGATAGAAATTTTTCCAAAACTAACAAATTTTTCACTTTCATTACCCTCCGGCATAAGCAAGATCGTTGGATTAAAAAAACATCATGAAAAGGAGTACAGCCACAGTAATTCCCTGGCAGTCGGTGCGCTGACATTTTTTCTGCCATGCGGTTTTACCCAAGCGATGCAACTGTTCGCAATGAGTACGGGGAGCTTTTCCTCCGGTGCTTTGATTATGGGCACATTTGCCATTGGGACGGCGCCTGGTCTTCTGGGTGTGGGCGGCTTGACTTCAATAGTTAAAGGCTCCTTTGCGAAGAAATTTTTTAAGTTTACTGGCCTTCTTGTTATCTTCTTGGCTTTGTTTAACATCTCGAATGGTTATAACTTAACCGGTTGGAAGAAGTTCACTTTTTTCAACACTTCATCGTCGATGAACGCGAATATCGAAAATGGCGTACAGGTTTTAAGAATGAAACAAAGCTTTAATGGATATTCTCCGAATAGCTTCACAATTAATAAGGGTGTGCCAGTGAAACTTATCGTGACATCCGAGGACTCGAACTCTTGCGCAAGCGTGCTGTTAATTCCCAAGTTGAACATCAATAAGACACTCAAACCAGGGGAAAACATTATTGAGTTTACTCCCAAAGAAGTAGGGGAGATCCGCTTTTCCTGCATTATGGGTATGTTTACAGGAAGGTTTGTTGTCACTGATGGCGAACTAAAACTGCAAGGAGATCAAAAAAATACTCAGCCGAGTAGCAGTCAAAGCGTCACAAGTAGGCCGGTGTCCGGCACTCAAGTCGTTAAGACTGCGTATGTTTCTCTCGGTCAAGATATCTCCCCCAGTGAGTTCGTGGTTTCAGCCGGAAAACCCGTACAGTTTGAAGTGGAAGTAAAAGAAAACGGGAGAGGCTGTATGAGCACAATTATGATCCCAGGTCTTGTCGATACCCCCGAATATTTAGAGAAGGGCAAGACTTTAAGCTTCGCCTTCACCCCCAAAAAGGGAACATACGAGATAACGTGTGCTATGGGAGTACCAAGGGGAAGAATAATCGCACAGTAAAGCTTGACGAGATATAGGGGTACCTGTACCCTAGGTGTAGGTATCCTTAAATTTAAAATATGCCATCAAGCACTTATAGGATCGGGGGATTGCATTGCGAAGCTTGTGCAAAACTCGTGTCTAAACACGTAAAAAAAATTGAAGGCGTTGAAGACGCATCGGTGGTCCAGGGAGTTTTAAAAGTCCAAGCATCAAGGGATATCCTTTCGGAGGAAGTAGAAAGGGCTTTAGCGGGAAGCGACTATAGTTTGCTACCACAATGAAAACAGCTTACTTAAAAATTGCCGGCATGCACTGTGCTTCCTGTGAAAAGTTGATCGCCAGTGACCTTAAGGAACTGCCTGGAGTCGAGAGAGCAACCATAAGTTATGCGGACGGCAGTGGCCGAGTAGATTATAACGAAGAAAAGACCAATGTCGGGAATGTCATAAATTCTATTAACAGGCAGGGTTACAGTGCGTCCGAGACATCGACACTGGCAGATATTTCAGGGGCGATTCAGATTAGGGCTGAACAAAAAACAGCCGCTGAGGGCGTAATTACGGTAGGACCGAATGGAGAGCCGCTTTTTTCTGGGAAAATCAGTAGAGACAAATCGATCAACTTAAATGGAAGTAAGAACAATCTGAATAGTTTCATTGACCGGTTACTGAACAGCGATGTAACAACTTTAATTGCTCCAGCGGTTTCACCAAATCCGGTTCCTCAAACTTCAGAGACGAGGGGCGATCTAAACGGGAGAATAAATTTGTCGATCTCAGGAATGCACTGTACCTCGTGTGCGGGGTTGATCGAAAAACAACTTAAAAAGGAACCTGGCGTTAGCCAGGCAACTGTTAATTTTGCTTCAGAAAAAGCGTCAGTAACTTTTGATAAGAAAACAACGTCTTTGGAGCAGCTTCTTGCAGCAGTTAAACGTGCAGGTTATCAGGCAATGGTAATAAATGAGAAAGACACGGAATTTGAAAAAAAGAAAAGGGAGCGGGACATAAAAAGCTTTTGGAATAAATTCTTGTTTAGCTTTGTTTTGTCTTCGCCGATGTTGTACTTCATGCTGATTGATTTCTTCAGGTGGCTTCCGGGCAGCAACGTTCTGCCACCATATTTCGGCATAATTTCTTTTATTCTGGCCACGCCAGTGCAGCTTTATGCAGGGGCCGGTTTCTATAGGGGTATGTGGTCATCGTTACGTATGAGAACGTTCAACATGGATAGCTTGATTGCGATTGGGACGTCGACAGCATTTTTGTATAGCATGATTAATTTCTTCCTGTTTGAAAGGGTGAACGGCACATTGCTTGGTTTAGCGGGAGCAAAAATTCCAGATTTATATTTTGAAACAGCAGCTTTTCTTATTACATTTGTTCTGCTGGGTAAATGGCTGGAAGCGAAAGCAAAAGGGAGAACCAGTGATGCTATTAGAAAATTGATGGGTTTACAGGCCAAAACCGCGCGCATCGTTCGCGGCGGCCAAACCGTAGATATTTCCATCGAAGAAGTAAAGCACGGGGATGTCGTTGTGGTACGTCCAGGGGAAAAGGTTCCGCTGGATGGAATCGTTACCAGTGGTAGTTCTTCAGTAGACGAGTCGATGGTAACGGGTGAAAGTATTCCGGTCGAGAAGAGAACTGGAGACACTGTGATTGGCGCAACTATAAATAAAACAGGTAGTTTTGAATTTAAAGTAACAAAGATCGGGGCGGAAACAACACTTGCGCAAATTATCCGATTAATCGAAGAGGCCCAATCATCAAAGGCTCCTATCCAGGCTTTTGCCGACAGAATTTCTGCCTGGTTTGTCCCAGCCGTAATCGTTGTTGCTGTCCTAACATTCATGGTGTGGTTCTTTGTTCTCGGTGCGGGTCTGAGTTTCTCGATCATGGCCTTCACAGCCGTCATAGTGATCGCTTGTCCATGTGCACTTGGTCTCGCTACGCCAACAGCCATAATGGTTGGGACGGGTAAAGGAGCAGAGCACGGTATCCTAATTAAAGGCGGCGAACCTCTTGAGGCCGTTGAAAAAGTGAACACGGTGGTTTTCGACAAGACAGGAACAATTACAAATGGCAAACCCACTGTTACTGACCTTTTGGCGTTTTCTGCTGATGAAGAGGATGTTTTAAGTGTTGCCGGCTCCCTCGAGAAATCCTCCGAGCATCCACTCGCTGAAGCTATCTACAAATACGCAAAAGAGGAAAATGCAGAACTTTCAGATGTGACCGAATTCTCTGCTATTCCTGGACATGGTGTTAAAGGTAGGGTTAATGGCGAACTGTTCTATTTCGGTAACCGTAAGCTAATTACTGATTTTGCTCGACAAGACATAAGCAAACTTGAACGTAAGATTACGCGTCTGGAAGAGATGGGTAATACAGTGATGTTGCTTGCGAGCGAGAAAGAGATAATAGGGGCAATTGCTGTAGCCGACACAGTCAAAGATACGTCACGTGAAGCGATAGAATCGTTAAAGAAACAGAATATCGAAGTTTACATGATCACGGGAGACAATGCCCGCACCGCTTCTGCAATCGCGAAACAAGTTGGTATTACAGATGTGCTTTCAGAAGTGTTGCCACAAGATAAGGCGGAAGAAATCAAAAAACTTCAAGGACAAGGAAAAAGCGTGGCGATGGTAGGTGATGGAATAAATGATGCTCCTGCTTTGGCTCAAGCCAATCTGGGTATCGCCATGGGGTCTGGCACTGACGTGGCAATGGAAACTGGAGGGATCGTTATTATAAAGAACGACCTCCGGGACGTCGTTACTGCAATAGGTCTATCTCGCGAGACAATGACAAAAATAAGGCAAAACATGTTTTTTGCGCTCATGTATAACGTAATTGGAATACCAATTGCAGCACGGGTGTTTGCTGGACTAGGTCTTGTCTTGAAACCTGAGTTGGCAGGACTTGCTATGGCACTAAGTTCTATCTCAGTTGTTTCAAACTCCTTATTACTGAGAGGTTTCAAACCGCATAAAAAGAATTGGGTCTCCATGGTTGCTCCGTTGGTGATGGCCATAGCTTTCTCGCTGGTCTTCTTTGAATTCGCGAAATTAAGTTCCAACATGACCGAGCAAGAGAACAGCAAAAAGATCGAAGCTGCGGTTGATTTGGAATAATAGGTCTATTTGGAACAGACATGAGTTCGAAGAAAGCACATACATAATCATTTAGGTAAATTACAAACATTATGAACGATAAAAAAATAATTACTGGGGTCGTTGTTATTTCAGTATTTCTGGTAGTGATTGGTGTTTATGCTTCCACCAAAATTTCAACTCCCGCAGCAGTCGACGCGAAAAAAGAAGGTGTGATAGTAAAGACAGAAACCAAGCAGTTTGATTTCGGGACGGTTAAGATTGATTCCGGAGAAATTGTTGCCACGTATCAAATAAAAAATGAAGGATCGGATACGTTGAAACTGTTTAATATTTCTACTTCCTGTATGTGCACTTACGCGCAGCTATTTAACGGTACGGAAACCTCACCTCGTTTTGGCATGGGGAAACCCTCGAGTTACGTGATGGATGTGGCACCGGGTCAAACAGCTGAACTGAAGGCTGTTTTTGACCCTGCGTTCCACGGGCCCAACGGTGTCGGCGATATTTCGCGCAAGATAATTGTTTCGACGAATGACGCAAAAAATGGTCGGCTAGAATTTGGATTAACGGGTAAGGTGATACGTTAATAAAAATGGAAAAAATACGCTCAACTATTATTCTTGCTTGGGTGTTGGTGCTTCTCTTTACTGTCTCAGTAGTATTTTTTATGGGAGAAAAACCGTCGTCAAAAACCGTCGCCCCACAGACGATTGCGGGCGAAACTTCGCCATCGCCAACCGCTGAAGAAGAGAAACTGGCTGGAGAAGCAATAAAATACGCTGTTCCTGAAGAGGGCTACGAGGTAAAAATTAAGTGGGGAGAAACTGGAAAGAAAATTGTGGCCGCAGGGGCAATCGATTTAGAAAAGTACAAGAAAAACTATCCGGCAGATCAATACGCACAAGAACTTGATTACTTAACTGCAACCAAAAACAGTATCACGATTAATAAGGACAATGCTTATTTCTGGGTGAATACTTTGTGGGCTCTTGGGCTAGCTCAAAAATCCATTGTATTAGCGAACACTATGGCTGAATACGAAAATGTTTCTAATCTTGCATCGACAGGTGGATGGACATTAGGAGCAAAGCCTGCCATGGAGATATATAATTCGGCGGAGATTATTAACCTTAACGAACAGCAGGATAAGCGTGTGCTGGAGATTAGTAAAAACATATATCGTCCCTGCTGTAATAACCCGACATCTTTTCCAGATTGCAACCATGGCATGGCTGCTTTGGGGCTTATTGAGCTAATGGTCAGCCAAGGCTCGTCGGATGCAGAAATATACAGGGCTGTTTTAGCATTCAATAGTTATTGGTTCAGCCAAACATATTCGGACCTGGCTTACTATTTTAAGGTAAAAGAAAATACGGATTGGAAAAATGTTGATGCGAAAAGAGTTCTTTCTAAAGAGTTTAGCTCTCAACGCGGGTATATAAATATCCGTAAACAAGTCGGTGCTGTGCCGGGTGGTTCCCGTTCTAGTTCAAGTTGCGGAGCATGAACCAAGATTTGCTCTACCAAGTATCGATAATCGCAGCCTTTTTTGCCGGAGTTGTCGGCCTTTTTGCCCCATGCTGTATTTCATATTTACTGCCCGCTTATCTTGGAAACATATTTAAGGAAAAGAGCAGAATTTTGATCATGACGGCTGTCTATTCACTGGGAATATTCCTGGTGATGTTACCGATCGTCCTTGGGGCAAAGATGATGGCTGATTTCTTTTTTGACTACCATAACCAAGTATATGTCGTCGGCGGCATCTTGATGCTTGCATCGGCTGTTTTTTCTCTCCTGGGAATTAAACTGCCTATGCCACATTTTAAGACAGCCACAAGGGGGCAGGCCGATGTGATCTCGACATTTCTTCTGGGAGTGATAGCTGGTATTACGTCCGCTTGTTGTGCACCAGTCCTTGTTGGGGTAATAACAATAAGTTCGCTCTCACCGTCTCTAATCCAGGCCTTACTGATTGGTGTGGTTTATGTGCTGGGAATGGTAACGCCCCTATACCTGGCAGCACTATTTGTGGAGAGAGGTAATTTTTTGTCAAAACCAATTTTTCGGAAAAGGGTTTTCACAATAAAATTTTACGGATCTTTTTATCCGGTATTAGCCACCAATTTATTAGCTGCAAGTCTTTTCTTCATTGTCGGTACAATAACACTTTCGCTGGTTTTTACAGGTCGTTTATCTATGCCGACAGAGCCACCCGCAATTGTTAATAGTGTTGCTTGGGCGGTCACAAAATGGAGTGATAAATTTCCGATAACAAATGTCTTATTCGGACTTTCATTGGTATTTATTGTTTATTGGGTCGCGAAAAAAATCAGAAGCAACTAACAATAATAAATTACTCAAGCGATATGCGCGCTTGCTAGCTATTTGTTGTCTCCTTATACTGCTACCAGCAAGTTCCCGCACAATTCACGGCATTCCTGCAAAACCTATTCATTTTATTTACGTCTCCGTTTTATATGTTTGAAGTTGAGAAGAAATTTTTGTTAACCCCCAACCAAGAAAAAAGGATTAGAAAGGGGTCTAAGTATCAGGGAGAAAAAATTTTCACTGACACCTATTTTGATAACGGGGAGTATGAGCTGACTCTGAATGATATCTGGCTCCGGCTGCGAGACAAAAACGCGGAACTAAAAATGCCGCTCGAAAAAAACGAAGAACGCAGTGAGATATTTTGCAATCGATACGAAGAATGCAATGAGGAAGCTGAAATTCGTCAGATGCTTACTATGAAGTGCAGTGAAGAGTTCCTTGAGGACTTGAAAACAC
>CAYNDL010000037.1:0-9551 GCA_964396115.1 uncultured Candidatus Saccharibacteria bacterium
ACTAAACAATACAGCGCTTCGTCCAGATAGCCCGTCTTGCTGGCAAGAAATTTTCCAGGTTCCCTTTCGAATAACTTGTTTGGATTTTTTATTGTATGTTCGCGCTGCGTGTTTTGAGTATGCATGACATAAGATCCTTTCGAAGCAGCATCCAAAATGAGCGGATACTTAGTAAATGCAATCCCCGCAAGACGGGCGACATCGTATGCTGAACCTGTGTTTTTAGGCGAAAGTCCGCTGGGTTCTTCGTAATGCAATGTTTCCAAACCTAATTCGATCGCTTTGCGATTCATGGCATTGGAAAATTCCTTTTCCGTCAGTTTAGTTTCTTTGGCCAATGACAACGCGGCATTATTCGCAGAACCAGTAATACTCGCATAAAGTAAATCTCTTACCAAAACAGTCTCGCTGCCGGGGACAATCCTAAGGTTTCCGCCAATCGTAAAGTAGTTCGGTGGAATTGATACCGCACTTTGCAGGTTGACTTTATTATCAAGAGAAACCATGGCACTCATTAGTTTTGTGAGACTGGCCATCGGCAGCGACTGAAAAGCATTATCGGCGAAAATTATCTCTCCGGTATTCACATTGATCACAACAGCCGCTTTGGAATTCATGTTGTACCCCGCCTTTGTTACCAAAGGTGTATTTTCGACAGGTTTTTCAATTGAAACACCAGAGACAGATGCGGGACGTTTTCCCGTGTCATTTGTCGTACGGTTCTTGCCGAGATATATCCTGCCCGCAACAAATGCGAGAGCCGCAACAAACGTAACCGTTGCTGCAATTTTTACACCCGCATTCATGTAGTATTTTTATTCCTCGGAAAACTCGTCGATTTCGTCTTTGTCTTCTTCGTCTTCGACTACCGCCGGCACCCACTTGGCATCTTCATCACCACAGAAAGCACAGACAGAAAAATCATCGTCTAGCTCAAACTCTGAAATTTCTCCGCAAGACGAGCAAACGTATTCGCCGGTCTTCGGCACTGTGTCTGAGATTTCGTATTCCGCCATTTCTTTTCTTTTAAGAGTGAATATTTTGGAATTATTTTTATGAACTGGTTGGCATGATAACAATATCTAAAAAAGTACACAAATTTTTCTAGAGTCGTTACCGCCTAGGGAAATATTTTCAGAAAAATAAAGCAAAATCAATAGCAATACAAGAGCGTGCAGAGATATATATTTTTCTTTAGAATTAACCTTATGATTGATACATTACCAGTTCACCACCACACACGCGTCATTTCAATCCTTAGAAATGGCGAGATAGTAGCTTTCCCCACGGGAACCACTTACGGCTTTGGTGTAAATGCCTTAAGCCAGGAAGCTCTCCAAAAATTGATCGCACTCAAGGGTAGGGGCAGTGAAAAAGCGTTCAGCATGGTTTTGCCAGAGAAAAACAGAGACGAATTTGTTGAACTTTCAGAAAAGGAGAAGGACGTCTTAACAAGGCTCAGTGACAAACCGTTAACATTATTAGTCAAGCCTAAGCAGCCATTGAATCACTTAGCGAAAGACGGGCTTGTTGGTGTGAGAACTGCTGACCATCCTTTTACAAAAACTCTTGCCGAACTATTGGATTTCCCCTTCACCGCAACTTCCGCTAACCATACAGGAGAGAACCCTGCCTACTCAGTTGATGATTTAATGAAGATGTTTAAAAACGACTCTTTTATGGCCGTGGATGGTGGCGTCTTACCAAACAAGAAGCCGTCGACTGTTGCGAAGTACATGAATGGTGCCTGGGAAATATTAAGAGAAGGTGACGTGCGAAAAAAGGACCTCGAAGGCTCCGATCAGAAATAAATTATTTTTCGCTGATTGAGTTCACCACGAAGCTGTACGCGGATTCGTCAAAATTAGGTTCTTCGGACGCATAAGTCATTTGTACTGCAATTTTTTTTCCGTTCTGGAGATTCAAGTATGTCACATCATAAGGAAAAAGCCCTTCCACCTGCCGATAGCGGGTTCCGCTGATCCCTTCTTTTGTTTTCACTGCTTGTTTTGAGTGAGCCAGCGAGGCATCTGATTGTTCAGACGCTGAATTAGTTGTGGAAACACTAATTGTTTGTCCCGGCAAAAAAGCTGGCGCCTCAGTGGCGGCACGATCACCCATGAGTTTATTGATCAAGGATACATACTCCTTCTCTTTTTCAATCGAACCCCTTGTTAGTGTGAGAATAGCGACATCACTAGGAGCATTCTTCTGATCCAACGCGATTATATCATTGGCGACGCGGTACTTATCTGGTACTTGATATGCAAAACCGCCTCGTTCGAATACTCTGTCCTGTTTACTCTCTTCTGGTTTTTCTAGAGAAGTCGGAGAAACGGCAGGAGTTCCCTTTGGGGATGAGGTTGCAACAGGCGATGGTGAGGAAACAGAACTATTATCGTCATCACTATTACGGGAACCAATCCAAGACAGTGCACCGATCATAATTATGCCCCCCATAATTCCTCCAAGAATGCCAGCGGACCAAAGACGAAAAGTATATTTTCTCATTCTACCTAGTTATCCAGTTGTTCTTCTTCGACCTCGACATGAAACGTCTTTTCGATCTTCCTCACGTGATTTTCTAGTTCCTTTAGCCGGTCTTTGCACGCCTTTGCAAGTTCCAGGCCGCGTTCGAACTTTGGGAGGTCGCGTTCTAGATCAATGTTGCCTGTTTCGAAATCTCCAACGATTTTTTCAAGCTCTTCGTAGGCTTTTGTGAAGTTAAGCGCTTTTGACATGTTTGCGAATCAATTATCGAGTTAATTATACCACGACCCAACACTGTCTCTATTGCTTCCCCATCCTCAAGTTCCGCCGCATCTTTTATTACCTTACCCTTCGAATTACGAGTGATCGAATATCCCCTTTTTAATGTGTTTTGTGGATGCAAAGAAACTACCATTCTTTCTGCCGACAGTAAATTACGTGATGCAGCCCGAATATTATTATCCACCGCTGCACGCAGGTGCGTAATCATATTATTAACAGCGGAAGTTTTCTTTTCTGCGGCCAAAGAATAAATCCGACCTACATTCATCATCCTTTGTGCAAGCATCTGGACCTTTTCTATCGGACCAATTATGGACTCGTGGAGGATACTGACCGACAAGCCAACATTTTTTTCCTGCCCTCTTATATTATTTTCAATTGTCTTACATAAACGTTCACTAAGGTTTTCAATTGAGCCTAATATTTCCGTCCTTGTCGGAGTTACCAACTCAGCGACGTTTGAGGGGGTCGAGGCACGGACATCTGCCACAAAATCAACTAAGGTCACGTCCCGTTCATGACCAACCCCCGTAATTGTGGGGATACGAGAACGTGCCAGGGCGCGAACAACACTTTCGTCATTGAAAGCATGCAGATCTTCAAGGCTGCCCCCGCCTCGCACCAACACGAGTGCATCCAAATCAGGCATTTGCTCATTTAATTGTTCAATAGCAGCACAAATTTCTGTGGGTGCATCTTTGCCTTGTACTGCCACTGGAACAAAAAATATTTCGATTCCGCCTCGTCGACCCTTTAATACTTTTAGAAAATCCGAGTAGGCTGCTGCTTCCGGTGAAGTAACCAAGCCGACGCGCTCAGGGAAACGAGTAATTCTTCTTTTGCGATCTAACCGAAAAAGACCTTCGCTCTCCAATTTTTGTTTTAACAGTTCGAATGCCCGTTTCAATGCCCCTTCCCCAGATGGTTCGACGATCTCTACATTCAAGGTTAATTTCCCGAATTTGGGATACACCTTTGGAACTCCCCAAACACGGACCTTCATCCCATCTTCAATGGGGGTCTTCACCCGAAATGCCATCGCAAAACAATTCATAAGTGAATCGTTATCTTTCAGGCTGAAATGCAACCATTTTCCCTGTGAAAGGTTCATGTTGCACACTTCCCCCTCAACCCAAGCTACCTGTTCAACAAGAACCTCATTAAGCTTCGAAACAAACTCGGATACACTTAATGGCTTAACAGTCTCATCTGTCTTTGTCGCAAGGTGCCCGGCCGTAGCTTCAATTTTCATTCTTCAAATTCTTTTTTTGGAAGAAGGCCAAATAAATTATTTCCAGGATTGCAGCAGTATTAAGCAGCAAGATGCCAACAAACCAGGCAATCTGGTGGTTTTTTGCTGCTTTCCACAGTGCGTACCCTTTCCAAGGTAGTGCCCACAATGAGATCAAAAATAACCAATTGAGCTTACTTGGGTCAGATAAGATTGTGTTGAAGGTGTTTGCGTCCATGGGGTGATTATACTCTTTACACAAAATTTCGATAAATACCAATAAAAAAAGACCGCCGACGTGGGGGCATTGATTCGCGACTGGCTTTTCTTCCAGCTTGAACCACGTCGGCGGTTTTGCCACTTGTCTCTTTCGAGACGCCGTGACTATCTCGTCCTTGAGGGGCTCCTGTGGATGTCATTAGCCACCCATGGTATCCCTCCTTTCCGAGAAAGAACCTTGTGTCTGACCCCCTTTGGGAGGCCAAGTCTGCCCCTTGGTGCTGCAATCCTCGCAACGCTTCCACTCTCATTCTCCAAGACATCTTGGCACCAAGCGCTCGTGACACTACGGATCTCGAGCGCCGTTAAGCTTACAGGAAAAAATTATATTGTCAAGCGTTATGTTTTTTTGATTCTTCCCACAAACCCTCAAATAAGGCCCGGAAGGAATCAGCAATATCAGGATGTTCAATTAGAACGCCGATGATTTTTTTGCGATAGGAGACAATAGAGAGTAAGGAGCCGTGGACATGAAAAGAAGCAGATACGGGCAACCTCTCCGGGGGAACATAACGGCTCTCTCTAAGGGCGGCCTTATCCTGCTCTTTAGTTACATAAGCCCCCTTGCTTGAGGTGTAGATGTGCCTGGAATGGACCCCGGCTTTTATGCGTATTTGACGGATTTCTTCATTGAATTCATCCGATTCCCGCGGAAACAGGTTTTCCATTACATCATCTGGATCGATGCCAACTATCGGAGAGCTGCTTACTTCAACGAACTCCCTTTGCAAATTCTTTAACCCTTCTTTCCCTTCAAAAACACGGATGGACGGTCTCTCTTCAGATAATGCATAAAGCGCCCGTAATTCCGGCAGTAGTTTTTGCAGTTGCTCCCTTTGATCGCGTGCTTGTCTTTCTTGCCTGCGAATGAGATTATCCAAATCTTCGGGTGCAGCGGCGATGAAAATTGTTTTCTTCCCAATGATACCTTTTCGAACAAGCCCTTTCTGGATTAAGGAATCGAGAATTACATAAGCCGTAGGACGGACAATATCTGCCTTTTTCGCGATTGTCTGTACTGGAGCTTGTCCAAGTTGTAATAACGCCAAGTAAACAGCAGCCTCTTTTTCCGCTAATCCAAGCCGTTCTAGATATTGCTGTAAACGATCCATGCGGCAGTTTTAACATTAAATACTAAAAAAAGCAAGGGAAATAGATCCCAAAATTTAATTAAATCTGCGAGCGAGGGACGCTCTTTATGCCATCGATTAAGATTACGAGATTGTACGCAAGCACAAAAACCACTAGCGCCGCGACGAGTGACCTTACTAAAGTATTTCTCACAACTTCTATATAGATTGGCTCCCCTACAAGAACAGCAAATGACAGTGGCCCCTTTCCTTCTTTGTTAAAAGCTTCAACTTGCTCTTCCAGCACAGAGCTAACGGCATAAGCAATTTTCTTCCCTTCTTCGACTGTTTCGGCGTGAAACTGAACTTCCACCAACTGGCCAGATATTTTCTTTACAGTAAATACTTTGCCCAAGGAACGAAGCGACTGCGCAGGACGAGGAAGTTCCGCTCTTTGGAATACTTTGGAAACAAAGTCTGGGGATTTAAACCAACCAGAAAGCGTATTTGAAAAAAGATCAGTTGCTTGCAACGCATAGTAGCCGTCATATTCGTAATCGCCACTTTCTGGACGCTCTGGCACAGGAACCGTGAGAGAGGTTGAGACATCCACTCCCCTAGGTAACCGGGGGGTGATAATTGCCGTAACAACCATCGCGAAAATAGACAAAAGCACAACCGGCTTAAACCATGAGGCGAATAGTTTAGGCAACGGTGTCATACAACTCCTTGGGATTAACTCTATCTCTCTTCTGCTCAAATTTTTCCCATGCAGACCTAACCGAATTCATAAATGCCACTTTAAAACGGTCATTATTAAAATGCAATGCGTGCTCTCTTATTGCCACAGGGTCAAAGTCCGTCGCCATCACTTTCTCAACCGCCTCCATCAGGGATTCTGCCGTTTGTTTATCAAAGAAGAAACCAGTCTTCCCCTCAACAACTGTTTCTAAAGCGCCGCCGCCAGCAAAAGCCACAACTGGACGGCCAGACGCTGCTGCTTCCAGTGGCGTCAACCCGAAATCTTCTTCCTGTGGAAATATAAAAGCCCGGCACTTGCTATACATTTCGCTGATTTTTTCATCAGGCAGGAAGCCGTGGAATTTAATTGTTGCACCTGCTAGCGTCCTTAGTTTTTCCTCTTCAGGACCGACACCGACGATATCAAGAGGAAGCTTAAGCCTATTAAAAGCCTCGATGGCAATGTCTATGCGTTTGTAAGACATTAACCGGCTCACAACAAGATATCGTTCGCCGACTGCCGTGGAGATGGAGAAATTTGAACAGTCGATAGGCGGATAAAGCACGTTCGATTCCCGCTGGTAATATTTTTTTATCCTTTGTCTGACAAAACCGGATATTGCAATAAAGCGGTCTACACGATCGGCGGCAAAAGAATCCCACAACCTGAC
Source organism: uncultured Candidatus Saccharibacteria bacterium (assembly GCA_964396115.1). Taxonomy (GTDB): domain Bacteria; phylum Patescibacteriota; class Andersenbacteria; order UBA10190; family CAIZMI01; genus CAYNDL01. Next base: position 6,765 of record CAYNDL010000037.1, read on the forward strand.
ATAAGTTAATGGGAAAGGAACAAACGCCCTGATCCATTCAGGCACAGAAAACTCCCTTATATACCGATGACTATCGTCCCAAACATAACGCATCGGCGTAAAGCAGTAGGAAATATGCAAAGTGTTCGGGCCAGTTATTACGCCCTTCCCAAATGAATGCGAGGCGGAAATAACAATGTCATAATTCGAGAGATCGAATTGTTCGATAACAAGAGGCATGAACAAGGGAAAAAGCCGGTGACGAGACCTGGCTAGAGGAATTTTCTGCAAAAAACTGGTTTTGATCCTGGAGCCGTCTATCCTGCCAGTAGTCACGTTCTTATCGTGCAAAAGCGTGTAGACGGGCGCGTTTGGAAAAAGGTCCATTAAGACCCCAAGTACCCGCTCCGCCCCTCCGAACTGCGTCAAATAGTCATGTACGATAGCAATCCTCATAACTGAGATTGTACACGGCGGATGTTGTCTAGTCTCTAAGCCAGTTTTAGGACATCAGGAGTGAAGAAAAATTATACTGCCGACCTGTCCCAGAGCAATTTCCAAAGAGTTTTGAAAAAAATCTGCAAGTCTAATTTCAAATTCCACTGTTCTATGTATTGAATATCAATAGTAGCTTCCTCTTCGAAAGACAATTCGGAGCTTCCGCTTGCTTGAGCAAGGCCGGTCATGCCCGGTTTGATGGTAAATAACTTATGGTGTTCTTTGCGGTACTGGGCGATTTCCTCAGGCAGGTGAGGGCGAGGACCGATAAGACTCATCTCATTCTTGATAACGTTGATGAGTTGGGGCATTTCATCAATACGGTATTTTCGCAAAACTCGCCCTACTCTCGTAATACGCGGGTCGTTTTTCATCTTAAACAAAGGGCCTTTCCTTTCATTTTTGGTCAGCAAATCCTTCTTCATTTTTTCCGCATCTTTGACCATCGTACGGAACTTGATGATATAAAATGGTTTCTGGTTGCGGCCAATCCTTTTTTGACTAAAGAAAATTGGTCCTGGAGAATCCCACGCAATGAGAAAGCCTACAAAAGCAAAGAATGGCGAAAGAATAACGAGGCCAATCGTAGACACAACTAAATCAAAAACTCTTTTGACCACACGCCCCCAGCCATCAAGAGGAGTCCTTTTCAACTCGACCAAGGGAAACCCGGCCAAAGTGCGGGCATGCACATTAGAGATACGGGTCGAATAGAGGTTCGGAATGTATTTGTAATCAATTTTATGGTCGTCGCAAAAATCCAGAAGTGCCAGATTATCTTCGTCTGGTATGGCGGGGTCACACTGAATCACTTCATCAATAACTGACCCCTGAACTATTTCTTCCAATTCCTTGATGTTTACCTGAGGAAGACACCCAAAAACCTCATAGCCAATGCGCTTATCCTCTATAAAGCGCCTTTTCAACTGGTCTGTAACAGTCGATGAACCAACCAATACGACCAGATGTGATCCGATTCCCTTTTCAAAAAGATAAATCTGAGACAAACGAATTAGGCGTCGCAAAAGAGTTACGGAAAGGATGGATGCAATCCATGCCGCAATAATAATGAAACGAGACTGGAACAGTTCTGCCCGGAAAAACATCCACAAGATGATAGTTGCAACACTCAAAGTGCCCCCTGCAGTAATACGGGTGAACTCATCAAAACCACGGCGCGTTGCTTCCATGGAATACAAACCAAGTGCGGCAAAAATAATAACCGTAAGGACAGCGACAACGGCAACTAACCCCACATACTGGCGGAACGGCAGCTCAAGTTCAAACAATACTGGACGGATTGCCCTTAGTTGAGGACTAATACGTATGTAGTAGACAAAAATACTGGCGAAAAGGATTGCAAAAAAATCCAACGGAACCAGGACTGCGTCAAAAAAAAGTTCTGATCTTTTCATGTTTCTAGAACGTACTCTTTCCTATAAGTTAACTCTTGTTCCTAAATTAAAACAAGAAAGAATACGCTCTAGCGGAGGGTGGCTATACGCCGGGTTCTGTACTGGCTACTGACAAGAGCGGGCAGTTTAGCCAGCGACGGTCATCTATCTTGAGCATACTTCACAGCATGCCTCTCCCTTAACGGGAAGCTCGCTACCATAGCTTGCGATTGCACCAAGAGGGGTTTACCCCGGAATATTATTACTAACATCCCGCGTGTGCTTTTACCACACGATTTCACCCTTACCTGATCTTAGTTTCAGTTAGAAACGTTAGACGTCTCACATTGGAAACTAAGCCATCGGCGGTTTGTTTCTGTTGCACTCTTCGCCCCACATTTGTGGAGTCCCTAGCCTTACGGCCGGTTGGCGTTACCAACCTCTTTGGTCGAGCCACTTTTGAAGTGAACCTTCGGGTGCCCGGACGTTCCTCTCGGTCTAGGCCGAGCAACCATCCACCACCCTCCGCGGGCACTAATATACTTTATTTTACTAGTTTAGTCAACACTATGATGCTTCTTGTAGTCCGTCTAATGCCTTATTTACCAGCTTGTCTGCCTGCTTATTTTTTTCTCGGGGTATTGAAGTATACGTGATCTTTGGGATTTGCTTCTTGATCTCCCTAATTTCTTGGGCAAGAAGAGCCAGCCTTGCGTCCTTAATCCGGTACACGCCCGTGACCTGCCGAACAACCAACTCGCTATCCAAGAAACAATCAGCATCCGTCACGCCCAGTGACGCCGCCTCTTTGAGTGCGCGAATGATAGCCTTGTACTCGGCAACATTATTTGTTGTCTCACCGATCTTTTCACCAATTTCTATCGTCTTTTTTTCACTGTCGGGAAACTCAATGACA
>CAYNDL010000038.1:0-9194 GCA_964396115.1 uncultured Candidatus Saccharibacteria bacterium
CCTCAACAAACTCTTTCTCGTGCATATACGACCTAATAAAGGTCATCAACGCATCGCGTTTTACCTGCAGGTCCAACAAACGTTTGTGACGCAAGTCCAAAAAACGGTATTTGAGTCGGATATCCTCATTCGCATTCGTTTCAGCAGATACCTCAAATGGCAACGTTTCTGCTGTACTTAGTATTTCTGCTTCAGTGACCTCTACTTCTATTGCCCCGGTAGCCAATTTATCGTTAACCATTTCATCGGGCCGGGAGACAACCTTCCCTTTGATCTTAACAACGAACTCATTGCGTAATTTATTTCCTGCCTCAAATATCTTTGGGTCGTTTTCCTGACGGAAAGTCAATTGGGTTATTCCCCACCTGTCCCGCAAATCAATAAAAATTACTCCGCCGTGATCACGACGTGTATCTACCCACCCGGACAGCACCACTTCTTTGCCCACATCAGCTTTTGTGAGTGAACCGCACGTATTAGTTCGATATGTAGTTTCTTTTATCATTAAGTAAAAGCGTAGCCGATCTGCCCCCTATCGACAAGATAAATATCACAAAGGAATATGAATATTAAAATATTTGTTTTCCCGAAAATAAAAAACCACCTAGTTGATGGAGAGGAGCAAAATAAGCCTCTCGGCATATTCTTTCCCCCTACCCAGCCACTTCAGTCCTAGAGATTCTCAAGAACTAGAGCGGCTGGGCGTTCGGGCCCCTTGCGGGTCCTCCCCGTGCTAACAATAGTCCAGCCTAAGCCAGGCTACCTTATGCATCGTTGAGTCCTCCTCTCCACTAACTAGATGGTAATTTGATGATATTAACTTTGAACGAACGTCAATGTAGCTTCTTTCACATCGTCAGCTTTTACTGACATGTTCTACAGTGGCGGCACTGTGGAGGGGCAGCACCGCCGCTGTAAAACACCCCAAAAGCCTCCTTTATGAAATAACGGATTATTATACTCCGTATGCATAATTTGTCAATACCTTTCTTCAAGAACTATATATGTGTTCAAAAATAAAGAATGGCTGAGCCTTAACCAGTAACTAGTATTTTCATTAGCAACCGAAAACTTCATAAGTTGTCCACAATCGGACTCAATCCCCGGCTCGCGTCCGGCATTTGCCGGACATGCTCCGCCTTTCGATTCCTGACGCGAGCTACGTAGGTAGCTCGCTTTGTTCACACAATTTTAAATCCGGCTCGACAGCCGGATTGTAAAATTTAGTGCGCCCACCAGGAATCGAACCTGGAACCGTTGGCTTAAAAGGCCACTGCTCTGCCAATTGAGCTATAGGCGCAAAACCAAGCATTATTTAACAGCAAATTTGTTTTTTTGGCAAAAAAAATACCGGCAGGACATCATATCCTGCCGGTGGCAATTTGCCAAGGAACTAAAACTCTCAACGCCGATTGCGCGAAGCACCGTTGTGCTGCAACGACGGGACTTTCACCCACTTGAGGAAGTCGCAGCACAGCCCGACAATCTGCTCCTTGCTGAGCCTCGATGGCTCAACGTACTCGTGGGTCAGGCATCCGTTCATCAGGAAACCCGTTCCCTGCTGGAAGTACCAGACGTCTCCCGTAAGGATTCCGTCTGAACGAAGCACATCTCGGGCATAGGAGTTGGGCAACCCCCGGGCCTTAATTTCGGCCGTACGGATCCGCTCTGCCAACAAGTCCATCGGGCCCTGCTCGCCATCCAGGGGCTTCTGAATCTCCCGATGATTGGGAGAGATGAACCAGTTGCCGCCCGACTGCTTACGCCGGATAACGACGAGCGTGGCGCCAGCCCCGCCATACTTAACGGGGGTCCGTGCCGCCCGTCCAACGGAGTTGTTATCGGACTCGCAGTAGACCAGGCAGAACATCCGACCGGATTTGTTCCGGACATGGATGGTTTCGCCGGTGTCATGGACGATGTCCAGTGCCTCGACGAATTCCTTCTGGTCGGCGTACTCGGCCGCCATCCAACGATCGACGAAAGCAAAGACTGTTTGCCATTCGACGTTCGCCGACAGCATGGTCTCGACCATCGCAGCGATGTGCAACGGGTGCGGGGGGGACTTTTCAGCGCAGGTCGGGAGATTCTGCAGAAGTACACTGAATTCCCGCTTCTGCGAGAGACCGATTTCTTTCAAAGCAGCAGCGAAACGTGCCGGACCCTCGTAACCTTGGGCACTCCGGTCAGTGAACACGAGTCGCCCTTCACGAGCAGCCTCGATCCAATCACCGGAAAATTCCACGTCCTTGATCGCAGTTCCGTTGAGCATCTTGCCGTCACCGAACTGCGAAACCAGGGAGATCGTAGCCAACTCATCGAACGAATAGGCGGGCTTCGAGCAGCCGTTGTTACCGGTCGCGAGGTAGGCATCGAGATAGCAACTAACGATCTCAAGAATGTCTTCCATGGTCGCAACCTTCGCGAGCCGTTTGATAACGGCTTCCGCGTGCCAAACATGGAAGCTGCCGCCGCGATCGGAGGCCAATACGAGGCGAGCGAGGTTGCCGAGCAACTCGTTTCCCTCGAGACCGAGGTCTTTGACCACCAGCGTGGTTGAACAGTGGTCGCGGAAATCTGAATGCGGGTGGTCATCCAACGAACTGCCTCCGACCCCCAACAGAAGATAGCCGCGCTCCAGGTCGTCCAGCTTCCCGTGAACGGACGGGTCGAACGTGACAATCGGGGCATCCTTGATGCCGGGGTAGCGTTCTTCGCCGAACATGCGCAGGATGGCAATCGCCACCGCTTCGTCCAAATGCGCAATCTGTTCCATGGAGTGGACAACGACAGCCCGAACCGGAATCGCGTGACTCATGAGTAACTCCTCTGTAAAAAAACGGTTTTCACCGTCCGGAGCGCTAGGCTCCAAAGTTGGGAAATATACACTGTTTCGGGTTGGCAATGCCCACCAAAAACAGCTCATTATACTCGTTTTATTGGTTTTTGTCAATGATTGCCGATCTTATACTTTGTTATATATGTAACAACATGTGTGCCGATCTGTGGCATAATTAAGACATCTTTCCACACCTAACAAATAATCTATGAACCAAACATCAAAACGAGCTGCTATTTTTTCAGGAGCAATTACAGCAATCATCATTGGTGTTTTCAGTCTTGCTTACATAACAGCTAACGCTGCCAACCGTTTCACTTTTACCGGACGTGGAATCATAACGGAAAACAAGACGACTGACGGTAGTTTGAACATTACCTTTACACATATTTCCAAAAGCGCATCTAGTCTCGTCACTAATGGGCCAAAAACAGTTAAGACAAACCAAGCCCAGATTTTAAAGCCAAATGACGCTGGAAAAATGGTTAAGGTGAACCAAGGGAACCTTGCTGTTGGTGAAGAAGTCAGCATCACTGGAACTGTTAAGTCAGATAACTCTTTCACGGCAAAAAAAGTCGTGGTCAGCCCAAGGCTCTTTAAGGTCAAGGGGAAAATGCTGAGCATTAACGATGAAACAAAAGTGATGACAATGATGGTGGGAGCCACTAACTACAAACCGGAAAAGTATGTCGAAAAAGTAATAACGATCTATTACAACACTGACACATTATTTATGCATTTAGGCAGCACGGAGAAATCCAAAGACGTAAAGGCAAATTACCAGAGAATACAAGTAGAGGGTCGGGTTGTTAACGCTGACACCTTTGAAGCAACAAGGGTTTACGATCCTATATAATTAATACCTATTCGTTATTAAAGGGCCCTCTGCGTGAGGGCCTTTAATGTTAGAAGAACCCCAGTACCTTCTTTCCCTCTGCCGTCTCGAATTCACGCAATAACTGTTCCTGCTTCTTCGATATTTTTTTGGGCACGGCAATTTCTATTTTCACTATATGGTCTCCCCGCTTATTATCGTTCCCTTGGAGCCCCTGCCCCACGCCCATACTCTTTAAACGTAATTCCGTGCCTGATTGCGCACCTTTTGGTATTTCCAGTTTTTCTTTTCCATCTACAGTTTCTACCTGAATCTCACCGCCCAAAACAGCAGTCACAAAAGGGATCTTATGAGTGGAACGCAAGTCAAAACCATCTCTAACAAAACGTTTGTCTTCCCTTACTTTTACTGATACATACAGGTCCCCAACATCGCCACCAAACTGTGCCGCTTCGCCTTCCCCGGAAATACGAATCCTCATTCCGTCTTCAATTCCTGCTGGAATTTTCACCACGAGAGTTTCGACTTTTCTCGTGCGACCTTCTCCGTGACACTCTTTACACGGAACTTCCGCTTTTTTACCTTCTCCGTGACACTCAGCGCAAACTACCTCTTGCATTATTGTTCCCAAAATAGTGGAGGTTTGTTTCCTAACAAATCCACGACCAGCGCATGTCTTACACTCAACTATTTTAGTTCCGGGTTCAGCTAAATTACCTTTGCAATGTTCACATTTCCGAAGCCTATTAAGTGAAAGGTCCCTTTTAGCGCCATGGACCATTTCTTTAAAATCAATAGTTAACTCAACCTGCAGATCAGATCCACGGTTCCTCCCTCTGGTGCGACCTCTTCCACGCCCTGTTTCCCCACCAAAGAATTGCGAAAAGATGTCACCAAAACCACCAAGATCCTCAAAGTTCACGTTGAACCCTCCTTGCCCACCAAACGGATCAAAACCAAATCCACCTTGACCGCCCATATTTTCAAATGTCTGACCATACTGGTCGTACTGCTTTCTTTTCTCGGGATTGCCAACCACTTGGTAGGCTTCATTGATTTCCTTAAATTTTTCCTGATCTCCACCCTTATCGGGATGGTATTGGTGCGCCAATTTTCTAAACGCACGCTTGATATCGTCGTCGCTTGCGTTACGCTCAACACCCAAAATTTGATAGTAGTCTTTAGCCATGCTTTTTTGACTAGCCGGTCGCGGCGGCAAAGTGCCGCCGCTCCGACTTAGTTATTATTTCTTTTCTGCCTCCCCTTCAACGGTCTTTCCGTCAGTGCCAGCGGAACCCGTTGAACCCTGGTTTGGTCCCTGGGTCGTGTTCTGGTTTTGTTGGTACATTGCTGCGCCCGCCTTCTGCACAGTCTGGTCAAGTTCTTCAGCTGCTTTTTTTACTGCCGCAACATCGATCTTGTCGAATTCAACTTGCGCTACTTTTTTAAGCGCATCCAACTTCTCTGTGATCGTCTTCTTTAAATCTTCTTGCACCTTGTCTCCAGTTTCTTTTAGGAATTTCTCCGTAGAGTAAATCATCGCCTCCGCCTTATTCTTTTCCTCAACTTTATCTTTGCGTGCCTTATCTTCTGCGGCATGCTCTTCCGCTTCTTTCTTCATTCTTTCGACTTCTTCCTTTGAAACCCCAGATGATCCTTGGATAGTAATTTTTTGTTCACGATTCGTTGCCTTATCCTTAGCCGATACGGTGAGGATTCCATTGGCATCGATATCAAATGTAACTTCGATCTGTGGAATTCCACGAGGAGCTGGCGGAATACCATCAAGAATAAACCTGCCTAATGACTTATTATCGGCAGCCATTTCCCTTTCACCTTGCAACACATGTATCTCCACTTGTGGCTGGTTATCAGCCGCAGTTGAGAAGACTTGCGTTTTCTTTGTGGGAACAGTCGTATTCTTTGTTATCAAGGGAGTTCGTACGCCACCATAAGTTTCGATCCCAAGAGTCAAAGGCGTAACGTCGAGCAGTAGTACGTCTTTCACGTCGCCTTGCATGATTCCGCCTTGGATAGCCGCTCCAATAGCAACCACCTCATCGGGGTTAACGTCCTTATGGGCTTTTTTACCGAAAAACTTTTCAACTTCTTCAACAACTTTCGGCATACGCGTCATACCGCCGACAAGCACCACTTCATTAATGTCTGAGGGACTGAGTTTAGCTTCGCTAATTGCCTTCTGTTTGATTTCAACCGTTTGCGCGATATATTCTCCGACAAGTTCCTCCATCTTTGCTCGCGATAACTTCAATAGCAGGTGTTTCGGCCCAGTCGCATCAGTTGTTATGAAAGGCTGATTAATCTCGGTCTCCATTGTAGTGGAGAGTTCAATCTTGGCCTTTTCCGCAGATTCTTTGAGCCTTTGTAAGGCAACTTGGTCTTTCGTAAGGTCAATTCCATACTGTTTTTGGAACTCCTGCGCAATCCAATCAATTATCTTTTGATCAAAATCATCACCGCCCAAGTGCGTATCGCCGTGTGTGGCTTTTACCTCAATGGTGTCCTGGGAAACCTCTAGCACGGAGACGTCGAAAGTTCCGCCACCAAGATCGTAAACAACAATTTTTTCTTCCTTTTTCTTATCCAACCCGTATGCCAAAGCGGCGGCGGTTGGTTCATTAATAATCCTTCTCACATTAAAACCAGCCACGGTACCCGCATCTTTCGTTGCCTTACGCTGCGAATCATCAAAATATGCGGGGACAGTGATGACTGCATCCGTTATCTTCTCGCCAAGGCGCTCTTCCGCATCACTTTTTAACTTCTGCAGAACCATTGCGGAAATCTCTAGCGGCTTATACCACTTATCCCCCATTTTCACTTCCACATTCCCATCAGAACCCTCTTTCACTTCATATGGAAGGAGTTCTTTGTCTTTTTGGACTTCTGGATCGGAAAATTTCCTTCCGATTAATCTCTTAATGGAGAAGAGTGTATTCTCCGGATTTGTTATGGCCTGTCTTTTCGCCGTTACACCAATCAGGCGCTCATTATTGCGGGACATTGCCACTACCGATGGTGTCGTCCTGGCTCCCTCACGGTTCTCCAGTACCCGCGGTTTGCCACCTTCTACGACAGACATACATGAATTTGTTGTTCCTAAATCGATACCTAATATTTTCGACATATCATTAATTATTTATTGATTAAATTAGTTATTTTTCGAGACCCTCACCCGGGCCGGACGCAATACTTTTCCTTCGTATTCGTAACCCTTCGCAACAATTACAGCCACATTTCCTTCTTTGATTTTTTCATCTGTTACGTAGCCGAGAGATTCATGGAAAGTGGGGTCAAAAGGCACGTCAACGCTATCGATTGCTTTAACTCCTAAGTTGTTCAATGAATTCAAGAACGCCTTTTGAATATTCACCACACCACTCACCCATTGGTCGTCTTTGATGTTTTCGGGAATAGATGAGAATGCGGCATCAAAGTAATCCAGGACCACCAACAGTTCTCTCAACGTACGTTCGACTCCATCTCGCCTTGCCGAAATCCTTTCTTCCCCTAGCCTGTTGTGAAGGTTTTCGTAATCAGCACGAGCACGCCTCCACCCCTCCAAATATTTTTCGGCGTCGTCCTTCTTCTTCGGAATTAACCCGTGAATTAAGGATGAACTAAGGCCGTCACTTTTACTCATATAAATCCTCTCCCTCCTCAATTGCCCTCGAGAGCGCCTGCAGGAGCTTAATATTCTTGTCGTACCGCATCCTTGTTGGACCGATAATCGCCAGTAAACCCTTCTCTCCGGATGGGAGATCACAAGTAGCCAGCATCAAACTCAAACGAGATGACTCAACATACGGGTTTTCACCACCGATATAAACAGTAGGACGGTTGGAAACAGATTGAGTAAAATTCTCGAAATTATCTTCAATCGCATCTAAAACCCGTGATACTTCCAATAGCGGTTCTGCTTCTGAGAACTCAGGCTCACGTATAAGCTCTGACAACCCCGCCTCGTGCAATTCGTCCCTATCAATAACACCAGCCACCGCAAGGTTTTGGGATAGACTTGCCAACAGCCGTGCTGTCCCCCGGGCGAGCTTGTTGTATTGAACCTGCATCTTCAATATCTCTTGTTTCAGTCGCATAAGTTCGTTCTTGGAAATTTCCTCTTCAGTAATAGTTTGATCAACAAAATATCTGTACCCTTGGTCTGTGGGAATCCGGCCGGCCGAGGTGTGAGGCTGGGCCAGAAACCCTAACTCTTCCAGCATTGCCAACTCAGCTCTCACTGTCGCAGGACTATAAGGCAATCGATACTTCTCAGTAAGCAACTCCGAACCGACGGGTTCGGCTGTCCTCACAAATTCTGCAATCAAAGCTTTTAAAATTTTATCTTGTCGCTCAGTCATTGAATTGATGTGATTTTCATATTAGCACTCTTCGCTTTCGAGTGCCAAACATACATATATAGGTTTCAATGAGTGGATGTCAAGGTACACAAAAGTGATTTAAGTCACTTGACTATGGTTTTAAGCTATAATATGCAGACCCTACGGGGGGAAAGTGTTTAGATTTTATTACGAAAGGCGGTGTAAACATAAATGAAAAAATTACTATCTTTAATACCAGTTTCTTCGGCCATGTTGGCCTTGGTGGCAGTTGTAATGCCTTCAGGGGCTTTTGCAGCCTCTGCATGGAGCACCATGACAGTTAACCAACACCAGGAAGTTACTTCAGTTGTTCCGGTTCATATGAACCAGTCAGCCGAAACAAACTCATGGGTGATTGTTGGAGATGCAAAAGCTCAAGCTCAAGCAGCTGGACAACAGCATGAATATGCCAAAGTTGGTCAGCAGAACCAAAGGCTCGAAACAGGAGCCGGTTTGAGTTGGTCATGTGCCACGTCTGGATGCGCAAATGCATCTGGGGACACAATGGCTAAGGTTGACCAAAACCAGACAGGCGTATCTCACGTCCCGATGGAATTCCAAGAACAAGCCAGAACCTTTGAAGGAATATGGTTTGGTGGAAAGCAGGTAACTAACAACCAAGGTCTCGCTCAACAGAGCAACGTTGGTGCTGTTTGGGACCCAGGTCAATCGCAGTCTATTAGCGGTTCGACCCACGCCGACGGAAGCATTAGCTTCTTTCCAGTAACGGCGACAAGCTCATGGTCCAATCTCGGTTCGACCATTCAGCAGATGATCAACATCAGCCTACAGAACGTCTTCACTATTTAATCGAAGATGTTTCCACATCCTGACTCCCCTTTGGGGAGTTAGGTGTGGGGATAAGATTTTAATAAATATATGCAAAGGCAAATTTTAATTATAGCTATCGTAGGGGTTCTAATAATCGCCGGCGTTACTGCAGCGGGTTTTTATTTGGCTAGAGTGGCAGAACGCAACAAAACAGCTGAAACATCACCAACGCCTGAGGTTCCAGAAACACCGGAACCGACGCCCACCGCGACACCCTCTCCGACACCCTCACTTCTTCCTACAGCACCGCCGAGGGATGGTTCTTTCCAAAGCAAAGGAGGCACAC
>CAYNDL010000039.1:0-8800 GCA_964396115.1 uncultured Candidatus Saccharibacteria bacterium
CCACGTGAACCACCATCCGTATGAATAATTGCTTTCATTGTTAATTATTTCTTACCAGTAAATTTTCCATTACTTTCGCCTCTTCTTCAACTGCCGTCCTGATGTCTTTCAAATGCAGGTCGATACTCCCATTAAAATCGTTCACCCTAAATTCTCCAACAACATCGACGAATGTGCCCAGTTCAGGCAACTGACGATCCTTCCAGCGAAATGCTACCGCAGTCATGTTGCCGTATGGAAGCAGCTCATGGCTAAGTGACATTCGCACATGTTCTTTTGTGGCGCCCATCATTCGCAGGTCTTCAACACGCATATTATGCAGCTGGAAAACTGGCTTATCATTTCCTTCCCCGTGCGGTTCCAACACCCCTAACCCCTTAACCAATTTTTGTCCTACGATCCTGGGGGAAACAGAAAGATCGTATTCGAGCGAAGGAACGACGGTCTCATTTGAGAAAGAAATCTTCGAAAAATATTCTTCGACTTTTCCCAATGATCCAAGCGGAAAAGAAAAACCTCCTGCCTCATGATGTCCGCCAAACTTAGAGAAAACACTAGAGAATCCCTGCAGCACATCAACAATATTTACTACCCCGTTTCCCCGAATAGATCCAGTGCAATTTTCTTCGCCAACACTAATTGCCGCTGCAGGCCTTCCTAAGTCATCGGCAATCTTCCCAGCCAATATTCCGAGAATACCCGCAGGCCAGTCGCCTGCTACACAAATAATTTCCGGTAAAGGCATGGCCCGAACCAGCTTCTCCTTGATATCGAATACTGCCTTATCAGTTATCTTTTTTCTTGCAGAATTCAGCTGGTCTAGCTTCTGGGCGAGCTCTTCCGCTTCTTTGGTATCTTTTGTGGTCAAAAGACGAAATGCCAGGTCGGGATGTTCCATCCGGCCAGCCGCGTTTAAACGGGGGATTATTTTAAAGGTAAGTTCTTCGGCATCAGATTTGCTCCTAGTCAGTCCCGAGCGAGCCATCAGCGCAATCAGACCGACTCTCCTGGTGACTTGAACAACCCTTAGGCCAAACCGGGCAATCGCCCGATTCTCGTCACGCATAAGAACACGGTCTGCAAGAGTTCCGAGAGCAGCAAGATCGAGTAACCACTTTTCTTCCCCTTCGCGACCGATTCGCTGAAACACTGCCTGGGCGAATTTAAATGCTAGACCGGCAGCCGAGAGTTCAATAAACGGATATTTATTATCCTCACGGTGTGGATTAACAACAAGAGCCTGCGGCAATTGACCCTGGACTGAATGGTGGTCGATGACAATCACATCAACACCGCTCTCCACAGCCTTAGCAACAGCAGAATGGGCACTTGTACCGTTGTCGACGGTTATCAGGAGTGACGTTTTTTTGTTTATTTTCCTTAACGCATCCGATGATATACCGTAGCCGTCGTCTTCCCTGTGAGGAAGAAATGCCTCGACTTTTATACCAAGAATATTTAGCGTCTCAAATAAGATTGCTGTGGAGGTAACGCCGTCGACATCGTAATCACCGTAAATTGCCACTATTTCTCCCTTATCCCGTGCTGCAAAGACTCGCTCAATGGCACGGCTGAAATCAGGTAGCAAGTAAGGATCATGGAAGGAGCTTTCATACTCCTGATCATCTCCAAGGTTCCTATTCGTCAACAAGAAACTTACTGTGTCTTCTACACTGTCAGAAAAAATACTTTTACCGTTTTTGCTGATCCACTGGTACCTGGATTTGATCATGCAAAAGATTCTGGTTAACCCAGTTCTTTTTCGATCGCCAGCAGTCTATTGTATTTCTCGACTCGTTCACTGCGGGACAAACTGCCAGTTTTGATTTGCCCGGCATTTGTTGCAACGGCAAGATCAGCAATAAATGTGTCCGATGTTTCTCCTGAACGATGGGAAATTACAACACCATAATTGTTCTTTTGGGCCAATGCGATTGCCGCGAGAGTCTCTGAAAGGCTACCGATTTGGTTCACCTTGATAAGTATTGCATTGGCGGCTTTTTCTTTTATTCCTTTCTCCAAACGCTCGATATTGGTAACAAAAAAGTCATCGCCAACGATCTGCAGCCCATTGCCACCGAGTTTTTCTGTTGCCATTGTCCATCCTTCCCAGTCATCTTCAAATAAAGGATCTTCGATTGAAGAAATAGGATAATTTTTGACCCATTCTCCGTAAAGGGAAATCAATCTTTCCCGAGGCAGCTTAACAGCCGGAGCATTGAGAACATAAGCTGTTTCTTCCTTGCTGTAGAACTCGCTTGCGGCGACATCTGCAGCAAACTTAACGTCTTTACCAGCCTCATATCCGGCTTCTTCAACCGCTTTCGATAGAAGAGTGAACACTTCGTCGTTACGTTCGATGTGAGGCGCATAACCTCCTTCGTCGCCAACCGCAATGGAATGCCCTTGTTTCTTCAGTAACTTTCCCAGATTATGAAATACTTCAGCGCCGATTCTTAGCCTTTCTGCAAACGTGTCCCGCTGAGGTACAATCATGAATTCCTGCACATCAAGTCCCGAATCCGCATGTCGTCCCCCGTTTACCACATTCATCATCGGAACCGGCAAGACATATCCACTTTTTTCACCGCTTAATTTTCTGAGGTATGTATAAAGCGGCAATTTTTCTGCTACCGTTTCAGCCCGCGCTACGGCCAATGAAACACCAAGGATTGCATTCGCACCTAACCGCGACTTATTTTTTGTACCATCCAACTCGTTCATTGCCTTGTCTAATCCTGCCTGGTCACTTGCGTCTTTACCGACCAGAAGATTGGCGATTTCGGTATTAACATTTCCAACTGCCTTCAAAACTCCTTTTCCAAGGTAGCGTTTTGCGTCTCCGTCACGGAGTTCATGTGCTTCGTGACTTCCAGTAGAAGCGCCCGAAGGAACCGAGGCTTCGCCTATCGAACCATCTTCCAACCTAACACTAACCTTTACTGTCGGGTTTCCCCGGGAATCTAAAATTTCCTGACCAAATATTTCCTTGATTTTTGACATCTTTATATAAATTTAAGAACGAAGAACTTCAACTGCAGGTAACTTATCACCTTGTAAGAACGAAATCATTGCACCACCACCAGTTGAAACATGGGCAAAACCCTCCAGGCTTTTCATATTATACAGAGCTGCAACAGTATCGCCACCGCCAACGATCGAAAAGGCATCGAGCGACCTAGCACACTTTGCCAGTGCGCGTGTTCCTTCCTGAAAATCGGGTAACTCCACTTTCCCTATCGGACCATTCCAAACAAAGGTCTTGGCCATGCTAAGAACATTGCAGTACTTGGCGAGAGTCATTGGCCCGACATCGTATATCGCGTCTTCCGCCGTTACACTTTCTATATTTAATATTACTGCCTCGTCCTTGCCAGTCTGAGGGTTCTTTCGCGCAACACGAACATCCGATGGAACATAAATCTTTTCTTTGTATTTTTCCCACAAGTCCTTTGTGACCTGCTCCATGGATGGTTCAGCAATCGAACGGCCAATTTGTATTCCCTGAGTCTGGATGAACATATTGGCAATTCCCCCGCCAGTGAGAAGAAAATCGATCTGCGGAAGCAGGTTCACAAGTAACGCGGCCTTTGTTTCAATCTTTGCGCCACTAATCGCTGCGGCGACGGGCCTTTTGGGATTTACCAGAACACTTTCCAGCGTATTTATCTCTTTCGCAAAAAGCTTGCCGGCGTAGCTGGGTAAATATTCCGTTATTCCTGTAACTGACGCATGGTCCCTATGGGAATTAGCGAAAGATTCATCAACATAAACTTGGGCAAGACTGGCCAACTCGCTGGCAAATGTCGGATCATTTTTTTCCTCCCGGGAATCGAATCGTAAATTCTCTAAAAAAATAATTTCTCCATCATTCATCCCGAAGACCGCTTCTTTTACTTCGGGCCCAACCACTACAGAGAGGGCTCTGATCGGAACACCGAAATGCTTTGCAAGCCTCTCTGCGGCATATTTTGTGCGAAGCTGTTCAACGACCTTGCCATCGGGACGCCCGACGTGCCCCGCCAGGATGACCCGAGCTCCCCTTTTAATGAGGTCGAGAACAGTTTCGGTACACCCAAAGAGCCTGAATTCTCCTCCAGGCTCGACTTCACCTGCAGCACTAATTGCCACATCGGAATCAATACGGACAAACACCCGCTTGCCACGGACATCAACTTCTTCACTGATCGTACGGAGGTCTTGCACGGTAGTTCTTTTAGGCGTGCTCTCCGACAGCAATACCCTGTTCAACTAGCCTGTTGGCATAGCCCCATTCGTTATCGTACCAGGCAACCACTTTGATAAGGTTCCCGGCAACAACGTTGGTAAGTTCCAGATCAACAATGGCAGAGTGAGGATCACCAATGAAATCGCTGGAAACTGCCGGTTCTTCAGTGAACGTCACTATTCCTTGGTACAAGGGGCTTCCCACGGCATTTTTTATTGCCTTATTTATCTCTTCTTTTGTAGTATCCTTCTTCGTTACGATGCAAAAATCCGCCATCGAAACAACAGGGATTGGAATACGGATCGAAAGGCCATCGAATTTTCCCTCCAATACGGGCAATGCCTGGATAGTCGCCTTCGCGGCACCGGTGGTTGTGGGGACAATATTGTAACCAGCAGCTCGGCCGCGACGCAGATCCTTGCAGGGGGTATCCACCAAATTTTGGGTTGCAGTCAAGGCATGGACGGTTGTCATCATGGCTTTTTCGATTCCAAAATTTTCTTCAATGATGGCCGCAACGGGCGTAATACAGTTCGTGGTGCAAGAACCGTTGGATACAATGTCCTGGGTGGCCAATTTATCTTCATTGACACCCAAAATTATCGTTTCGACGTCAGGACTATCTGTGGGAGCCGAAATCACAACTCGCTTCGCTCCTGCTGCCAAGTGGGCTTTTGCTTTTTCACGAGTGGTAAAGAAGCCCGTGCACTCTAAAACAACCGAAACCCATAATTCAGCCCATGGCAAATTGGCAGGATCTTTTTCCGCGGAAACCGGGATACTCTTACCGTCAATTATTAGATGTTTATCGTCATGAGTTACTGTCTTACTGTACCGGCCGTATATCGTATCGTACTTGAGAAGATGAGCCAGAGTTTTTGTATCTGTTAGGTCATTTATCGCGACGATCTCGACGTCTGGTTTTTCGAGCGCAATTTTTAATGCCGCGCGACCGATGCGGCCGAACCCGTTGATAGCAATTTTTGTAGTCATGGATGAATTATAATCCCCACCGTTTAGAGTTGACAAAGTCTGTAAAAGAGAATATAATACTTCCCTAGTTACTGTTCCTTGGACTCTCTTGACCCAGTCCTAACATCGGAAAGGAGTTCCGACATGCTAGTACTCAGCCGAAAGCAGGGAGAGCAGATTCTGATCGGTGATAAGATTAAGGTCACCGTGGTCAGGATCAGCGGCAACATCGTCCAGCTTGGCATTCAGGCACCCCCAGAAATCCGTATCGTTCGCGACGACGCGAAGACCGGCCCCGACGGCCAGCCCCTGGGTGACCAGCAAAATCAAGTAACTATGGACATCGAAATCCCGCCCACGTCCATCAAAGTTGCCTGACCGTCTTTCTCCTGCTGAACTAGCCAAACTTCCGCCTCACGCGCACACCGCTGCCGTGAGGCTTTTTTAATTATCCTTTTCCTGCACTACCCAATAAGTCTATTTTTTGTATTACAACTTGTTTTACTGCTTCCCTACCAGGAGCCAACATTTTTCGCGGATCAACAGACTTGGCAGAAATTTGTTTACCCTCGTTTTCAATAATAGTATCGTGGAAAGCTTCGCGAAGTTCTGTGTCGATATTTACCTTGCTCACACCATACTTTACCGCTTCGGAAAGGTCCGACTCCGGCAAACCTGAGGCACCATGCAACACCAAGGGAATGAAAACTTTTGATTTAATTTGTTTAAGACGTTCGAAACGGATTTTTTCTTCACCCCTAAAAGCGCCGTGTAGGGTCCCAACTGATATGGCCAACGCATCAACCCCCGTTAGTTTTACGAACTCCGCTGCTTGGTCAGGATCAGTCAAAAGGGAATCTTCCAATTTAATATCAGACGCGAGCATTCCCTCCTTGCCCTGAATTGCGCCAATTTCACCCTCGACCCAAACATTATGTGTGTGTGCCAGTTCGACTACTTTTTTCGTTACCTCAACATTTTCCGCAAAAGGAAGGCTGGAGGCATCAATCATCACGGAATCGTAGCCAGCGAGAATACATTTTTCCGCAATTTCGAATGACTTGCCGTGGTCCAGATGAATAATGACCGGGACACCAACAGAGTTAGCTGTGTCACGGATTATGTCGCGAATAGTTTCAAGGCCCGCATACTCGATTGCTCCCTCAGAAGTTTGGATTATCCCGGGAGATTTTTTTTCTTTAAGCGCCCAAGCGATAGCCTGAGTTACTTCTAAGTTGGAGGTATTAAAAGCCCCGAGTGCCCAACCTTCCACATAAGCTTTTTTAAAAATATCGTGCGGTTTTACGAGCGGCATGATTCGACTTCCTTAATAATTGCAATAAGTTCTGCTGGTTTGACGGAAGCGCTCCCAACCAATACCCCATCAACACCTGGTTCTTTGACAAACGACTTTACGGTTTTGGAGGAGACACTGCCTCCGTAAAGAACACGTATTTTCTCCAAATACCGGCCGCCGCCCATCTCTGAAATCACTTTTCGGATCAGGTTAACAACTTCCGCCACTTCCATTGTTTCTGGCTGTGGAGCAGAATGTCCCAGCCCAGGACTGATCGCCCAGATCGGTTCGTAAGCAAAAATAATACGGGGAAAATCGAGTGTTGGTAGCCCGTTCAATATCGTTGCAACCTGCTGCCGAATCTTATTAATTGTTTCCCCGGCTTCACGCTCTTCTGCTGTCTCTCCCACACAGATAATCGGATGCATTCCACCTCGTAAAAGGAGCCTTACTTTTTCCCCTACCATTTCGTCTGTATCGCCGTGATAACGCCGTCGCTCTGAGTGGCCCACAATAACGTAACGCGCAAATTCCTTTATTTCGCTCACAGAGACGTCACCGGTGTAAGCCCCCTCTTCCGCATAATGAACATCTTGCGCACCTAACTGGACTTTTGTACCAGTAAATAGTTCTTTTAGAGGTGCGAGCATCGTATAAGCCGGACATATAACAACATCGGTATTGATGTCTTCCTTCAATAGTCCAAGGAAACTTTCTGCTGCCCGTTGAGAGGCAGAAGCGCTTAAGTACATTTTCCAATTCGCGATAACTAGTGTCTGCTTTTCCATGATATTTATTTATTAACTGCTTCTCGAAGAGCCTTGGCTGACTCTTCCGGTAAAACGGATGTTATTTCAACACCAGTTGCCAGTTCAAATCCGGCCCATACACTTTGCCGTGGAAGAATGTGGATTTGCCAGTGGAAGTTTGAGTACTGGTCACGGGGATAGAAGGAACCAATATCATCACAAGGAGATGAATAGAGGTACATGTTATATGCAGGATCATCAAGAACTTTCTTAATTCCACGCGTCGCCACTTGCATTGCCTGAACAAGATAAGGCAGCTCCAGATCAGTTAACCTTTCAAAACCAGGATGATGTTCCTTCGGCAGAATCCATTGCTCGTAGCCAACGCGCGGCGTAAACGGCGAAAGCACCACGAACAAATCATTCTCATAGATGACACGCGTCCCCTTATTCCTTTCATAATCAATTATGTCGCAATAGCCGCAACGCTTGTTCTTGCGGAAATATTTTTCCGCACCAACCAGAAGATCCAATACTTCGTCTGTGGGAACAATTGGTATCGCAAATATTTGGGCGTGAACGTGTTCCATGGAAGCACCGCCGTCTCGTCCATGGTTTTCTATGATTTGTATATAGTTAACAGTTGGCTTCTTGGAGAATTCCAGGTAACGCTCCCGCATAGCCTTTAGATAAAGCATCAGATCGAGATCAGTAGCACTGCTCGGATAAGAATTGTGCTCCTTCATTGTTATCACCTCGTGGAAACCAACTCCCTCTCTTACCCGGAAAATACCTTCTTCCCGTTCCCCGATTGTGTCTTTTGGTGTGAATGCTGGAAATTTATTTGGAAATGCTTTTACGCGCCAGTCATTTTCGTTTGGCAGAAAAAGGCTTTCTTTCGCCTGGGGAAACTTATCAAAGTTACAAAAGGCACAGTCCGCAGCGTATTTCTCCGGTTCTTTCTTTTCCTTATTTTCTTCTTTTCTTGGACGTTTGCCCCTTCCTGTAGCAACAACCACCCATTTTTCTGTTATGGGATCCTGGCGCAGTTCCGAACCGTCAAATGAATCTTTAACACTAAGCATTGTAGATACCCCGCCACATATTGCGGCGGATCCTGATTACTTCCCCTAATACTTCGACATATGCTTTCGCAGACACCTTACTGTTTGGGTCATTAATCCAGGTTATCGGTGCTTCTTTTATCCTGTAGCCCTGCCGGCGCGCCGCAGCGAGAATTTCTATATCGAAGCCCCAACGATCAATGGTCAAAAGAGGGAAAACTTTTTCCACCACTTCAGCCTTAAACATTTTGAAACCCGCCTGGGTATCATACACTCCCGGAACAGCCATCATCCGAATAAAGATATTGCCAAGATCTCCCGCCATTTCCTTGTACCAAACTTGATGCACCTCCACATCAGATTCATTGAGATGCCGCGAGCCGATAACTACATCGTAGTCTTCCGTCTTGAATATCGGGAAAAAACGTTCCACATGATCAATGGTCGTAGAATTATCAGCATCCATGAATACTCGGAACTTACCTTTTGC
>CAYNDL010000040.1:0-8263 GCA_964396115.1 uncultured Candidatus Saccharibacteria bacterium
TGCAGGACGATGCAGCCCCGGGACATTTCTGCTTTCTGTCCCCGACCGACGCCGGCCATTGGGCAAACAATGGTCCCGTGCAACTTCTCCCAGTTTTGGAGCAGTGCGTAGGGGATGGAGGAGGAACTTACGTTCCCGTTATCAGCGACGACGCCGTCGACAATAGCAGCCTTTCCCAGGTCCTTGGGAAGTTTCATGGCGAACCATTCGCCAATCTTTTTCCCTGCCTGATGCGGAACAAGAAAGTCGACTTGATCGGGACGGATTTCCACCTGAGAAATTCCCTCGCTGGCGGTTTGGGCCATAGCCTCCGCGGCGTCCGCGCCAATCGGCGATCCTACTCCAGCGAGAGTCTCGCCGAGCGTGAAGCAAACCTTCTGTGCGACACGGTGATTACCACCGTTACAACGCGGTTCCAACACGTTCTTACGAACTTCGTAATGGAAGTAGGGACCTTCGATCGTCCGGTAGTGAGCAAAAGAATTGACCAACCGAAACCGGGCAGGCAAGGAAGGGTGGTTCGCCCTGGTGATCAGTGTAGCCGTCGAAAAATCGCCGAACAAAGGGCCGGACTTCGGATCACCGAAATCGAGGATGCGCGAAGTGCAATTCGCTGTCACAACCAGAATGAACTGGTTACGCTGCAGATCCTTGGCCATCCACTTCCGGGCGATCGTCGTCGCGAGACCATACCCGCTGCACCCCCAATTAACGCCGAAGACCACCGGTGGATTGATGTCCAATTTTCGGCAGATCTTCCGGGCAGCGACAAGGGGTGTGTCGAAGGGCTGGGGGTAACCCATATCCTTCAGGACTTTCGGCAAAACGATCGAAGAAGCGGTCAGCACGAGACCGACACAGTCGTCGAGCCGGCACCCGGTGGCAGAAACCAGATTCCGAACTGCCAATGCCCCCACTTCATCCTCCGGAAACGGCGAGATGCCCCGCTCCCGAATGCCCGTGAAACGTTCGAACTTGCGTCCGAGTTCGGAATGGTTCGAAAACCAGTCATTGCTCAGTCGCCAAGGCGGACGATATGCAGCAATCGCTGCAATCCCGAAATCGTTGGTGTCGATCGATATCACTGCTAATCCTCCCATGGATTGAATCAAGGGAACAAACCGAAAATTGCGAAGGATTACTTTAATTGTAATTTCATAAAAAGTCAATAGTTTAAATAAAAGAAAACGCGCACCTTTTGGGTGCGCGTCGCACAGCCCTTCTGGGTCTGTGCTTTCCAAGGAACTAGAGCTTCCGGAGCTCCTCGATCAAGTCGAAGATGTCTTCGGTGAGCCGGCGGTGTCGCCACACGCCGTTATTGGGACCATGGTAGTTGTGAATAGCGAAGACTTTCCATGCATCGGCCCTCTCGTTGTAGAAGTAGAAGGGGCCGCCGCTCATTCCACGGACTTCGCTCAAAGCGGGTCCGCTGGTAATGAAGTGGTGCTCATCCCAGCCGATCGGGGTGGCAGTGTAGTGCTGCATCTCGTTGCGCGGATATCCACGTTCGGGATACCCGAGCTCGTGAATGGTAATGTCGGTCGGCACTCGAAACCCGATGCCGAAGTGACCAACTTTGTCACTAGCCGATCGGTCCAGAATCAGCAGTGCCCAATCGTTTTTCGTGAGCTCATCGTTGCTTCCGTCGTGGGCAATCCGCATCCAGTCGGGTCCCAAAATGTGACGAACGACTCGGTAACCGCCGTAGGGGAAAGAGATCTCCCCGCGACGAGTTCCGGCGGCGGGATAAAAGACGACCGACGAAGGCCACACGCCACGACCGCGGACTTGCGGATTATACAGGCAATGCGCAGCCGTTAGGACAACACGGTGACCCACGAGAGCCGCCGAACCGGAGGGTGTACCGTTCACATAGAGACGGCCGACATACCCCGGACGGGTTTGGCTCCAAGGGTTCAAAATGGCTTCGGCTTTCGCCTCGCGTTGGCCGAACAGGGACGCGCCAGCGATACCAGCAACACCCCTCAGAAAACTGCGACGGGAAACGTTCATGGTTCTTCTCCAGAGCCTATATTCTATTGAGGAAAGTTCATCAAAATAGGGTTTATTATACTCCTATTTTAATAAAATGTCAATATTAAAATATATACTTTGGCCCGGCCAAAATAATGCTTCTTTAAACTTTTTTATTTATTTTTTAACTACAGCGTATTGATATTTATCGTTTGAAATTCTGAAAGCCCCTTGTTTTTCTAACCACTTTGTTAAGTATGCTTGAGCGGCAAGATCCGCAACCCAAGCCTCTCTCCCTGAATATTTATCTTCGCTTGCTGCAACATATGTCCTTCCATCCTTCGAACGTTTTTGCATATCCAATACTATATTTGTATGAAAAGGAATCCAGTATGAAGCTCTTTTGCTTGCTAAAGTGTCGAACTTAAAAACTTGCGCCTGAACATCCAACAACGAGTAATTCATCCTTCGTTTGTCTCCCCACAGGTTACCCTTTGGATAAAAGATTTCAGACGAACCCAATTTGTAAATATGCTTGCGCGAAAACTCTTGGTCGACAAGGGACTTGTAAATAATGTCAGCGTTGATGAAAGCAGCTTTGGGAATTGAAAAACCAGCGAGCGCATAAACCAACGAAGTATGAATGTTTTGTGAGACTGTTGTCATGTAGTCCGGGTGGACACGTGCTTGGTTAACCAGGGTACCGTCATTATTCAAATTGGATCCCGAGATCCAAGAATTCAAAGCACGACCATGGAAAATTTCGCCGCTTTTCAGATCGAGAGGGCGCGCGAACGCAGACAACTGAAGCTGCAACATTTTCGTGCGCCAGATATTGCGGTTTGGGTGGTTCGACAACATTCCAGTTGCAATCTGAAGAATCATGGCATTCCATGAATTCTCTTCCGCCTTAGTGTCCCCCGGATAATTTAGTTTGCCAGTGTTTGAACGGTAATATGGTGGTTGATAAACATTGAACCTGTTTGCTTCGTAAATAACCATCTCCGTTACTTGCTTTTGTTCTGCAGAAGAAAGTTCCTCCCAAATTAGCCAGCCTGCAAATCCCGCCTTGCTTGCCCATAAGGCACTTTGCCAAGAGTTGCCCCAACCTCCGGTCTTGTTTGCCTTGTGCTGGTATGCAAGCGAAGCAACAAGCTTACGCAATTTACCCGATGCAACTGTTTTCTTGACACCGGTTTTGCTTTCATCGTAGGCGCCAGTCTTGAAAGAAACCGCCAAAGCAAAGGCCTGGTCTGCAACTGGCCGGATATTCGCTTCGTCGTTGCCCCCGAAATTCAAAAACATTCCTTTTTGGTTGGCATAACCGCGTTCCACCCACCAAGTGGTGAGCGCGTACTTGTTGGAATTGAGGAGGATTTCCCGGTACGTCGCAGAGATCGGGTCTACTGGCTGTTTACTGGGAAAGCGTTGCCAATCGATTGGAGTGACGGTTGTGGCGGCTGCCTGCAAAGTTGCGGGGTGGAAGATAATCAAGCCAACCGTTAAAATACGTAAGCAATGCTTCCGCAAAAAACAAAAAGTTTGCATACAACCTATTGTAAGGCATGGCCAATTTTTATGCTTCTGTTATCAGTATTCCCTCAGCTCGTATTTGCTGCTGACCGGCAAACATTTATTAACCGGATTCCCGAGATATTTAAACAAGCTGAGAAAACATACCAGAATGTCGAATACACGACTCCGCTGAAAAAGTTTCCAATTACCACAAAGGAAGGCCGCTGGGTCACGACGGCTCCAAGCGGCTGGACCAGCGGTTTTTTGCCGGGGATCTATTGGTTATTGTATGAACAAAGCCATAAGACATCATGGTCGGGAGCGGCTCGCAAAAGACAGGTTCAGCTGCAAAGCCAACAATTCAACAACACAACCCATGATGTGGGTTTTATTATTTTCGAGAGCTTTGGCAATGGATATAGAAACATTCCACGCGAACAAGATAAAAAGGTTTTACTCAATGCAGGAAGAACGTTAGCCAAACGTTACAACGAAAAAGTCGGCCTCATTAAGTCCTGGGAAACAAGCCAGCATCAGACAATAATCGACAACATGATGAACTTAGAACTTCTATTCTGGGGAGCAAGAAACGGTGGTGACCCGAACTGGAAAAAAATGGCGCAGACACATGCTTTGACAACGATGCGCGATTTCGTCCGCTCCGACGGCAGTACCTACCACGTCGTAACCTACAACCCGTCAACAGGAAAAAAATTAGGACAGACAACGGCACAAGGAATGGCCCCCACCTCCGTGTGGGCCCGCGGACAAGCATGGGCTATATATGGTTTCGCGATGGCGTATCGGGAAACAAAAGATCCAAAGTTCTTAAGAACAGCGGAAAAGACAGCTGATTATTTTTTGGATCACCTGCCGAAAGATAAGGTTCCCTATTGGGACTTCAAGGCGCCACAAAAGAACACGGAGCCTCGCGATAGTTCAGCGGCAGCCATCGCAGCCTCGGGATTATTGGAGTTAGCGGCACAAGAACCAAAACAACAACAGCGGAGTCGCTTCATTAACGGCGCGACCGATATTCTGTCAGAGCTTGCCTCAAAAAATTATTACAGCGGAAACTATCCTAGCGTCTTACTTCATGGTACCTACAATAAAAGGGTTGGCGAGTATGACAGTGGAACAATATGGGGCGACTATTACTTTTTGGAGGCATTATTGAAGTTACAAAAAATCGGCCGCTAAGCCGATTTTTTTGTTTAGAGAATGGGACCGGCAGTTATTAATTCTTCTAATTTTTCTGACATCCGATCTTTTTCTTTTTCATCCATCTTGTCCATTTGTTCGCCGTGCTCTGCCAAAAAATGGTCAATCATCTGTTGCCTAACCCCGTCATCCGTTTCGTCTGCGGCTTCGAATGGGCAGTTTAAGTCACTAACGTCATGGCATGCGATCTTGATCATATTTCCTTTCTTTACGAATTACGAGTCTATTATACTTCACGTTTAATAAATCTATAAGCATCACCAGGCATTGAACTACCCGGCACTTCTCTGTGGTATATAAATGCCAGATTCAGTTGTTCAAACTTTTCAAAAAAATTATCCCAATCGATTTTTTGGGTTACCCCTTCCTTTTCCAAAAAACTGTCATTTTCTTTTTTAGGAAAATATATCCTTAAGCCAATAACGTCTCCCTTTACTTTTGGATCGTCGATTAATTCTGGCTCACCGCCATACTTTTCTGCCCATTCCCTTATCTCTTCGTGATCAGTTGTCATTATTACGTTCCCGTCCATACGCATAACTATGCTAACTACCAAGAAAAAACTATGTATGTTGTTTCACAAAGAAAAAGGAGCACCCCTGGAGGCACTCCCCGGTAGTAGAAGCAGCTCTGCCCTAGACGAACATCTTGTGCGTCGAGCAATAGACGACCTTCCGCAAGTGACGCCTGGCTTTCACCGCTAACAATCCTACCTGTAAAAGTTTCCTTCTTTCCTGACGAGGGTTTGCCCCCTGATTACCACGACCCCCAGTCATTCTGACACTGCACAATCTAGGTGCACGGGTCAATTCCATGGCATAATCCCCGATCATCGGGCTCGTCTGGAAAGAACGACAAAAGAACGCACAAAAAATGTAATCACATAAAAGTCTCTGTGCCAATAGGCATAAATGGAGAATATCCATTTTGTCATTTGTTGTTTACGCCTTTCTTTGCCAGATTTTTCCGATTGGTGTACCAGCTTTTTCCCTAGAGTAACCATGACGATTACATGACAGTTAGTGCACCAACTTCTTTTGCATGTCATATACATGTGACATGTTTTTTGCTTCCCCAAAATTAAACTTGCGAATACATTAATAGGACGAAGTGTACCTTCTATAACACGACTGAGGTGACCCATGGCGACTGCCGAAGTAGAAAAAGACCTTTCCGAAGGGCGTTTTCAGGATGCCTCTTTGATGTCCCGTCCGGCAATGCTCGAAGCAATCGACACTGGTGACGTTATTTTCACTGGCGACAGGCAGGATGTGAAGACTGCAAGCGTTGACTTGCGGTTGGGACCCTGGCTCTGGGAAGAGAGGGTCCTGGAGGGCGGGCAACGGATTTTCAATCCCTACTCGCCGGATGACGTGAACAGGGTCTGGGGAAGACTCTGGTTCGCCCCTCGCCAGCTCTGGTGGATCAACAACCGGAACCTCCAGGGCACGTTAGCAGGCATCGATCCGCGTTCACGAATGTATCTGATCCCGCCGGGTACGCAGATCCTTTGTCACACCGCCGAGTTCATTGGCGGCGCGTCTCGCAACGTCACGACGATGATGAAGGCGCGCTCCACATCGGGCAGGTGCTTTCTCGAGGTTTGTCGCTGCGCAGGCTGGGGCGACCACGGCTACCACACCAGGTGGACGATGGAAATGAACAATTCGTCCAACAGTTACTACGTACCGCTCGTTGTCACCTGCCGCTACTCGCAAATGGCTTTTTTCCGCACTCGCGACCTCGAACCTTCCGGGACCGACTACACAAAGGATGGCAAGTACCAGGAGGGGGACACCATGGAACAGATCCGTCGTTCCTGGACCCCGGAAATGTTACGGCCAGCCATGTACCGTGACCGAGAAGTACCCCGGCCACACGAGCAACGGATCTACGTCCGCTGCAAAAATCCCGACTGCGGCTTTGACGGAGTAATTGCCGCAAGCGAGGAAGACAAGCTGCTTACGACGACTTGCCGATGTGGGAGCAAACTCAAGACCTACCCAGTGCATGAGGTCAACGAGCAGGTTTTCCCACTGTACGACATCTGCGTCATGTGCGGCCACGTCTTCAACAAGTGGGACGTCAAAACCGTCAGCGAATGCAGGAGCTTCCGGAAACGAGAAGAAGAAGGCCGCTGCTATCCCCTGGTCTGCCCTAAGTGCGATGATGGATGGCGACACATCTTAGGGGGAGAATATGAGGTTGCGAACCCCGATCCACCGAACGGAGATGACTGTGTGGAATTCGTGGCCTAACGCTGCCCCACCCGCGAACACGTTTCGCGGTTTTTATTTTGTCTAAATAAATTATTTAACTTGGCAGAATTAAACGATATTCTCGGTTTTCATTAGTAAAAAGATCGTTTTTCTCTGTCTAAAGGTATTGACATTTTCCCAAAATATGATATATAGACAGTGTTAGGTTATTCCCCCCCCATGGAGTTCTTTCAACAAGGAGGTTTGGCATCATGGAAAGTGCCAACCAGCAAAGTGACGTCAGTGTCGTAGTAGGACCCGTTGCTCGCCGGCCCCGAAACATGCACCTCTTCTCAGATATCGAAGGTGGCATTCGGGAAATCCAGACCCGCGGACACCGAGGGGGACGTCCGCCTGGATCGGCTAGCAGTACCTACAATGGCAAAACTTGCCGCGACGACATCTGACAAGTTCGACCCAAGACCCTCCCGCCTTCCCAACTCATCCGCCATCCTCCCTACATTTACGTTCTTTCTCTTCCTTCGCCCTGCGTTCTGCGGGGCATTTTTTTATTTAAAAAACTTTGTGTTCTCAAAAAAATAGCTTGAATCCGCTTCTTTGACACTTGGAAATTTTGCATTATTATATTTAAGTTGTTTTTTGATTATCGCCTCTAACCGGACTGGGCAACCGCCCACGTAGAACCCTACAGAGTGGTTATCCTCGCTCGCAGCCCATTGGGGGGACTGAGATGATCAGGATCCGTGATAGCCCGCCCTTCGTGTAGTTCCTTTTGACCCCCTTGCCACCATAGTTGAACCTCTGGTCGCAAGGGGTTTTTATTTTGGAAACTAGAAAACAAGATTTAAAATAGGCCCCGTATGGGGCCTATTGTTTGACTAGAGTTCTCTCACTTCACCGGGGTCTAACGTTTTCAAGCTAGAAGTTATCTGCATGGTTTCGGTATCAGTACCGCTTGGACCAGAACAACTAAGGGTGTATCTTTTTACACCAACAGGCAGTTTACCCAAGAAAGTGTTTCCTCCTGTTACGTCTTTAGTTCCTGTCCAATCCCCGCTTGCTGAACAAGAAGTTGCGTAACCAGCAATCTCCCAGGTCAAAGTCACGTCATCCGAAGAATAGACACTAACCGGACTAGTTTTATTGTTTGCTTTTAGCGTAATCTGTGGAGCCTGCGGCGCGTTAACAGTGACATCAACAGTCCTGGTTACAGGAGTGGTTCCTGTACCCCCTTGGCAAGTCAAGGTAAACGTTTTATTTGTCGTTAAATTAGAAATTGTCTCACTGCCACCGGTAGCGTTTTTTGTGCCGGTCCATGCCCCACTTGCAGCACA
>CAYNDL010000041.1:0-8259 GCA_964396115.1 uncultured Candidatus Saccharibacteria bacterium
ACATAGTGACCCCACTCACTTAAAATAGACCGCATGGAAATGGAAGACAAATTTATTTTATGTGCTACATTTCTGTCATGAAAACAGTTTTGGCAATCGAATCTTCCTGTGATGAAACCGCTGCTGCAGTTTTAAAGAAGGAGGCAGACACCGTAAAAGTTCTATCCTCTGTAGTTGCCTCACAGGCTGATTTACATTCTCGCACTCAAGGGGTAGTACCTGAAGTGGCCGCACGGGCGCACGTTGAAGCGATAACTTTTGTTATAGCCGATGCGATTACAAAATCCGGGTTTTCCTCTAAAGATATTGATTTTGTGGCCGCAACGACTGAACCGGGATTACGGCCGGCACTTGTTGTGGGCGAATCAGCGGGCAGGGCATTAGCTGCCGGTTGGCGGAAAAAATTCGTCCCAGTTCACCACATCGCTGGACATATTGCTGCCGCTTGGCTGTCGGACGGAAAAGACATTACCCACAATTTTCCCGCTGTTGTATTAGTTGTCTCCGGAGGACACACGCAACTTTTCGAACTTAATGAAGGCTTGAGTCTGAAATTATTGGGACAGACGCGTGATGACGCTGCCGGTGAGGCTTTTGATAAAATTGCCCGCTTGCTCGGTCTGCCATACCCCGGGGGGCCAGAGTTGTCGAAGTTGGCTGAAAAAGGAGATCCCCATGCATTTGATTTGCCCCGGCCAATGGCGGATTCCCACGATTCCGATTTTAGTTTTTCAGGGCTAAAAACTGCTGTCCTCTATAGAATGAAAGATCAAGTATTTTCGGATGCAGATAGGGCAAACATGGCGGCTAGCGCTCAAGAAGCCATTGTCGATGTGCTAATTTTGAAAACGAAAATGGCGCTCGAATCAATGGGGGCTAAAGAGGTGGCTGTCGTCGGTGGGGTAGCGGCGAACAGACGGTTGAGGGAGAAAATGGCAAGAGAATTGGGCGTTGAGTTGATTTTCCCTGACCTTAGGTACTGTACCGACAATGCGGCAATGATAGGAGCTGCTGCTTTACTGGGTTTTCAATTACCAATCGCCTAAATTCAAAATTTCGTCGTACTGAATAGTTGTTTTATTATAGATGTACTACCGTGCATCGTTTTTGCCTACATCGATTAGTTGGATACCTTACCTTTGTATTGTTGTTATCTTTCTTTGCGGCATCCGCTAAAGGAGCCGATTACAACTGGATTACCGAATCCGGTTATTGGAGCGAGGGTGCAAACTGGGATACGGGCACGGTCCCTGGTCCCGACAGCACGATAACAATTCCTTTTGGAAGCAGTGCAACTATTCTTTCGGAAACCACGTTTCCAGAAAACAGCACGATAAATGTCTATGGTGACTTGAGTATAGAGTCTGCGGTGACAATTCCGGCTACGTCGACTCTCCGAATCGCTTATTCCGAAACAAATGACCACGCCCTTTATATAAATTCGTTTTTAACAAACGACGGGACGTTTATTAATAATCACAAGGTGTATATATCGGGAACCTTTACGAATAATGCAACTGCCACAATAACGAACTACTTCCGCAATGACGGGCAGATATACAACAACGGGACCTTAGACATGGGTAATAATGGTTATTTGCTAAGTAACGGAAGGCTAGAAAATAACGGGGACATTATTTTGGGACTAGTCGTGCATACGAATGGTCCGATTGTGCTGAACGAGGGTGGGACAATGGATACATCGAATGCAGTGGTTTACATTTTTAGTTTCGGGTCCGAAACCTCGCTTCCTTTTGGCTATTCCTATAAGGAATTGATTCTCCTGATTGGTAACTTTGTCCTGCCTCAATCGTTAACTGTTACTGATGCATTGACCTTGAGTAGTGATGCAGACCTGACCTTGGGCGGCGACGTGACAATGGGCAGTAACGGCTCATTGGCTGTTAATAGCGGTAGTACACTTAATTTCGCTGGCCACAGTATCGCTATAGGCGACGGGGGATCTGTTTCAAATAGCGGCGAACTTGTTTTAAATGGCGGATATCTTGGCAAATCTCCTGGCAATCTTCAAATTACCAACCAAAATTTTGATATCGCCCCCACTGTTACTGTTCCAGCCGACCAGGTATATTTGAGCATCAGTGATCCGGGTGTAAATTTGTTAAGCGATGAACAAGAGGCCGTAGAAGGAGTAGAGATTTCCTGTACTAATGATTCGGAATCAGTAAATCTAACCGAGACTGGGGTAACCACAGGAGTTTTTCGGTATTCAACCGGATTGCCCGCTGCAGTCTATGATGGTAGTGCTACGGAGAACGATGGGACACTCGAGTGCTCTAATGGTGGGACCATCACTGCGTCGTACGTTAATCCCTATCACAGCGATTACCACAAAACTGCAACCGCAACGGTCGCGGCTGCACCAGGAGCACCTACTAATTTTTCAGGTACCGCAGCTTCTACTTCGTCGATCACTTGGTCCTGGACTCGTCCAAATAGCGGAGAAACCGGTTACAAAATCTATTCTCAAGCAGGGCAACTGATCGCCACTGTTACTGGTGCGACGAACACTTCCTATGTAGAAAGCGACCTTACTTCTGGTACAAGCTACACAAGAAAAGTGGCCGCATTTAACGCGGTTGGGAATTCCGAATTTACGACCACGGCAACAGTTGCTGTCCCAAGTCCTCCGGCTGCGCCTTCAAGTTTCGCTGGAACTGCCATTTCGAGCGGCTCCATCACGTGGACATGGACTGACAATTCAAGTGATGAAACAGGTTTTAGGTTGCTCGACAGTGCGGAGAATGTTTTAGCGACAATTTCAGCAAATTCAACGAGTTATACGGAAACCGGTTTAGTCCCAAGCAGGAGCTATGTGCGAAAGATAGTTTCTTATACGTCCTATGGCAATTCAACTGCATCCAATTCGGCAACAGTCAGTACTCTGGCTGCGCTTTCTAGTCCGCAATTGAATAGTCCTGCAAACGAGACGTACGTTACGACTCTGACACCAGTCTTCACGTTCAAGAGGTCGGATGGGAATGGCAGTTACGACATAGTTTTTAATAGCGGTACAGGCAGCGAGAAAGTTGTGGCAATCGGACCGCTTCCGCAATACGCGAACGGATCCAATAGTGATGTTGAATATTCATCGGACGGGTCGATTATCACTGTAATTTTGAAAAATAGCACTATTTTGGTTAATGGGAGGAATACTTGGTTCGCGCGGATAACTGATACCGGAGGGAACTCCAGTGATTCTTCGGAAAGATCTTTCGTTGTGGACACGAGCGTTCCAGTTATAGGCAAGCTGCTTCTTGCCGAGTCGGTCGTTATCGATGGAAAACTGGGGACGCGAAATTTTTCTCCCAGGTTCTCCATAACTGCTGAAGACAATGATGACTTGGCAGAAATTGAACTACGGATCGAAACACAAATTGGTTTGTTTAAAAGAGAAATTTACAGTGAGACGACAAAGCTTACGAACAACCTGACTGTTTTTTCGGTCGTTCCAAAAGTGCGTTTGGAACCAGGAACTTACACCTTGAGGGCGATCATTAGGGATCGGGCTGGTAATACTAAGGAAAATAAGATTTCTTTTGCTGTTTTTGCAGAAAATAAGCAAAGTTTGGTAACACAGTCCAAGACAATCAAAGAGGTCGCGCAAGAAATCGAGAAGGGCGGTACTCCAAGCAAAGTCCCAGAGGGCATGCAGCTGCGCAATTTACAAGAAGAAGAGGCCTCCAGACGGCAAAAACAGGCAGAAAATATGAACTTGTTTTTGACCAAGTTTATTTCCCAATCGAAAATTGAGAAGTTTGACGCACTCCTCGCGCAATGGCGGGCAAAAAGCCGCCAAACAGCACTGTCCTTTATGTATGTTGTGAGAAATCGGACCGTAGCTGTATTGAAGCCTTTGACTTCAAAGAGGTCAGTTTATGCAATGAAGCTAAGAGTCGAAAAATTGCTTGACCAAGGCAAGAAGAATCGACTGGAGTTGGCGATGGCAAACGAAACGAAATATGAAAGGATTACAGGTTCCTTCAACAGTGTGATTGCCAGGTTCCACAAAGCCGCGTTGTTAGCCTATGAAGTCATTTCGGACAAAACAAAGAAGGACTTTGTAATTACTAATGTTACGATCGATAGCCTGGCTCCGACGCAAGTCGTAGTTTCCTGGAAAACAAACAGGATGTCGCGGGGAAAAATTAATTACGGACCCTCGATCAGTTACGGGAAAGAACGGTTTATTGAGAGTTATTCAGACAACCAGCGGCTAGTGCTGGATGATTTACAGCCTGGGACAAAGTATTATTTCGAAATCCTGGCATGGGACAAGGACGGACGCCAAACATACGATGCTTATTACGGGTTTGAAACCCCCCGGGAATAGTCCGGAAAGCGGGGTTGAAAGGACAATACTGAAGCGTTAATGTACGCTAATAATTGATATGTCTAATAGCAACCGCCAAACGTCAAAACCCTACGACCCACATGAAGTCGAGGAAAAGATATATAAAACCTGGGAAAGGGCAAAGGCTTTTTCGCCAGCCGCAAAAGCGAAACGCGGACAAAAATCTTTTTCTATAGTAATACCCCCGCCTAATGTCACAGGCTCCTTGCATATGGGCCATGCCCTGAACGCTTCAATGCAGGACGCATTGATCCGGTTCCATCGTATGAAAGGTGATGATACCGTCTGGATTCCTGGTACTGACCATGCGGGGATTGCTACCCAAAATGTAGTTGAGAAGCAATTAAAGAAAGAAGGTTTATCACGGCATGATCTGGGTCGCGAAAAGTTTATTGAGCGGGTCTGGGAGTGGAAAAACCAGTATGGGAAAACGATCGGACTGCAAATTCGCCGTCTTGGGTCATCATGTGATTGGACACGCGAACGTTTTACGATGGATCCGGGGTACGTCAGGGCAGTTCAAGAGGCATTTATCCATTATGCGAACAAGGGCTTGATCTACCGGGGTAACAGAATTGTAAATTGGTGCCCCCGGTGTGCCTCCTCAATTTCCGACCTTGAAGTCAAATATGAAGAGCAAAATGGGTTGATTTACAACGTTTCCTATCTCTTGTCGGACGGCAGCGGGGAAGTCGTTGTTGCAACAACGCGTCCGGAAACAATGTTAGGAGATAGTGGTGTTGCCGTTTACCCGGGTGATGAGCGTTATAAACATTTAATAGGAAAGAAATTGCGGTTGCCTTTAGTGGGTAGGGAAATACCCATAGTTGCTGACCACGCGGTCGAAAAAGATTTTGGAACCGGTGCAGTTAAGGTTACGCCAGCCCATGATTTAGTGGATTGGGAGATCGGTGCCCGGCAAAAGCTCGAGGTTATCAATGTAATTGGTGAGGACGGCAAAATGACTGGCTTCGCGGGAGATAAGTACGAAGGATTATCGGTTGAGGATGCTAGAAAAAAAGTTGTCGAAGACCTAAAGAAAGAAGGGCGTTTGCAAGGTGAACCGGTACAGATGCGGCATAATATTGCCTTATGTGACCGTTGTGGAACCGTTATCCAGCCTCTGGTTTCGAAACAGTGGTTTGTGAAAATGCAACCGCTGGCTGCTCCAGCCAAGAAAGCTGGCGAAGACAATCTTATTACTTTCCATCCTGAGCGCTGGAGAAGGGCTTACTTAGAGTGGTTAAACGGGGTTAAAGATTGGTGTATTTCGCGCCAATTGTGGTGGGGACACAGGATACCTGTTTGGTACTGCGAAGCGGACAAAAGTCACTCCGTGTTTTCTATTGCCAAACCCAAGAAGTGTCCTGAATGCGATAACAAGAATTTTGTGCAGGATCCAGACGTGCTGGACACTTGGTTTTCTTCGGCACTCTGGCCTTTTGCTGTCTTTGGTTGGCCTGAAGCCACTGACGATTTCGCGCGTTTTTATCCAACTTCGGTGCTAGCAACGGCAAGGGATATTTTGGCGCTCTGGGTGGCTAGGATGGTATTTTCTGGTCTTGAATTTACAGATCGAAAGAAGTTTTTACCTGCCAAGCAGTATGGAAAAACCAACGCGAAACAGCAGGTACCTTTTAAGGATGTGATCATTCATCCCACGGTCTTGAACCTCAAGGGGCAGCGTATGAGTAAATCTTTGGGGACAGGAATTGACCCCATAGATCTTATTGAACAGTATGGCGCTGATGCCACAAGGTTTGGCCTTCTCGTCCAGACGCAACAAGATCAACAAGCTCTCCGCTTTGATGAAAACGCAGTTAGAACTGGCCGCAATTTTGTAAATAAACTCTGGAATATTGCTAAATACCTGAAGACAGAAAGGAAAAAAGGCAGCAGAAGTTCGTCTCAAACTCCTTTTGACCAATGGGTACAACAGCGCGTAGAGGAAACGACGAGAGAAGTAACCTCTGCTCTTGAAGAATTGAGGTTCGGTGACGGAATCCGTACGCTGCACTCCTTTGTTTGGGATGACTTTGCGGATTGGTATATTGAAGCGAGTAAAGTAGACGGAACGGTAAACACCAAAAACGCGGTACAGGTTTTCCAGAGAATTCTGGTTTTAGCACATCCGTTCCTGCCTTTTATAACAGAAGAACTTTGGAAAGAGTTTGGCACGAAGGACCTGCTTATTGTTTCGGCTTGGCCGAAAACAAAAAAAGCTGTGCAAAAAAATGATGGGAATGTGATTGAATTGGTTAAACAAACAGTGAAAGAACTGCGTTCATTGCGTGGTCTCCTGGGTGTATTGCCTGCTGAACGTCTTGCCTTGAGGTTAGGTGTCGAAAAAGAACTAGACGGGCTTCACCCGGTGGTAGAGAAAATGGCTAATGTCTCTGTCGTCACCGAACAACAAGGAGATTGGATCATAGTGCCGACAGCTTTGAAGTTTTCTGTTGCTCTTGAAAAGACTTTGTTACGAAAGCTGCCTTTGAAAGAAAAAATGAGCGTAATGCAGAAGGACTTGGAAAAAGCAAAGGATGCAGCAGCTAAACTAAAACAACGGATTTTGCTCATGCAGGGAAAGGCGCCGGAAGAAGTGGTAGCAGACCAAAGGGAACAATTAGCGTTAATAGAGGGTGAACTACGCCAAAAAACTGGCGGAGTGGAAGAATTACGAAAACTACTAACTTTCATCGAATAAGATCTTTCGCACAGAAAGTGGGGCGAATTTGCGGCTAAAATATGTATGTTATAATGTTTTCATATGGGAGACAGAAGATCATTTTTTGAGAAGTTAACGGGTTCGATGCGCCACGATGTTGATGTGGACGCTGATGATGATGAGCAAACCGTAGAAACAAGGGAAGGGGACGAAGGTGACGATGAGCCAAAATCTGTCCCGACCCGTATGGAAAAGCCGTCTGGCGACGACCAGGAAGGCCAACTTACTGTTGATGTGTACCAGACTCCGGAACACATTGTGGTGAAATCGACAATTGCTGGTGTTAAGCCGGATGATCTCGATGTTTCCATAACAAACGACATGGTTACGATCCGCGGCACAAGGAGACACGATGAGGAAGTAACAGAAGAAGACTATTTCTATCGTGAGTGCTATTGGGGATCATTTTCGCGATCAATAATTTTGCCAGTCGACATTGTTTCGGAAAAGGCTGATGCATCTCTGAAGGACGGTATCCTAACGATAAAGATTCCAAAGGCTGACGCACTTTTGACAAAGAAGGTCAAGGTTCGCGGTTTCTAAAGCAATAAGATGGGTATTGGATCACTGTTCTTGGTGGTTGTGCTTGTTGTTGCAGGCATCCTTACTGCCTGGGCCAGCTGGCGTGGCGCGCCATTTGTGCCCACGCCCCAAAAAGCTGTCCTGGCTGCACTTGATTTAGCCAAGGTTGGGAATGGTGATGTGCTAGTGGACGTCGGGGCAGGAGACGGGCGTGTCCTTGTGGCGGCAATAAAACGCGGTGCCGATGCCGTGGGGTTTGAGCTGTCACCCTTTTTATGGATCATCGCAAAGGCGAATTTATTGTTCAACCGGAGCGAGGCGAAACTTTTGCTTCGCGATGGATTTAATGCTGACTTCTCAGGTGTAAATGTGATTTTCTTGTTTCTGATGCCGAAAACCTTACCTGTCCTGCTTGCAAAGTTAAAGAAAACAGCAAAACCTGGAACCAGAATAATAACTTACTCTTTTCCACTTTCAGGGTTTGTCGAACGGGGAAAAATAAAGCCCGAACGCTGCGGTACGATATACTTATACGAGGTCTGAGGGAGGCTTTACAGCATCCAAAAGACACGGGAAAATTAGCAGACAATAAATAATCTTATTCTTAGAAAATCTTCTTGTGAGTAAAACCTACATT
>CAYNDL010000042.1:0-7846 GCA_964396115.1 uncultured Candidatus Saccharibacteria bacterium
CCAGTGAAAGCAATTACGACGTTATTGTTGGAACCCAGAAAATTTTTTCCAACTTAACGGAAGTAAAATTTGATCTAGCCGTTGTCGTCGATTGTGACAAGATGATTTCTGAAGACAATTTCGACTCCCTGCAAAACATGATGGTCAAATTAGCCAGGATTGCAAAAGCAGCAAACCTTGTTCTTCTCGAGACAACGAATGTTAAGAAACGAATCGTCAAATTGTTAGTTGAAGGTGAAGTAATGGATTTGGTTAATGAAGATCTGGCCGCACGGAAGGCATTGCGTTTACCTCCATATGCTTCAGTTGATACGTTATCAAAAGTCTTTGATTCGGAACAAAACGCCAAAAAGCAAATAAGGGAGATCGTGAGGAAATTAACAAATAATGGCCTTTCGGATGTCGGATGGAAAGTATTCCCTTCCCGTCGAGGTTTTGTTGGCGAAATCTTTATTCATGGTGAAAATAATAAGATTAGTTCTATCACACCTGTCGTAGGTAAAAATTGGACAGATGACGTTTACGTGCCGTTAATGGTGCTCCTCTGATATTTGTTTAAAAATGTTTTCCATTTTTGCGATTTGTGTTTTCCATGAAAAGTTCTCACTTATCCATTGATGGCCCTTTTGTCCCATTTCAGAGAGGGGCATGTTCGATATTTTTTTGATTGATTCTGCAATCGATGACGGAGATAAGTCAGTAATAATTCCGCAGCCGATTTTTTCGATGTCAGCCCATGGTGTAAAACGTGTAGTAATGACAGGCACGTAATGCGCAAGGGCTTCAGCAATAACGTTTCCAAAATTTTCTCTTCTCGACGGCAAAATCAGGAACGATGATTCTTTAAACACATCAATTTTCCGTTGACTACTGACATGACCAATAAAGCGTACCCTATCTGTTATACAGAGTTTCTCGCAGAGCGCCTCTATACTCTTTACGTAATCCTTGTCCCCAGTTCCTGCTATTGTCAGTACATATCCTTCGCCATCAAGCAATTTAATCGCTTCGAGCAATGATTCTATATTCTTTTTTGGATCGATTCTTCCTAGGTATAATATTTTTTTTAAAGGACGTTTTATCGAGTAATTTGTTGGAATTCGTGTGCCGTTTGGAACGGTAAAATATTTACGGTGCCGAATCATCCCTTTGCTGTCATTAGCCTCTAGTTCGGAAGTGAAATGCATGTATAAGTTTTCGTTTTTTACTGCGTTGCATAAATAGTTCCAAAGCAATTTAAGTCCGTACCGCCTCATTTTTGAAAATCTTTGGAGAGAACCTCTCGGTGCCCATAAAACCGGTTTATTGTATTTTTTGGCAAAATATAAAGTCGGTATCGTTGTGGAAGAATAGACAGCAACTAAGTAGACGACGTCAGCGGATTTAATTAGTCCCGGAAGAATTCTGAATAATTCAAGAGAAAACGTTTCCCCTAAATCTTTTTTACAGTATTTAACTTTCATTCCACCTAGGTCGTATATCCTATTTGTTTCTACGGCTAATTTTTTAGGCCCGTTTGCATTTGTTGTGAGAATATCCACCGAAAAACCAGCTTCAACTAGACCGCGACCCAACTCATAATTTGAAGTCGTGGGTCCTCCGTAGTAGAAAGCTGGGTAGAATGTGGGGTTAACAAATAATATCTTCATTTATCCTCGTGTTCGAACAATATTCCATAATAAACTGATTTGTGTATATAATGCTATCTAATGGCCATTAAACCAATTATACACTTTCCTGATCCCATCCTTTTAAATCCCAGCCAAGAGGTGGTTGATCCGTCTACTCCTGAAATTGCTAATTTGATTACCGACTTAAAAGACACTCTAATGAAAGCG
This sequence comes from uncultured Candidatus Saccharibacteria bacterium, assembly GCA_964396115.1. Classification (GTDB taxonomy): domain Bacteria; phylum Patescibacteriota; class Andersenbacteria; order UBA10190; family CAIZMI01; genus CAYNDL01. The sequence continues at coordinate 1,839 of CAYNDL010000042.1, forward strand.
GAAGGGTTGGGCCTGGCGGCACCGCAGATAGCCGTGCCCCTGAAAGTCGTAGCGATCAATTACAGAAAAGATATATTTGCTCTGATAAATCCCAAAATAACCTGGGTTTCCGATGGCGTGTCGCCCCTGGAAGAAGGATGCCTTTCCCTACCAGATGTCTTTGTAACAGTTAACCGTCCCAAGAAAGTTGCCGTCTCTGCGCTAAATGAACAAGGTGAACCTATAGAAATACGGGCGAATGACTTGCTGGCAAAAATACTACAACATGAGATAGACCATATTAATGGTGTATTGATAACAAACTACCAACAACGACTATAAAATCTACCTTGACAATATGCCACAATGGGCATATTTTATTATGTTTTGTTGTTTGATCCTCGCATGCGTTCAGGGCCTTAACGATAAGGAGGTTGGCCATGGTCGCAGTAGCAATAAACGACGATGAATGTTTGCATAAGCGCATGGAGGTGCTGCAGTTCTTCATTGATAACGGCGATCTTGAAATGGTGCTGGTTCTTGAAGGTGAACCGCGTGGAACGAGGTATATTGAAGACCTCTGGTTTACTATCAAAAATACCAGTACCAGTGCAAAGGAGTTGCTGGATGTCGAGTGATTTTTCGTTGTCTTATTATGGGAGGACATTAGGATGTTCGGCGATGTTCTGCGGTACATAATCTCTCTGCTGGTGGCTGTGGGATTGGTGTTCCATGGAGCATATTTCACCTGCCTTGTACTCAAACGGGCCTTGCCCGTCGCGGAGTACCTGGTCGTGGTCTTTTCGGTCCCGTGCGTCTATTTGCTTCACCAGGGACTGTTAAGGATTCAACGAAGAGCAAGGCAGAACTAATCGCCGACTGTCGCCCAGGATGGATGACCCCCATTCTGGGCTTTTTTATTACCGTTTTTTGACACTGCTCATCATCATAAAGGGTCGTGCGGTGTCTTTAGGAGCCCGTATATTATCTTGATTCCTGTTCGGGAAATTTATGGTATTAATTTGTAGCAGAAAAATGACAGGGCGTTACGAATTCCCTTGAATTATTGGGCGCAAGTAGTAAAAGGATTATACGCAATTGATCTTTCTAAAACGCATGGGGAGAAACTAGTAACCAATCTTCGGAAAAAACGGAGAGCACGTGAGAATTTCAGATGCCTCGAGACGTAGGCGAAAGACCCTCGTTTCTGACGCATTTCGTGTGCCGTCCAACTGGACAATTGGTCGTAACTCAGGTTTCTTCTCCCCTGCGCTTAGGGGGATCAATAGAGGAGCAGCCTTCAATGGCTGCTTTTCTTTTTGATTAAAAGGAAGCATGCTGTTTGTGATATGAGGAACGCAAAAGTTGTCTTTATGGGATCATCAGACTTCTCCCTTACGGCCTTAGATAGGCTCTACACCGCAGGATTCGAGATATTGGCAATTATTACTATGCCGGACAAGCCTGTTGGTCGAAAAAGACAGATCGAAATGCCCATCGTAAAAAAATGGGCTCAGCCGAAAGGAATAGAAGTCTACCAGCCCCGTTCTTTAAAGAATCCTGCCGATTCATCGTTTATTGCAAAACTTGGTGCAGATGTCGGCGTTGTAGTTGCATACGGTAAAATATTACCGCCACATGTTTTAACAGCTACACGAGTTGGGTTTATAAATCTGCACGCCTCGTTGCTTCCGAAGTATCGCGGAGCCTCACCTATCCAATCAGCAATTTTGGCTGGAGAAAATAGATCTGGCGTATCAATCATGAAACTAGACGAAGGCATGGATACTGGACCAGTGTATGAACAAAAAGAAGTTCAAATCGAAGATGATGATACTGCGGGGACCTTAGGAAAAAAACTAGCGGTGGTTGGCTCAGACTTGCTTGTGAACTTAATCCCCAAAATCATTGCCGGGAAAGAGCCTGTTCCCCAAAGTCAATCAGGTACTTCGATATGTAAAATAATAAGTAAAGAGGATGGAATGATCGACTGGAATAACGAAGCAGCTTACATAGAACGGATGGTGCGGGCTTACAACCCCTGGCCTTCTGCCTGGTCTAAAACAGAACAATATTTATTTAAAATAAATAAGTCAGCCGTGCTTAAAGAAAAATGTTTTCTTCCAGTTGGTGAAGTTTTTACGACTGGTACATCAACCGTAGCCATAGCTTGTGGCAATAATTCGGCGCTTGTTCCACTTGAAGTGCAAAAAGAAGGTGGTAAAATCCTCTCAATAAAAGATTATATCAACGGTCACGTTGATTTTATTGGTTCAAAACTAAAGTCCAAATAATCCTTTTTGTTTCGTTTGGGGTGCCGGAATGAGTGTTACTGTCCCTAAGGAACCGATGAAAGCATTTTTCATAATAATGTTGACTGAAACTAACCCCTCCTCCTTTGGCATAGTCAAACAACAGTAGGACCTTAACCCAGGCTTTATATTAAATCGTTGTCGGTATTTTTTTAGTGCCGCAGTTTCTTCACTAGTGGTGCCATCCAAAAACCGCACTTCAATATCAAATGCCTTTGTAATATGCTCCGCCGTTTGTACCCTGAGACCGACTCTTTCTCCTATAAAGTACTTCGTTGCTCTTATCAGAGGGGTGTCCCTCGATATCTTACTAGTAGTTCCTGGTCTACCAATCAGAAAGACGTTAAAATAGCCACCAAAAGAGTTAACGGGGTCTGAGTTGCTTGTATTTGTCTTCTCAGGTTGTTCGTCCGGATAAGCAGGTTGTTTCAATGCCAACACTAGACCTGCCAACACGCCAATAAAAATAATAGTAACTACTGGTATGACTATTTTCTTTGGTGGCAATTTCATTTTTTGTGTCAAGTTAATTCTACCAAAACAAAAGCGGCACATGAAGTGCCGCCCTTTTGCCTTCTGTAGTTCGTTTAGTTTCCTTCGTACCGAATCTTCACATCATTCCAATTCACTACGTTCCACCAAGATTCAACGTAGTCGGCACGCTTGTTCTTGTGTTTCAGGTAATAAGCGTGTTCCCAAACATCCAACCCCAATAAAGGCACGAACCCATCCATCGACGGGCTGTCTTGGTTAGGTCGTGAAACGATATGAAGTTTGTTATCCTTAAATACAAGCCATACCCAGCCACTACCGAAAGTATTCAATGCAGTTTCGGTAAATTTAGTTCGAAAATCTGCGATAGATCCGAAGTTTTCTCTTAATAATTCATTTACCAGTCCGCTTGGCTCTCCACCACCGTCTGGGGACATGTTGGAAAAGTAGATATTATGATTAACAAATCCTCCTCCGTTGTTTATTACCGCCTTTTTGATAGGTTCGGGAATTTGGGATACATCTCTGAGAATTGTTTCTATTGCCACACCGTCTAATTCTTCATAAGAAGAAATGGCGGCGTTAAGCTTATCGAGATATGTTTGGTGATGCTTATCATGGTGAAAATGCATTGTTTCTTCATCTATGTGCGGTTCTAAATCACCGTACCCATAAGGCAGCATTGGCATTTCGTATTTCATTTTTTTAGTTTACTGGTGATATGCGAGCTGGTTCTCTTAACTTAATCGCGTTTGTTGTTACATGCTCACCAAGAATCCTGGCTAGCATCAGCTCATTTCTTGAAGGCAAACGCTCTCCCATTTCGCCGCTTATCGTAGACGCGCCATAGGGAGATCCGCCTGACACTTCATCGATATTCTTTAATCCTTCCCCACTGATTTTACCGTTCAGTGGCAACCCAACAATAACGCATCCATGATGCATTAAGGTAACTATCATTGAAAGTAAGGCCATCTCTTGCCCCCCGTGCTGTGTAGCAGTACTCGTAAATACGCCTGCCGGTTTTCCAATGAGATACCCGGCGTCCCATGCGTTTGTTGTTTGATCCCAAAAAGCTTTCATTTGTGTAGCCACAATTCCAAATCTGGTCGGAGTACCAACAATTACTCCATCTATATTTTTTAAGTCTGTCTCTGGATCAGCCACAGGAACGTCTTTCATTTTCGCTTTAGCTTTCTTTATTGGTTCCGTCCAAAGTTTTTCAGGAATAATTTCATCTGCTTGTTTCAGAATTGGTTCACCGCCCGCTAATTTAACACCCTCAACAACCGAATCTGCCATTATTTTTAAATGGCCGTAGAGCGAGTAGTAGATGACGAGAATTTTGGGTTTTTTTTCTTTTCTTTTTTTGGAAACCCGATCTCGAACTGAATTTGCACTCATATCTTCAGCAAGAATGCTTGAAAACATGTTCGCCTACTGTGACATATGTCACATTTGTCTACACTTTTTGACGTTCCTTAAACGAAGGCTGGGTTATTTGCTTATTTATTACGTAGTGGTTCTTCTCAATGACTACTATTCCTCGTTCACGCAGGGATGTTAATGCTTTCGTGACAGTTTCCCTGGTGGCGCCCACCATCATCGCCAGTTGTTCGTGGGTAATAACAGCATTAACAACGTACCGAGTTGGGGAATCTTCCCCACTTATCTCTGCCAGCCTGCTCAGTTCGCGCACAATTCTCTCGCTGACTGTTCTTAATGCTAAGTCCTGAATCTTTTTTTCTGCGCGATTAAGACGATTGCCTACCTTTTGCAGTACCTGGATACCTAATTCAGGATAACGTTGAAGCAGACGCACTAAATCGCGTCCTAAAGCAAGTGAGATAATACTCTCCTCCCGTGCCTCAGCAAAAGGATTATCTTCACAATAGTTACGGTCACTGCCCACACCCCTGATATCTCCAAAAATATCACCAGCTGTTAATGTGTCGATTATAATTTTCTTTCCGTTTAACACGTAATAAATATTAATTGACCCCTTTTTCAGGAGGTAAACTTTATCGCAATTTATTTGTGGGCCGGATATTAATTGTCCTTTACCCACTTCTTGCATGTGCGTTATCCGTTCCAAGTCACGAATCATTTCATCCGAACCCTGGAATATTTGTTTTAAATACCAAATTTTTTGCTCTGTTCTTGTTCCCATTTGTACAAGGCATACTACACCCCGTACCCAGGGGGATCAATATTTTATGCTATTAACGTGTCTCTATTTTTTGACAATCTTTGTCCGAACAGTCGGAATATTTTTCGGTATTACGGAATCCACGTGTGCCCTTTTTTCCCTAAGCCCAGCCAAACTTAATAATATTCTTATAACTGTTAGCAGAAGCAGGATGACCAGCTTAACGACCGTCGGTTGTAATAGGACAATAATAACCTCGCCGGCAATAAAAAAGTCCATACTGAAAGCCAGTGTTTGATTAAAACCAACTCGCGCCCTCTCTAACCTGGCCTCTTGTGCTCCTGCCCAAGGAGAAATTTCAACCAGAAAAATACGGCGAGCCGCCTTTAATCCACCCCACACGATGAAAATAGCTCCCCATGCATTTAGGAGGAACGAGATTATGTACGCTAGTGCCTGGATGAAAGCTACTACAAAAATTGTATTTATTGTGTTGAACATTTTTTGTTAATTATTACTAGTATCTTAAATGCTATCTGGTTGTTTATCAAATGCGCGTCTAGACTGAAAATAATTTCTGCATTTTAAAATAATTCTCCCGTTCATTTCCGGAAAATAAAGCTTTGCCTACGGATATGCTTTTTGCTCCCGTTTCTTTGATTTTCTGTATTAACTCCTCGTTAACGCCGCCATCTACTCCCAGTTCCACCTCTGGATATTTTTCATGAAGTGCCCTTAGCCTATTAAGGCTATGAAGCGAGAATTGTTGCCCTCCACGGCCAGGAGGAACACTTACCACCAGAAGAAAATCTATCATTTTTACAAATTTTGACACTTGTTCAAGGGGTGTTACAGGTGCGATGGCTAAGCCACGTTCAATTCCCAATTCCCCTGTTTTCTCCAGTATTGATTCAAGATTTGTAGTGTTTTCAACGTGGTACGTGATCCTCCTTGGTCCATAAGTTTGCCAGCGCATAAGTTCGCCTTCTTGGTCATTCACCATAAGATGTATATGTACTTTATTGTGCTCTAATTGGTTAAAAACAATTTGGGGATCGACGAAGTTTTTGGGAGCG
>CAYNDL010000043.1:0-7653 GCA_964396115.1 uncultured Candidatus Saccharibacteria bacterium
TTACAGTAAAATACGCGCTCGGTGTGACCCGGTGCTTCGCTTTTACCTGTTGTAAATGCTTTATATTCTCGCTCGAAGACTTCGACCTCTCCACGCTCTTTCAGAATCTCAATAATTCGGTGGTCAGGTATCTTGGCATTAGATCGCTCATTCATTTTTTCACCAGTATTGTTATAGGAAACTAGGATATGTTTTGTTTTCGCATTCTGGATCAAGTCTTCAAAAGCGTGGACAGCACCCTTTAAACAATAACGACTTTTTAGATGTTCGCGATTTATCATTTTTTTACCCACACCTTCAACTTTCGGTTTTTTCCAGGTGACAATATTTTCTAGCAGGTGATATGAATCTCCATACTGTCTAGAATTATATGGCGGATCGATATAAAGCACATCACAAGCAATTTCTCTAATCAGCTGATTTGCATCTTTTTGATGGATTTCGTTATTAAGATTGTTTTTCACCTCAACGTCTGGCAACAAAAGTCTTAAACCCTGAATTGTATCGAGCTTCTTCCTGTACGTTTCGTAATGACCAACAGTATTAGCTACTTTATCGATTGCATAGATAAGAGAAGTGAGTAGGATATTTTTTTCTTCCTGATCAATATCTTCATTCATTTCCAGCTTTTCTATCTCTTCTCGAACTGCGCCAATTTTCTGTGCATTCTCTTTTGTAAAATAAGAGCCGCCAAAAATCTCTGACGCGTAGTTTTCCTTCTTTGGCTGAAGATTATTTAGATGGTCAATAATATTTGATATTTTCTCTCTATTGTAATTTTTTGTGTTTAACCAGCATTGTAAAGAAGCAAAGCTACTATCGAGAATATCATTAGAAATGACTTTGGTATCGGGTCGGTTAAAATAATGTCCAACAACCCCAGTGCCTGCAAAAATATCACAGAAGCTGTAATAGCCTCGGCATTTATCCGCAACAATATCGCCGATAAAACCAAGTAATTTAGTTTTGTTCCCTAAAAACCGGCGATTATGTATTTGAAGAAGTTGTTGTTCGTTCTTTTGAGGGTATACAAATAACGGCAGCTGAGCTGGTTTAGGCAGCGGATCAAATCGATTTCTTAAAACTCCAGTAACCTTACCTCTGATCTGAAGTTCCTTAACTCGTATAGGTTTATAATTTGAATTTGCCGGTTGAAGTCTGAAAGCATTTTTCTCTCTGTATATTCTTTTTAGTGTCGCTTCGTTGTCATTTATAATCGCCACACCAATCTCGCCATTATCAACTACTGGCTGTTCCCGGATGATTACTGTGTCACTGTCAAAAATACCTGCGTCTTGCATGCTGTCACCACGGACCTTTAAAGCATAGTGCCTACCCTGGCTTGAAGTTAATTCTCTTGGAACCGATACAGACTCCGGTATCTCTATGGCTTCGATTGGCTCTCCGGCTGCGATTGTTCCGAGTAAGGGGATTTCAATAAAACCGGATGTTCTTTCTGTGCTGGGGTCATTAACCTCAATAGCTCGAGCAAGATTGTCAAACTTTTTTATATATCCTTTATCGATTAGGGCGTTGATGTGTTGATGGACCGTGGAGACAGCAGATAGTCTTAGTTTTTTCTTTATTTCTTCCAGCGTTGGAGAGTACCCCTGATCATCAATGAAGGTTCTTATGAAGTCTAGTACTTCTTTTTGTCTTTTTGTGACCGGAATAGCCATAAATTTGATTGATGTTCTGAGCTTTAAGTGCTATATTAACAGTATACCGAAAATCTTACGAAAACGGAAGTAAGTGGCTGTGGATTAACTTTCTTGAATTATGGACATGATAGCTCAAATAACTTCATCTGATACTTTCGCCCGGCTTACTAAGGCCCTTTTAGCAGCCGATTATAAAGATTTCCAGACCGTCGACGACAGTGGTGGCGACGGTGGCAACGATGGGTACTCCGAAAGCCAGGAGACCCTCTTTCAGTTCTATTGCCCTGAGAAGCCCGAGAAAGCCGATGACGCAACGTACAAATCGAAGATCAAAGAAGATTTGGATAAGGCGAAGAAGCTTCTCGACTCTGGTAAGTATAAAATCAAGGACTGGGTATTTGTTACCCCACGTGAGCTCCGCGAGCCTGTACAGACCTATCTCCGGACCGAAGCGACCGCGCGTGGTATGAAAGGCATTGCGTGGTCGGGCACAACGCTCACTGGCCTTTTTGCTAAGCACAACCATCTACGAAGCCAATTCCCTGAGCTGATTCAACCGGATATTGAGGCGCAGATTGGAGGGATAGCAGAACGATTAGATGCCGTGGATGAGGTGAAGAAAGAATATCGCACGCAGCTCGAGCAGAGCTATCAGCGGAGGATTGACCAAGCGAAACAGAAGTTAGATCAGGAAAAATATGAGACGGCCAAAAAGGAGTACGATCTTATCCTCGCTGATCTTCTCACAGTGACCGAAAAGATTGACCTTCATATCTATTTCCGTGTTTACAACAATCTGGGAGTAGCTGAGAACAACCTCCAAAACAACGACAGGGCCGCGGAGCTCTTTCAGAAGGCATACGAGGCGGAGCCTGAGTTGCCTATGGCAATTTGCAAAGGTGCATTGGCAAAGCTTCTGAAAGGCGTTCCGGCCGAGGGATTACCGATGATCGAAGAGTTGCTGGAAAAGCACCCAACGGATGATCAGGCTATAACCGCAAAGGCGAACATTCTGTATGCCTTGGATCGATACTCGGAACTCATCCCTTTCTTGAAAGAAAAAGGAAAGGTCCCCCTCGCGCATTGGTACGAAGGCTTCGAGCGAATGGGTAAAAAAGATTATGACGGAGCGATCACGTCTTTTGAGAATGTCGTTCGGTTGGAACCCAAGAACGTCCGCGCTCTCATGCTCATCGCTCAAAACGTAATGGTTGGTACGCGTGAAGCAGTAAGAGACAATCCGTTTCCTCCCGATAAGATTCCTAAAGCAATCAACGATAAATTCACCCGAGCGACCGAGTGCCTTAAGGAAGCGGCACGGCTCCTGAAAGACATGGAGAATAAAGCGGACTTGGAGATGGCCTACGCCAATCTCTCTGGATGCTATGTCGCGCTCGGGCTGTACGAAGAATCCATCGCTGCCGCTGAAGAAGCTGCGGTTATTGACCCTACGTCTGCCGTTCCCTCGTTGAATAAGGGAATTGCTCAGCTGAAGCTTGGGCGGTTTGCGGAAGCGATAAAAAGCTTTCAATCCTATAAGGACTTAGGTGGTGGTGACATCGAGGTCGACCGGCATATCGCTTTCTGTTCACTTCGGACCGGCGATTTTGCGGTCGCTGAAAAGTTTATTACCGCCTTGCTTGAAACCGAGTCAGGGCTTGATCTTGATATCGCGGAACTGGCCGTTGACCTCTATTCTCGCAAGCTCGACAATGAAAAGCTTAACCCCTTGCTTGAGAGGCTTGAGAAAGATTTTCCGAACAATTCTCAGGCATTGAGGCTTCGGGGCGCATATATGCAACGGCTCGGGTTGGAAGGGGCGGACGTCCTCTTGCAACGTGCTTTGCAAAACGCGCCGTCCGAGTCGGAGAAAATGCTTACCGAGATCGACCTTGCAGATCTGCGCTTCGACCAAAAAGATTACGCGACTGCTGCGGAGCTTTATAAAAAATATCTCAACGTACAGGACGGCAATCCGCCGACTCGCAAATACGCACAAGCAATTTATAACCTCGGACAATATGGTGCGCTCCTTGATTGGATCGATACCATGAGTCCAGACTTGAGAAGTGAGTCGCTCATCGAGCAACTCGAGGCATACGCCAACCTTTATTTAGGCAACCTGGATAAGGCATCGCAGCTATTCAAAGACCTGTTCCAGAAGAACCCGAACAGTTTCCAGTACGTTGTTTATTACGCAATGTGCCGATTCAGACTCGGCAAGGAGGATGATGCGAAGGTTGCCTTTGATGCCGTGAGGAACCGCGTCGAAGATGTCGCGGACCTAATAACGCTTGCTGGTGGGTATGAGTTTATCGGCGAATGGGAGATCGCAATCGATCTGACATTTAAGGCATTGGAAAATGATCCCAATAACCCTAAGGCTCACTTGGCCTATATCTTTACGTTCTTAAAACGCGAACAAGCCGACGGCAAGGAGCCTGCTGAGAAATACATCAAGGCGTTTCAAAAATCTATCGGCGAATTCAATAAACGATTCCCCGAAGAGAAAGCCCTCCAAGGCTTCGAGGTGAAAGACAACGACATCAGCGGAATCCTAAAGATGGTAGACCAGATGGCCGAGACTACCGATAACGCCACTAAGCTGTACAAAGAATCGCAAGCACCTATGGCGATGATCCCTCGCCTGACGGGAAAGAAACCGTTTGACGTATGGGCAGCCTTTACTCAGATGCCGGGCGTTGGAATCAAAATATCTTTCGGTGCAGCAGATGAGATTAAGAGTGAGATATCTACCGTGGAAGAATCCCAAAACGGTTCAGTGGTTCTCGACATCTACCCTCTATTCCTATTGGCTCACGTTGATCAGCTTAAACTTTTACCTAAGCTCTTTAAGAAAATCTATGTGCACCAAAGCCTCATGGACGAGCTGACCGAGACAGTCGATGATCGAAAGGTTTCCTCTCGTAAGGGTATGAGCTCGCTCGCCAAGATCGACGGGCAACATCGAATGACTGAAATTACGCCGGACCAGGTTAAGAAAACGCTGGACCTAGTGGAAAAGATACGCACATTCGTCAGCTCCAACCCAAGCGTAGAAGTTCGCGGATTTACTAAAGAAAAGCCCAAGGGAGATCGCAATATTCTTAATGCGTTGGAGGAAAGCACTCGGGACAGTGCATTGCTTGCCGAGGAGCTCAAGGTTCCGCTTTATTGCGATGATCGGATATTGCGCGTCGTCATGAGCAAGGAGCATGGCACTAAGTCGTTTTCCTCGCAGACTCTGTTTGTTGTTGCGCATCAAAAAGGGTTCATCACCCTTGATAAGAAATTCGAGCTCCAAAGGACAATGGTCGACTTCAATTACGAATTCGTATCCATAGACGCGATCTTTATTTTCAACCAACTGAAAAATGCCAGTTATCGCACGGAGGACATAGAATCCGTTATCTCCATGCTCGTGCGAAAAGAGACGAGCATTCAGTCCTTGGGGGTTGTGCTGGCCGATTTTTTCTTTATTTTGATGATGGACCGTACATTGGACTCCGGTGCTAAGAGACAAATTTTTAAATATATTCTGACCAAAGCGGCACCGAATCATAACCTGGCAAATATTGAGGAAGGTATATTTGTGAATTTACAACACAGGGTTTTGCCAGAAAAACGTGGGCAATTAAAACAGATGTTGGGATTGTTTTTTCGAGACGTTAAGTAGTCTCAGTGCTTCGCGGTTTCCATCCACTGCATCGCTTCCTCAGTAAACGGTTCCTCTCCCCGGAGCATTTTGACGGCCGCGTCCATTTCGTAGGAGTGCCAACCGCTTAAAATAACGGTTCTAAGTTCCCGCACAGCTCGGAGCCTTGAAGATCATAACGTGCTTTTGCTCGTTATTTTTTCTGTTAGAAGTCCTGAAATATTTATTTGATACAATACTCATATGACATCAATATTTGTGAGAGTAGTAATCCTTTGGTTTATCTTTCTTCCGATAGCTTTCTTAAATGGTTTCATTCGCGAGGCTACCTATAAACGTGTTGTGGGTGATTTAGCAGCGCACCAAATAAGCACATTAACTGCTATTATCGCGCTTTTTGTTGTTTCATATTTTTTCTTGAAACCCGTTGTCGCTAATGTTCCTACTTCGTCGTTGTTAATGGCAGGAGTGATTTTTGTAACCATGACAATGTTATTCGAATTCGGTTTTGGACATTACGTTAGTAAATTTCCCTGGGAACGTCTCTTGGGGGACTACAATATTTTTAAGGGCAGGGTATGGGGATTATTCCTTTTGTCTGGTTTGCTAATGCCATATTTAATTAAGGCACTCAGAGCTATACAATTGAAATGATTTAAATTTCGGATTATCCTTGCTAAACCGGTATTGGAGATCTGTCCCTTATCATTGATGGAGCATGGTCATGCTTTTTGCTTTGTCGACTCTCGGCTGGGGTTCGGTGGCTGTGGTCATCGTCCTGCTCCTTATTTTAGGTATCTGTTGGCGCGCCTGTGCCGATGGCGGTGAAGCGGATGAGCATCTCGAAGCCGTCATGGCTCTTGAAGCTGAACGGAATCCGGATTTTGCCCATCGTCTGGAATCAGCACGAGAGCACAACCGTTTCAGCAACCGCGCTTAGGCGCGGTTTTTATGTAGACATAAGCCAAAAAATAGCTATAATTTCTTTTTAGTCATATTAATTCCAATGGCAGGTGATAATGTAATTTTGCGTTTTTCGGAGGTGAGTTTTGAATATGAAAATCATAGGCAGTTATTGGACGAGGTTAGTTTTTCTGTACGGACTGGAAGTCGAATTACGCTTATGGGGCAAAATGGAGCAGGTAAGAGTTCATTATTTAAGTTGATCACCGGGGAATTACAGCCAACCGCTGGAAGGATTTCTAGAACGCCAAGCGAAGCGACTGTGGCCATTGCCAGGCAAGTAATGCCGAAGGAGATGGCCGGTTTAACTGTGCGCGAATACTTTGCTAGCGCGTTGCCTGAGAATGAATTTAAGATTGATAAGCGGATTAAGGAAATATTCGAGGTTGTTAACCTAAACTTGCCTTTGGATAAGAAGGTGGGCGAATTTTCTGGCGGGCAGCAGGCAAGGCTTCTTCTTGCACATGCTTTGATCCAAAACCCAGACATATTGCTTTTGGACGAGCCGACAAATAACTTGGACCAGCACGGCATCGACCATCTCACGATGTTTCTTGTCCTGTATGAGAAGACCTGTATCGTAATTTCTCACGATGCCGATTTTTTGAACTCTTTCACGGACGGTGTTTTGTACCTTGATGCTGCGACTCAGAAGATTGAACAGTATTCCGGAAATTATAATGACGTAGTCGAAGAGATAAAGAAGAGGATAGAAAAAGAAAACTTGTTGAACGCCCGGATGCAAACGCAGATAAAAGAGAAAAGGGCACAAGCGGAAGTATTTGCGCACAAAGGCGGAAAGATGCGTGGTGTTGCTAAACGCATGCGCCAAGTTGCTGATATTGCAGAAGAAAATATTGTCGAGGTGCGCAGGGAAGATAAGGCGATAAGGCCTTTTGATATTCCAGCACAGGAATTCGTCGGTCCTTTTAATGGTGAGATTATTAAGTTCAACGGCATTTCCTATATGAAGAACCACGAATTGGTTGAAAAAGAGCTTAACGTAATAGTAAACAAACGCACGCACGTGCTGGTAGAAGGTCCAAACGGAACTGGAAAGAGCACCCTGCTTGAGAAGTTGGCCAATAGGAACGCTGAAAATGCCGTAATTCACCCCGACGTGAGGATTGGCTATTACAAACAAGATTTCGGAAACTTGGACTTTGATCACATTGCTTATGATGTTCTCGAGGAAGTAATGGAAGATAAGGATGAACATGTCTTGCGTTCTACTGCCGCGGGTTTCTTGTTGGACGGAAAGATTCTTTCAAATCCTATTAGGGCTTTGTCTGAGGGGCAAAAAGGCCTTCTATCGTTTTGCCGGTTAGTGTTGTTAGAACCAGGCTTGTTAATTCTGGATGAACCGACAAACCA
>CAYNDL010000044.1:0-7289 GCA_964396115.1 uncultured Candidatus Saccharibacteria bacterium
AGACCATTTCAGTTCCCCAGATATCAAATTCTTTTTCCAGGTTCTCCAATGCATATGGAGTGGTGTAGTCTCCCACTTCCTCAATTTCCGCATCGGGATACTGCGCGTATATTGCCGCCTGGATCATGGGAGCGTTCCCTGCCAAGACGCGCATTATGTAAGAAACACCTTCCGATGTTCCTCGCATTTCTAAGGAAAACCAAGGCGGAATAAAACCGTCCAAATATATTTCCAATAAGTCCGGTTTCTTTTCGATTCCATGGATTGTATTCAAGGCCTCTTCCATAGAACGTGGGTTACGCACATTGTCTTCAGGAACACGAATCCTCAAGTAAGTCCATTTGAGTGAACCGATAAATTTACCCTGGATGCCGTTCATGTAGATCTTGTACATGATCGCGAAGAACACGATCATGAATACCAACCAACCGCCCGATTCAAGGACGTTAAGGATGTTCGCGAAATACGCGAGGAAGTATTGGAAAAGGTAGCCTAAGAACTGACTAACTATTGTCACGTGATGTGTCCTCCGCAACAGCTGCACCCGCGATTCCCAAATCAGCAGGGTTTGAACCTTCGGACACAGTTTCTGTTGTTATTGGTTTTTTATTTTGAGTTTGCACTTCAGCCAACCCGTAACGTCCATCGCTCTTTCGGGCGAAGCGCCTACGGTTTTGCAACGCAAGTAAAATTGTATTCCTTTTTACTAAGCGCTCTTTCAAGACAGCATCTACCAAATCTTCTTTGAGCATTGGTTGCTGGTTTTTCTTCAAAATGCGTTCCAAAACATCGCCGACAGTTCCTGGTTGGTAACCCCATTCGCGCAGCGCGTACAAGCCGCGTCCCACCAAAACAAAACGCTCGTCGCGGATCAGCTCGTTGTGGACTGTTTGCGGATGAGCAAGCCTCCTGTCGAATTTTGCAGCATTTATGAGTTCGGTAATTTTCAGGAAGTGGCGTGGTTCTTTTTCTCGCTTTAGGATAACAAACGCTTTATCTCCTACACCACGGGGTGTTGCTTCGATCCAACCACGCATCCCCCAATCGCCAAATGGCGTACGAACTAAATCCCGTGTCACAGATAGAACTGAAGCGACGACCGAGTCGGGATGATCGATCTTGCAGAAATTACGAATTTTATCAAAAAGTTCCTTATCGGAAAGAAGGTGACCATCAGCCTTCAACACATTACGCGCGCCTTCAATAACCTGGTCCATATTAACGCGTTCAGAATGACGGAAGTAACGTTTCAACCGGTTGGATTCGCGAACTTCGTCGACCTTCGGCAAACATTTCATTAAAAAGCCTAATGCGGCCTTCTCCGCATCATCGGTCAGCTTCAACAGATCGGATAACGATTCCTCTCGTACAATACCGCCCAGAAGTTTAAAGACACGAGCTAAAGCGTCTTGAACATTCTTTGCTTTGGCAAATTCGGGGGCATTACGCTTATCCGAACGGAAATTTTGCAATACAGATTGTTCGATCTGACGAATACGTTCGCGGGTAACACCTTCTTCTTCTCCAATTGCGTGCAGTGTCTTAGCAGAAGAACCGTCCAAACCAAAACGACGCGTAATAACGCGACGAGAACGATCGTCCAAAGCTTTCACGTAGTCAGCAGCGGCAGAACGAATGGCAGAGGGTGTTAGAACATCCAGGATATCCGCATCTATCGTGATGGGAGTACCAGTTTGGTGCCCCCTATTGGTCGTTATTTCATTCATCTTAATGGCTATAGTATGGCACGGATATTAATTTCGGTCAAGAATGTGGCCAAACATGGAAATACGAAGAGGCGAGATAAGCATCACAGGAATAGTGCTATAATTGATTTATTAATCCACAGGAAAAGGAAAAAATGTCGAAAAAAACAAGTATCTTGGTAGGTGGCGCAGGCGTAGTAGTACTATTGGTTGCCTTATTTGCCATGCAATACTCTAATCTTCTGGGTGCCCGTTATGCACCTGGCCTGGAGTTTAAGGTCTTGGGACCAGATTACTTAATCTCCGGCGAACCTGCCGTAATCACCTGGGATACCAGCCCAGAAATACGGAAATCCTATCCAAATGAAAAAATAGAATTCTGTAAGGACTACAACACCAGTAGTTGCACTGTCCTTTCGCCAGAAACACCAAACGACGGCAAAGCACAGGTTTTTGTTCCCTCATCAATGAAAGAACAGGTGGGTTTTCTACGTTTGACCGCCCGCACCTCAAACGGAGTGGTGGGAAATCGGTCTTTTGTGCGACCTATCAACATTAAGTACGGCACGACTTTGCAACCGAATAGTATCGCTGTCATTTCATGGAACAAGAACGATGATTACCCCAACGTATCGGTTGATTTTTGTGCCGCGGAGAACGATAAATGTTATCCGCTCGTTAAGAACGCACCGAATAACGGCATGGCAAAATTAACTGTGCCCTCCGATATGCCTGCAATTACCGGTTTTGTGCGCGTTCTCGCAAAACAGGACAACGGCGACATAATTTATACAGAAAGTCAGTACGGCAAACTACCGGTCGACTTGGGCGCTGTGCTTCTTAAGCCAACCCAAGAAGAAGCTGGCGGGAATTAACAGCACGCTCCTACTGCCGTATCACACCTTCCTTTAGCTGAAGGTGCCTGTTTGGATGAAGCAGTTGCGTAAACTTTTCGTAGTGGGAAATCATTAAAATACTCATTTCCTCATTAACTTCCATAATCTTCCTTATCCCGGAAGCTACAAGTTCCGAGGCCTCGTTATCTAAACCTGAATCAGTTTCATCTAGTATTGCCAACTTGGGCTCCAAGACGGCCATCTGTAAGATCTCAGCCCGCTTCTTTTCTCCGCCCGAAAAACCTTCATTCACAGCGCGCTCAATGAACGACTTATCAATGCCAAGCAACCGGCATTTCTCTTCCAATTTCTTAACAAAATCGCGAATATTATCCCCCTTGTTTACAGCTTTGTATGCTGTGAATAAGAACTTACCAAGAGGCACACCGGGTAGTGTTACGGGATGCTGGAACGAAAGAAATATTCCTCTCTGTGCCCTTTCTTCTGGACTTAGTTTCAATAAGCTTTCGCCAGAGAAACTAACCCTACCTTTCGTCACTTCGTATCTAGGATGACCTGCTAAAACATGCGCCAAGGTCGATTTTCCCGAACCGTTAACGCCCTTTAAGGCAACAACTTCTCCCCGATTAATGTTGAAAGAGATGCCTCGTAAAATTTTCTTGCCATCAACACTCACCTCAAGGCCATCAACTTCCAATAATATTTTCTTCATATGGATTTTTTTAAGTAATTACGGATTCCCTTTTGTATGGCTGCGAGAGGCAGCAGTGCACACTTCAATCTCGCCGCCGTAACAGAGTTTCCTAAAATGTGGTTAACGTCTTTTTCTCCCATTTCTAAAATATCAACGAGTTTTTTTCCTTTCAATTCCTCCGTTATACGAGACGCGGCTGCCTGGCTTATAAAACAACCTTCGCCGTCAAAAGACATAGAACTCAACCTATCACCTTCGACTTGTGCAAATACCTCGACCTTATCACCGCACAGCGGATTGCTGTCTTTAAGCCATATGTCAGCAGGATCAATTTTTCCCTTATTACGCGGATGCTTGGCGTGATCAAGCAACTCCTCACGGGCGTAAAATTCAATCAAATCACTCATCGTTTTAACAATTTAATAATTCCATAAAGAGCGTCAATAAGACGATCAACGTCTTCTTTTGTGTTTGTAACCCCCAGACTTACGCGACAACATTCATTTAGTCCCAGTGCATTGAGTAACGGCTGCGCACAATGATAACCTCCTCTGATAGCTATCCCCTTTGTGTCCAAAAGGGAAATTATGTCATGTGAGTGGAGGCCGGGGATGAAAAAGGATACAACACCAATACGGTCCTCTGCGTCGGCTGGACCAACTATTTTCACCTCTTTCATTTTCAAAAGTTTACTGACTAAATATTCTGTCAGCTTTCTCTCTTGCTTTTGAATATAACCAAAACCGATACTCCTTATAAACTTAACAGCTTCGCCAAACGCAACTGCTCCTGCAATGTTCGGCGTCCCTGCTTCAAATTTCCAAGGAAGATCGTTCCACGTTGCGGAAACAAGAGATACTTCCTTCACCATGTCGCCCCCAAGAAGAAACGGCTCCATCTTTTCCAAAATATTTTTTCTTCCATACAAAACTCCAATACCCAAGGGGCCGTACATTTTATGGGAAGAAAATACGAGGAAATCAGCATTATTTTTTTGTACATCCAACGGCAGGTGGGCGATGCTTTGCGCCGCATCTACCAGCACAAGTGCGCCAACATCATGAGCAGCACTAACAATTTCATCAATCGGCATCACAGCCCCCGTAACATTGGACGCGTGCGTGCAAGCCACGAGCGAAGGCTTATTTTCGAGCTTATATTTAAAGTCTCTCATATCCAACCGACCATTTGGCGACACATCCACAAAATTTAATTCAATGCCGTTTTGCTTTGCCATTCTTTGCCAAGGCAACAAATTACTATGGTGCTCTGCTTTAGTAACCAAAATATTTCCGCCAGAACCCAATAATTTCGGCAAGGAATAACTTACCAAGTTTATGGCCTCCGTGGCGTTTCGTGTAAAGACTATTTCCTCCCAGCTTCTCGCATTAATAAATATCGCTGCCTCTTTGTGCGCCCCTTCGTATGCTGCCGTTGCTTTTTGTGAAAGGTTGTAAGCAGAACGGTGCACGTTGGCATTTATGGTCTCATAAAACTCCCTTTCGGCATCAATTACCGAGGCTGGCTTTTGTGTCGTAGCGGCATTATCGAGATAGACCAAATTCGGAATGTTTTTTTTGGCATCAAAAATAGGGAAGAGGCTCTTTATTTTTTCCGGCGTAGTCATAATAGTCCTTCCGCAAAAAATGTAGCGACGGCCTTTTCAAAGTCTTGCTTTCTTTCTTCCGGTAAATTAACAAATGACTTTTTTAGGAACCCTAGCGTTAATAAAGTTCTCCCTTCCTGCATGCCGATTCCCCGCGATCTCAAATAGAAGAGCTGTGAGTCATCTAAATGCCCTGCTGTCACGCCATGCGTAGCTTTCACCTGGTCATTATCGATCTCCATTGCAGGTACGGCGGAAATTTCTGCATTGTCTGCCAGGAGTAGGCTGTGCATTTCTTGGTGGGCTTCGGCTTCCCTTGCCTTCTTTACTATCACTGTCTTCGCGTTGCCCTTAAAAACTCCGGCCGGCCCAACTACTGCCCTAGATACGAGCGAGGATCTTGTTTCGAAAGCAAGGTGTTTTATCTCCACATTCAATTCGGAATTACTGTCCCTAATAAAACTTACGTTGTTGATTTCTGCTTCAGCCCTTTTTCCTTTCAGAAATACTGACACTTTGGCCGACGTTTGGAATAAATGCAGTTTTAATTTGGCATCCTGCCCGAGTTCGATGCTGATTTTTTTTCTAGTCTTTCCGTCTAGAAAAATCTCTTTTATTGTATTTCTCTTGATTTTCATCCCACACTCCCTTCCATCTCCATTTCAATAAGACGATTAAGCTCCACCGCGTATTCGAAAGGTAATTTTTTTACAATTGGCTCAATGAAACCAGAGACAACCATTTGGATTGCCTCAGTTTCTTTTAACCCCCTACTGCGAAGATAAAAAAGCTGCTCCTCCCCGACGCGGCCGACGTTTGCTTCATGTGCTATGTCCGCGTGCGGCTCTTTTACCTCAATGTATGGGTAAGTATTAGTCTTCGACTTGCCATCGAACAGTAATGCATCACACATATTCTTAGATGTAGCGTTATACGCCTTCTTGCTGACCCTTAAGACACCCCTGTAAGTTGTTACTCCGCCATCGCGGGCAATACTTTTTGAAACGATCGTCGAAGAAGTATTTGGTGCAAGATGAAAGACCTTCGTTCCTGTGTCTTGGTTCTGCCCTTTCCCGGCAAATGCCATCGACAAGAAGTCTGTCTTCGCGTTTTCTCCAACCAAAACACTGCAAGGATAAAGCATTGTGACACCCGATCCGAGATTGCCACTTACCCACTCCATAATTCCGTTTTCTTCGACGATAGCTCGTTTTGTATTCAAATTATAAGTATTTTTCGACCAGTTTTCGATTGATGAATACCGGACACGTGCACCCTTCTTAACAAAAATTTCGACGCAACCTGCATGCAGACTTGCCGTGTCGTAGCGTGGAGCAGAACAACCCTCTATATAATGCATCTCGGAACCCTCGTCCGCGATTATCAACGTATGTTCAAATTGTCCCAATCCTTCAGCGTTCATCCGGAAGTACGCCTGCAGAGGCAGAGCAATTTTTACGTTCTTCGGCACATAGATAAAAGTCCCGCCTGAAAACACAGCTGCATGCAAAGCAGCAAACTTATGATCCTCCGCCTTGACACAAGTCATAAAATATTTTTGTACTAATTCCGGGTATTTTTTTACGGCCGTATCGAAATTTTCGAATATGACACCCTGCCGCTCCCATTCTTCCTTCAACTTATGATAAGCCATCATCGACTCATATTGCGCACCTGTTCCTGCCAGAAAATTGCGCTCGGCTTCAGGAATACCCAAACGTTCGAATGTTTTGCGGATATCCTTTGGCACGTCTTCCCACTTGTTGGCTTCCTTGGTTCCAGGTTCGGCATAGTACACAATTTTTTTTAAGTCTAGGCCGGAAGTGTTGGGTGCCCATTTGGGCATTTTCTTTGCCCTAAAAATTTTCAGCGCTGCGAGACGTTTCTCCAGCATCCATTCCGGCTCTCCCTTTCGCGCAGAAATTAATATGACAACCTTTTCGTTAACACCCGCTTTCGCTTTAAAAGAAACCTTCGTCGGAGCTTTCTTGTCATACTTCCGTCGATCCACCGAAAATCCTTGCAACTTACTGTTCTTAGTCGGCATGGTGATTCAAAAAATCAGCCAAATTTTTGCTGCCCAGTGTTTCCAAGACTAAACGTTGCACTTCCGATACGCCCCGTTTGGCAGGACAGAAGCCTGCTTGTTTGCAGACTTTCCCTTCTGCGCACTCAGTTAATGCTATGCCGCCCTCAAGAATATAAACAATATCCTTAACAGAGATTTTATTCGCCGGCTTAGCTAAGCGGTACCCGCCTGAAACACCTTCCCGGCTTTCTAATATCTTTTCTTTTGCCAGATCACGGGCAATTTGTGCAACAAAACGGTACGGCAAATGGCGCGCTGAAGAAATCTCGCGCAGCGAAACATATTTTTTTTCACTCTTTGCAAGTGCGATCAGCAGCAAAAGAGCGTAGTCCGTTTT
>CAYNDL010000045.1:0-7257 GCA_964396115.1 uncultured Candidatus Saccharibacteria bacterium
AACTGATGGCAACCCCGACTGGCAAGCCTTATACCAGCCTGTGTCTGGAACAAAGATGATGGGTCCCATGGCTACGGGCACTTACCCGCTTTCAGTGACCTGCACAAATATCCCGGGAACACTCAAGCCTCTCGCTTATAAAAATGGCGCCAATGGTTTAAGCCTTGCCCTTTACGATCCTGCCAATGCGCGCTTTTACCTGCGTGATTCCTTGCGCGGCAACACGGTAACTTCAGTCGGTTTTGGTGATCCCAACCTCATACCCCTTATGGGCGACTGGAATGGTGATGGTATTCAGACTATTGGTGTTTACAACCAAACTTCATCACTATTTTATCTAAGGAATTCCAATACTCCAGGCAAAGCTGACGTGATATTCGGCTACGGAACACCAAACATCGGGTTGATTCCACTCGTCGGAAAATGGGGATCCTACTCCTACGATTCGGTGGGTCTATACTACCCTGCAGATGCCGGATACTACCTTAGGAATACACTTACCAGTGGCAATGCGGATATTTCTTTCGGCTATGGTTGGGTACAACCATCAGGAAAACCAGCGCTAGTTCCCTTTGCCGGCGACTGGAATGGGGATGGCATAGCGACTATTGGTTTCTATGATCCTTCTACTGCTACCTGGTACCTACGCAATTCCAACACTGCCGGAAACGCTGACATGACCTTCCTTTATGGCGGTGCGGATTCAATTCCGGCTGTTGCCGACTGGAATGGCGATGGAACCGTAACGGGAGCTGTTTATTACCCTGTCGACGCTACTGCGAGCGGGCACTGGTACATCCGTAATGATTTTGTGGGCGGCGCTGCTACTGACGTGATTATCTTTGGTGGAACAATCGCCAAAGCAAACCTTAACCTCGTGGTAACAGGCAGACCTCCCGTCATGTGCAAGACGCAGAACGGCACAAAGACTTTCGGCCCAATCGATGCCGGACAAGTTGTAAGTTTAACCGGCTACAATGGGCCAGCCGGCACAAATTATTCCTGGCGTTTAGACGGAACACCGTATGCCTCTGGTGAAACTATCCAATTCACAGCACCAAGCATTGACCATGACCAAAGCTATTCACTAGCGGTACTAGGTGACAAAACATCAGGAACGGATGCATGCACGGTACAGGTTAAGGCGGCGCCGAGACCGGACACAACCTGCAGCCCTGCCAACTCTGGGCCAATCTACCCAGGACAATCAGTCGAGGTAACAGGCGGACCCATCAACACAAACTACTCATTCGCAATAAGGAATCTTACCAGGGGCGGCTCATCAGGTGCCACGATCACGCCGATTGGAAATAACAAGGCCAGGTTCACACCAAGTGATGCCGGTGATTATGAAGTAGTAGTGAACAGCCCCAACACTACAGGCAACGCCTCCTGTAGAATCGGAGTTAAATTAAAATCTTTCCTCCCCTTCATGAGAGAACTATAAAAGTTAAAGCCCCTCCGACCGAGGGGCTTTAAATATACCTTGTGAACAAATTACTTGCTTCCAATGGAGACTACGAGCATGTTAATTAAATAATATTTTTAAATATGAGGGGGGTGAAGTTATGGCAGACCAAGTAACACAAGTACAACCAAATGGAGGCGGCTCCGGTCCCGGGATTGCAGTAGCCGTGATCATCGGCATTATTGTTATCCTTGTGCTGATTTTTGGAATAAGAGGTCTTAGGGGAACAGGTGGCGGTGGAACGGGCACAAACGGTACAGGAGGCACGGGCACCGAAGATATCGCTCCCAACAATCCGGACGGTGGAACGGGCGGTGCTAATTTAGACCTGAACGTAGAGGGACAAGTGCAGCCCAAATAATTTTGAAAATGGCTTCGTAATCCGAAGTCATTTTTATTTAACAATTTATAAAAAAGGAGGTTGTATGCAAAAAACTATCTTTGGTTTATTTAATAGTTGGGATGACGCCGACCGCGCCATTGTGCGGTTAGAGGAAGCTGGTCTCAATAAAAAAAATGTTTCGGTGATTGTTAAAGACAGGAACGGCGGAGCACAAATTACGCAGACGACGACCGCCGGAACAGGAGAAGAAATAACTTCAGGAGCAGCCGTTGGTGGAGCAATCGGCGCACTAGCCGGTTTATTGGTTGGAATAGGAGCAATAAGCCTACCCGGTATAGGCGCCATTTTGATTGGTGGTCCACTTGCAGCCGCGTTAGGGCTTACTGGAGCGGCGGCTACGACAGTTGCCGGAGCTGTTACGGGTGCCCTTGCCGGCGGTTTCGTCGGTGCCCTTGTTTCTCTTGGAGTACCCAAGGAGGAAGCCTTGGTATACGAAAAAGGCATACAAGAAGGCGGGGTGATGCTAGCAGTGGAAACGACAGAAGAAGCAAAAGCAAGGACAATTTTAGAAAATGCCGGAGCAACGACAATGACCACAGTGGAGGCACGGGACAAAACGATATAATATTTATGTTGTGAATAAAGAATACGACTGGGAAGGACTGACACCGCTACTAAAGGCAATAAAAGAACAGACTATTGTCCAGGAGAAACTTGCTTCTCCATGGCGCAGTCTTGTGCGAGGAATTTTTTACGGTTTCGGAGTATTTATCGGTTCTGCTCTTCTTATCAGCGCGGCTGTATACGCCCTTTCCAGTCTTAATTCCGCCCCACTTGTGGGAAGCTACATATCAAAAATTATTAGCGTTATAGAAAATAGACGCTAATTTAAATTTAATTATTGCACCAGTCCTTTCTTTTTGACAGGCAATCGTTATGGTGTGATTTCATCCACTACCACGTTTGGTTTGGATACTAGATTATAGTTACAGACTGCCTAATGGGCATGTCGTCTCCATAACGCCCTTAACCAACATGGCCAGGATATTCAGAAACATAGACCGGATCATAAATTTAAAGATAGTTCTCGTTGCTCTTCTTTTAATATTGGCTTCTGTTCCAGTCCTCAACTTAGCACGCTATTATTTAAAAGTTTCACTGGCAAGTAAGCAAGAACTGATTCAAGCCAAAGACACTGGAATTATTCTACTCGATAAAAGCGGTAAGCCATTCTTTACATTCGGTGAAATCAACAGGAAAAAAATTGTTGGTCTCAACGAGATTTCTCCTTACGTGCAAGAGGCTTTATTAACTTCGGAAGACAAGGAGTTTTACGACCACCCCGGTTTCTCTCTCAGGGGAATTGCACGTTCAGCACTTCTTGATATAAAACACCGGGAGTTATTGTACGGGGGATCAACGATAACACAGCAGCTCGTAAAGAATACTCTGCTTAACAACAATAAAAGCATCAGACGAAAGGTGGAGGAAATTATCATTGCCTGGAAGCTGGAAAGGAAATTTAGCAAACAAGACATCATGGAGATGTACCTTAATACGGTTTACTTCGGCGAAAATTCATATGGCATTGAACAAGCGGCAAATACTTTTTTCGGGAAAAGTGCAAAGCAACTAGACCTAACGGAATCGTCATTCCTTATCGCGCTACTCAAGTCACCGTCGGCGCTTTCCCCGCTTTCGAATGAAAGAGAGACGGTCTTCGCGAGACAGGAACAGATCCTGCAACAAATGGCAGACAGGAAAGTAATTACCGAAGCACAAAGGAAAGAGGCGACAAACAAGAAATTTGCCCTGCAGCTCCACCCCTCACCGTTAAATAAAGTCGCCCCTCATTTTGCCCTGATGGTTAAAGATGAACTGGAAAAAAGTTTGGGTCCAAAGAAAATAAAAAATTCGCTTTGGTATGTACAAACAACACTGGACAGCGGGCTGCAAGAACAAACGGAACGCCAGTTAAAAGAACATGTAGGTAAGTTGCGCTGGCAAAAAGTATCTAACGGAGCAGTTGTTGTATTGGATGCGAGGACTGGCGAAGTCCGTGCGCTGGCAGGAAGTGCCGACTGGCACGATCCATCGAACGGAAAAATTAACATGGCTATAAGACCACGTCAGTCGGGATCTGCTTTCAAGCCCATAGTTTATGCGGCAGCTTTTTCGGATCGTGTGATTACACCATCAACAATAATAGACGATAAAAGAACTATATTTACGGGCGGCTATGAACCAAAGAATTACGACCGACGTTATCACGGCAGAGTCACCGCCAGAACTGCTCTAGCAAACTCATTAAATATACCTGCCGTTAATGTCGTTAATATGCTAGGACCTGCCCGCATCGTGGAGATGGCGAAACTTTTTGGCGTTAGTGAACTTAGCGAATATGCAGCATACAACCTTTCGATCGCTTTAGGCACGGAGCAGATTTCGTTAGTAGATATAACAAATGTATACGCAACGATGGCAAACGGCGGTGTTTACCACGAACCAAAAATAATTACAGGTATAAGGAGCAAGACCGGAGAAAACAAAGTAATCAGTAGCAAGACATACCAAGCTATTGATCCGAGAGTAGCTTTCATGGTTTCTTCAATTTTATCGGACAATAAGGCTCGCGCACGAACATTTGGGACAAGCCTCAATGTTGACCGACCCGCTGCTGTAAAAACTGGAACCACCCAGGATTATCGCGATGCTTGGACAGTCGGCTATACCCCGAGTTTGGCAGTTGGAGTTTGGATCGGCAACAACGACAATTCACCAATGACAAAAACTCCAGGGGCACTAGGGGCAGCTCCACTTTGGAAATTAGTCATGAAGAACGCCTACGCGGGCACGCCCGTAGAACAGTTTCAGCAACCCTATGGCGTCGTTGCGGAAAAAGTCTGTTATGGTAGCGGCCTACTGGCACGCTCGAGCAACTCCGGCTACGAAGAATATTTCCTTCCTGGAACTGAACCAACTAATTATTGCGCTGCTCCAAGTCCTAGCCCCAGCCCAGAACCTGAGCAAGTTCAAAGTGAACCGGAAAAAGAAAAAAAGAAAGACAGCCCGTTGGCAGCAAAAAAACAGGACAGGGAAACAAATAATTAACTTTTGTCTTTAGAAAAACCGAGGGACACGGAGTTTATGCAATACCTCTTGCCTCCCTTTTCTTTTGGTCCGTCATCAAAGACATGACCGAGGTGAGCTCCACATTTTTTGCACGATACTTCAGTCCGATTCATTTCCTGGCTATGGTCTGCCTTCAATTCAATATTCTGTACATTTACAGGTTCAGTAAAACTTGGCCATCCTGTTCCCGAATCAAATTTCGTTTTCGAGGAAAATAGATGATTTCCACAAACAGCACAAATAAACATTCCCTGTTTATCCCATTTTAAGTATTTTCCAGTGAAGGGACGTTCTGTACCTTTTTCGCGAGCTACCTTATGTAATTCTGGAGATAATTTTTCATTATTGAAATCCATAACTTTATTTTAAATAATGAGAATATTTTTCCTTTAGCCTAGAAAGCTTGGGGTTGATCACTAACTGGCAATAAGGCTTCGAGGGATTCGAGGCATAATATTTTTTGTGATATTCTTCCGCCGGAAAGAATCGTTCCAAGGGTTTCAATTCTGTGACGACCTTCCCATCCAACACATTATTCAGACTCTCAATATGTTTCCAGGCGGTCTCTTTTTGAGCATCGTCAGTATATAAAATAATTGACCGGTATTGTGTTCCGACATCATTTCCCTGTTGGTTCAAAGTTGTTGGATCATGGACAGCAAAAAAAACATCCAGCAAATTACCATAATTTATCTGCGCGGGATCAAAAAGAACTCTCACAACCTCTGCATGGCCTGTTTCCCCAGTACTGACTTCTTCATATGAGGGAAAGTCTGTGATACCGCCAGCATACCCTGGCTCTGCCGAAAGTACGCCCTTTATGCTTCCGAAAGCTGCCTCCGTACACCAAAAGCATCCGCCACCGAAAACTGCAGTTTTTTCTGTCTTTTCCATATATCCTAGCATAATTTCTTTTCATTAAATAAATGTTCCCTTCAACACAAAACCCCCGTTTTCGGGGGTTTTGATGAATGGGTACCTCTTTTATAGCTCTCGCAAAGAAGGGGCGATGGACTTAACGTTAACGCGGATGGTACAGGTATCTTCTGAAAACCCATCGCTGACTTTGTAGTTATATAAACGAGCGTCATTGGGAGCAACAAATGCGGCAGTTTGTTTTTTCACGGGATCGGAATAAGTAAGGGCTGGACCCCCATCTAACGCTGTCCATGTGAAGTTCGCCGTTAGGTCCCCACCCGTTGTCGTAAGGGCAACAGATTGACCGGGATAAACCGAAGAGCTAGACACATTACACGAAACTGGTTCGCGCGTAGCTGCAGCAACTGTAATAGAACAGTTCGCCTCTCCTGTGGTACCAGGACTCTGTACCTTATAACGGTAAGTGTTCTCAGCCGGCGAATAGAATGTCGGAGCTGTAAAAGTAACTCTTTCGCTATTTGCATCATTTGGCACCAATGCGGTTGCAGCTGGATTCGGAATAGGAGCCAAGGAATTCCAGCTGTAAGTAGTGCCTGCTGGCGCGTTCTTTCCTTTAAGAACAACTGTCTGCCCAGCCGTAACGCCGCTCACGGAAGAACTGCCATTAGGTAGTTCGCATGCGACAGCGGGTAGCGTCTGAACCGTAACACCAGGACACTGGACTGTTTGCACAATGTTTCCCGATAACGTCGACAAGTTGTTTGTTAGGGTAACTGTTTTTGATCCTGGGGTACCAAACGAGGTCGTGAAAGTAGCACCACTCCCCGTTGCAGGACTACCACCATTTGACCATTGAGCAGTTGCGACGGACGAAGTGTAAGTCACAGGATTGTTTACACTCGCCGTATTGCTAGAGACTGTACAGGTCGGATTAACCGGGAAGTTTACGTATGTAAAATCTTCATATTGAATTTCCCTGTACCACGAATCTGGCGGCATATACGTTATGTAATAGCTAGTCGAGAGGATCGTACTTTTTCCACCTGCGTAAGGGCCTGGCAAGGAAAGGACGCCCGATACATAACTATCGTTCCACCACCACCACTCATTACATCTCCAACAGTGATACGCACCCTGCCTACTAATTAAACTGGACCAATCAGAGGCCGGAGGTAGAGCAATCGAGCTACCGAATTCCCCACCATTTTTTGCATAGATCTTATGGTTCCAATCAGACCACGAATTGCCACATTGGTACCAATAGACATGGGCTTCGTATGGGACGTTACCGTATGCGTAAGTGCCACCGTGTTGTGGTTTATTGATTAGAACACTGAAACTGTCAGGATCATTAATAAAATGTGTTTTGATAACATAGTGGATTCCTGCTTTTGCACCGAAACCATTTCCAAATAAACCATAAAGAGTTACCGCT
>CAYNDL010000046.1:0-7249 GCA_964396115.1 uncultured Candidatus Saccharibacteria bacterium
CTGAACGTTGGATAAAACGGGTCATAGCACGACGAGATGCCTCAAGTTGACGGGCAGTGATCCAGCGGCTTTCCATGGCACGCAATCCATACTGACCGAAGGCCAATTCTGATCCAGCAACAGATACACCCCTAACAGAACCTTTCTGGTGTTTCCTGTGTTTGACTTTCTTGGGATTAAGTAAAGGCATAGTTTTTATTCAGCGACTTTATCATCAACATAGAGCCATACTTTCACGCCGATTGTCCCATACGTTGTGTAAGCCGTAGCTTCACCGTAAGAGATGTTCGCGCGCAAAGTATGGAGAGGAAGATTTCCGTCACCGAGCCATTCAGTTCGAGCAATATCGGCACCATTCAAACGCCCCTTAACTTTGATGCGAGCTCCTTTTGCACCAGCTTGCATCATCCTGTTCAAGGATTGCTTAATGATGCGGCGATAAGGCATACGACGCTCCAGTTGGTCAGCAATCGACAACGCTACCGTTCCCGCATCGCGATCTGGACGCTTGATTTCTTGCACATTCACACGGATATCTTTTTCGTTTCCGAGGCGCTTCCTAAGTTCCTTTCTCATTTCTTCAATTCCACTTCCGCCGCGGCCAATAACAACAGCCGGGCGAGCAGTCCTTACCGTAAAGGTGATCGCGCGAGGAGTACGCTCGATGTCTACATGATGTACTAAACCGGTACGGAATCTCTCACGAACTAATTCGCGTAATTTCGTGTCTTCCTTTAATTGTGCGCGGTACTCTTGCGGGCGATCTGCAAACCACTTTGATAACCATGTAGTTGAGATTCCGAGACGTAGACCGCGAGGATGTGAACGATGACTCATAAGTGTTTAATAAATATTACCCTTCTCCCCCACGCCGATGAAACGCTTGGCGAGAGCTTTTCGCTTGACCAGCCTTCTTTACGGCGCCAGACGAATTAGTTTTCTCTTCTTCTTTTGAGTTGTCTTCAACTTTCTTTTGAGACAATTCTTCAGCAGACAATTCTTCGAGTTTTCTTGTAACAATCTCTGATTTCTTTCCAGCACGCTTCTCGCTCGGTTCCTTCTCTGTGAGGAAAAGGTCGACATGGGATGTTTTCTTTTCGATACGGTATGCGGAACCACGGGAACGAGGCATAAAACGTTTCAACTTCATTCCACCACCAACACGCACTTCACGAACGATCAAATTCTTCACATCCACGTCATAATTATGCTTTGCGTTAGCGACGGCGGACTTTAACAATTTCAAAAGATGTTGTGCGCTTCGATTCGGCAGGTACTGCAAAGCAACGATAGCATTTTCGGCTGGCATGCCATGAAGTTCTTTCGCCACCAAACGCACTTTGCGCGGAGCGATACGTAGAAAACCTAATCGAGCGTGAATATCCATAATTATTTCTTATCTTCAACCTTATTAGCAGCAGATGCCGCCGCAACCTTTTGGGCTTCTTCGGCCTTAGCAATCTGACCGCCGTGACGAATGAATTTTCTGGTGGGGGCAAACTCGCCTAACTTGTGACCAACCATATCTTCGGTAACCGTGACAGTAATAAAATCTTTGCCATTGTGAACCTGGAAAATAACAGCGACCATTTCAGGAGTAATCGTGCAAGAACGTGACCACGTTTTAATAGGAGTGCGGTCGCCAGGCTTTCTGTCCTGCACCTTCTTCAAAACGCGTTCGTCCACATAAGGACCTTTTTTGAGAGACCTAGGCATTATTTTTTCTTCCTTCTTTGAATGATTAAGTGATCAGAATATTTTCCTTTCTTTCTCGTCTTAACACCAAGAGCATGCTTGCCCCAAGGAGTCTTCGGATATTTCAAACCTGTTGGATTATGTCCTTCACCACCACCATGCGGATGATCAACAGGGTTCATTGCCTTACCGCGGACACTCGGACGAACACCCAATCGGCGCATGCGGCCAGCGGAACCCCAACGAACAATACGGTGGTCTCCGTTGCTTGCCTTGCCGATCGTTGCCCAGGACCCTTCAGCAATCAAACGAACTTCTCCGGAAGGCATCTTCACGTGGGCAAAACCGCCTTCAACTTCTTGCAAGATCGCGGCGCTACCGGCGCTGCGAACAATCTGCCCACCGCGTCCCGGTCGCATTTCGATATTAAAGACTTCGCTGCCAACGGGGATGTTTTTGAGAGGCATGCGGTTGCCAACAGCTGGCTCGATCTTCTCACCGCTTAAAAAAGCATTTCCAACTTTCACACCATCCCAAGCCAGGTGGTAACGCTGTTCACCATCTGCATATGAAGCCAGCACGACAAAGCAGGTGCGGACCGGGTCGTATTCGACAGTTTTAACAACCGCTGGAATATCATGCTTATCTTGGCGAAAATCAATTACGCGATAAAGTTGGCGCATTCCCCCGCCATGATGACGGGTAGTAATTCTGCCTTGATTATTCCTTCCACCAGTTTTCCTCAATGCCTTACGCAAGCGACGTGGAGGACGAACTTTCTTAGAAAGCACGCCATAATCTACGACGCTTGTTTGGCGTCTTGCCGGGGATGTTGGTCTGTAGATCTTTACTGGCATAGAAGTTATTAAATACTTACTTAGTTAAATCGATAGATTCGCCCTCGCGTAGAAATACATAGGCTTTTCGGAAACTGGATATTCGACCTGCGATTGCACCACGCATTCTTACCTTAGAAGGAATTCTTACCATATTCACTTTTTCAACATGAACCTTGAAGTGTTTTTCGACTGCCTTACGGACATCCTGTTTTGAAACTCCTTCAGCAACACGAAAAGCATACTTACCTTCGCTGCCCAAAACAGATGCTTTTTCAGTGATGATGGGACGGACGATTACAGCCTTTTCGGTAGCAAAAGCAGATAAGTCAACATTTTCAACAGGTTTCTCCTGCTTCTTCTCCGCCTTTTTTACCTTCTCTTTGCCGGAATCATTAGAGGTGTCTTGCTTTTTGAATACCGAAAGAATGCTCATATGTTTAGTTACCTTTTTCTTTAGAACTCTTTGTCACTCTTTTCTCTAAAGCTTTCAGACCATCGCGATCGGTAACAACAGATGAAAAAACCAGAAGATCATTGGCTGTCACAGTTTCAGGATTCATAACATGAACGTTTGGAATGTTTCGACCAGCGCGTGCGAAAATTGCCCGTTTTTCCTTAGGACCGGAAACCAAGAAAATCGCACTTCCTTTAACGGAAAGCTTCTCAAAAGTTGCAACTAATTCTTTCGTCTTTCCAGAAATTTTTGGCAGTTCATCAAGAACAATCATTTCTTCATCACGAACTTTGCCGACCAATACTCCCGCAAGTGCAGTACGTTTCATGGAAACAGGAGTGTAGGCAGCATAGTTCCTTTCAGCCCGAGGACCAAAAGCAATACCACCTTTACGCCAAATCGGGGAACGGCTAGAACCAGCGCGGGCACGGCCTGTGCCTTTTTGTCTCCAAGGCTTTATACCACCACCACGACGCTCAGAGCGATCCTTGGTATGAGCGCGGCTAACTCGACTGTTCGTGTCATAGTCGACTGCAACTTGGTGCATCAGCTTCGGGGAAACTTCGCGGTTTTCCCACTTTGAAAAAGCTTCTTCTGTTCCGACTTTTTTGCCTTCTAGATTTACAACTTGGATATTCATCTTATTCACCTTGAATACTAACCAACGCGCCTTTTGCACCGGGAACAGCACCACGGACAACCAGTATATTTTCTGCTGGTACAATATCAACAACTGTTACATGTTTCAGTGTAACTCGGTCATTTCCCATTCTCCCGGCCATACGCATACCTTTGATAACGTGCTGTGGCCAACCAGAACCGATTGAACCAGGGGCACGTAAGTCATGCTTGTGACCATGAGTGCGGGGTGCTCCACCGAAGTTATGACGGCGCACTACACCTTGATAACCTTTACCTTTAGAAATACCCACGACACGAACGACGTCTCCAGCCTTAAACGCATTTACATCAATAACATCACCGCGTTTAGCTTCAACCTTTTCGTCTACCCTAAACTCCATCAATTTACTAAAAAGCGGCAGTCCCTTGAGATGACCACGTTGAGGCTTGCTCATATTCTTTTCTTTCTTTTCTCCAAAGCCTATTTGAATGTTTGTACCCTTCTCACCTAACGGACGAACCAGGGTAACTGTGCATGGACCAGCCTGCAACAATGTAACAGGGACGGACGTTCCGTCCGCTTGAAAAATTGTTGTCATTCCGACCTTTTTAGCTAAAATTGCTTTCATAAAAAATTCTCCAATGAAGACCCCGGAATATTATCCGGCTCCTTCATTGAAGAACCCGTTCTCACGAGCAGACTTGTTGGTTTCTCTCCTCTCCCCATTTCCTCCGGAGGACCTCTACAAGATGGTGTCCCTGATTAAAGTACGATGGATTATGTATACAGGAACACATAAAAGTCGTCAAGAACAGTATTGTTCGTATTGATGTAAGAAAAATAATGGTGTTGACAGAACTGCTTCAGTGTTATATAATTTACACCGTTCTTTCGATCGACACAGACAGACCCATGAAAATTTGGACCGGATTCAGCAGATCGTTCTCAGACTCGACGACCCCGGAAACGCCATTTACACCTTTGCACTGATACCGGCGATGGCGTTCTACGGAATGATCGCCGTGAGCCACTTGCCGCAGCCAGAAAAGAAGGTGCCCTTACCGGTGCCTGCGATCACTGCTCCTACACCGGAGGCTCCTGGGCAGCTCCCAGTGGTCACTCAGATCAAACAGTGACCACTGCTCGGAACCCGTCCACGCGAATTCCCCACCGCCTCACAACAGACGGTTTTTCTATTAAGTTCTGCAAATCTTACGAATATTGCTTAAAACAAAATGAGCCCCTTTCGGGGCCCAAATTGTTCAATTTATTTCATTGATACGTCCACGCCTGCTGGAATCTGGAGGCTTTGCAGTGCGTCGACAGTCTTTGGTGTGAAACTTTGAATGTCGATCAACCGCTTGTGAACCCTGATTTCATACTGGTCACGTGCGTCTTTGTGGACAAAAGTCGATCGATTAACGGTATAACGTTTTCTTTCCGTTGGAAGAGGTACTGGACCGAAAACCCGGGCGCCAGTTCGCATCACTGTATCCGCAATTTGCTTCGCTGACTGGTCGACTAACTTGTAATCATAGGCCTTGATCTTAATGCGGATGCGAGGGCCTGCAGTCTCCGGAGTAGCAGCAACGCTACTATTTTCGGCTGGAGCTTCGGGGGTATTTAGTACTTCTTCCATGGAAATGAGCAGTTATATAAGGGTTATTTGATAATCTTGGTCACAACACCCGCACCAACCGTGCGTCCACCTTCACGAATCGCGAAGTGCATTTGCTGTTCAATAGCGACTTCTTTCAGAAGCTTTACATTGCCCTTTACAGTGTCGCCAGGCATTACCATTTCTGTTCCTTCTGGAAGTGTTACTTCGCCAGTTACATCCGTTGTGCGGATATAGAACTGTGGCTTGTAGCCATTGAAGAACGGGGTGTGACGTCCACCTTCTTCTTTTGTCAAAACATAGATCTCGGCTTCAAATTCGGTGTGAGTGTTGATTGAACCGGGCTTTGCGAGTACTTGTCCGCGCTCGACATCTTCTTTCTTGGTACCACGGAGCAACACACCCGCATTATCACCAGCCAAACCTTCTTCAAGTTGCTTGTTGAACATTTCAATACCAGTAACAACAGTCTTCTGTGTCGGGCGCAAGCCAACAATTTCAACTTCATCATTGATCTTCACCTTACCTCTTTCGATACGGCCGGTTACCACTGTTCCACGACCTTCAATTGAGAAAATATCTTCGATTGAAAGGAGGAAGGGCTGGTCAACAGCACGAACAGGCTCCGGAATTGCTTCGTCCAAAGCGGCAACGAGATCCAAGACAGACTTAGCGCCTGGTTCGTCGGCTGAAGTTGCCTTTAATCCTTGTAGTGCTGATCCACGAATAACCTTGGCGTTTTCACCGTCGTATTGGTTCTTGGTCAAAATTTCACGTACTTCGGCCTCAACCAAGTCAACGAGTTCTGGATCGTCAACGGCATCAACCTTGTTCAAGAAGACAACGATTGTTGGTACTCCTACTTGACGGGCGAGCAATACGTGTTCGCGAGTCTGTGGCATTGGACCATCAACAGCGGAAACAACGAGGATGGCGCCGTCCATTTGAGCAGCACCGGTGATCATGTTCTTTACATAGTCAGCATGACCCGGGCAGTCGACGTGCGCATAGTGGCGATTTTCAGAAGAATACTCAGTGTGCGCTGTCGCAATTGTCAAAATTTTGCTCGAATCACGACGACCTTCTTTTTCAGAAGCTTTCGCAATTTCATCGTAGCTCTTGTCTTTAGCCAGACCCTTCAATGACATGACGTGGGTCAAGGCAGCAGTTAATGTGGTTTTGCCGTGATCAACGTGTCCAATCGTACCGACGTTAATGTGTGGCTTATTACGTTCAAACTTCTCTGGCATAGTTTTTTATCCTTGAAAATTAAATATTATTAGTTAGAGTAACAGCGCGACTGTAACAGAAAGTGTCAAACAATGCAAGACACTTTACGCTCCGACGCGTTGCTTTTTGCCTGATCTTCCCTCGCTTACCTCCTTCGCTACGTTGGCTGGCACTTGCTCATAGCGATTGAACTCCATTGAATAGCTCGCTCTCCCCTGCGTCATCGAACGCAGTGTTGTAGCGTAACCAAACATCGTTGCGAGCGGCACAAAAGAGTCCACCACTTTGGCATTTCCCCTGTCAGACATACCTGAAATCTGGCCACGACGAGAATTAATGTCGCCAACAACATCACCCATATACTCTTCTGGTGTTATAACCTCAACTTTCATGATCGGTTCCAGCAAAACCGGACTGGCAGCACGGACTGCATCTTGGAATGCTTTGCTTCCTGCAATTTTGAAAGCAGCTTCCGAAGAATCAACTTCGTGATAAGAACCGTCATACAACGTTATTGCCAAATCAATTGTTGGATAACCGGCGATAACACCCGAGTCAGCAGCTTCGCGAACACCTTTTTCGATAGCTGGTATGTATTCTTGCGGAATTACACCACCCTTAATTTCGCTTTCAAAAGAGATGCCCTTACCGCGTTCCTGTGGGGCAACTCGCAACCAACAATGTCCGTATTGACCACGTCCACCTGACTGACGGATGTATTTTCCTTCGGCTTCTGCCTGCGAAAGAATTGTTTCTTTATAAGCAACCTGTGGTGCACCAACATTGGCTTC
>CAYNDL010000047.1:0-6993 GCA_964396115.1 uncultured Candidatus Saccharibacteria bacterium
TCATTGCCAAACGGGCTTGTAATAACAGCTAGGCCAGCGCCCATGGCTTCAAGTATCTTATTTTGCACTCCTGCTGAAAATCTTATGGGAGCAACAAGCATTGACGATCTTTCAAAAATGGAACCCACATTATCTACAAAACCAACGCGTTCAACATCAATTCCGTTGGTATTGATGCTCGATAGCTTGCCGGCTCCTAACAAAATCAGCTTTATTCCAGGAATCCTTTCTTTTACTTTTGGCAGGATTCCGTTTAAAAGAAACCCTAATGCATCACGGTTGTGACCGGTCGTATTGAAACCGTAAAAAAGAATCGTGTGTTCATCAGGGCGTTCTCGTCTTTCGTTGATGATTGTTCCGTTTTTTACGACGACAATTTTTCTCATGCATCCTGCAGCAATAAGGTCAGCCCGCTCCTGTTCTGATATCACCCAGGTTTCATCAACAGAACTAGTGGCATTAATCTCAAACCTCCTGATCTTCCTAGCCTCGTCCATTTTAAAGGTTGTAAATATGTTATTTTTGTTGATTGAACGAAACATTTCTTTTGAAATCACATCGGTCAGGTCGAGTATTTTATAAGCTTTCGGCACAAGGTTCCCGTACATCCTCATCCTGAAAAGGTGCATATACAATATTTGCGGATTGAACTCCCGTACGGCCTTCTTCACTTCGTGCTGCATGCGAAAGGACGCGTAGTAAGCGGCCTGCGAAGGCGCCTCCGTATTCAAGAGCATAAGGACTTTCAACAACGAAAACCACTTTGGTAAATGCACAAATTTTACTTGTCTGCAGTATTTTTGAAGCTCACGTAGCGATGGCTCGTTGTCCTTCTTGTTGTCAGAAAAGGAAATCAAGTATATTTCATTTTCTTTGGCTAGCTGCCTAATTAAATTGTATGTCCTCAGCTTGTCTCCACGGTTCGGCGGAAAAGGAATCCTCGAAGTAAGAAATAATATTCTCACACTTTTACCTGATCATTTTTTCTTTAAAAGCTGAAAGCGCAGCAAAGGCGCTTCTTGGGTGTCCCAGTCGCCAAAGATTGCGGGCAATAACTGAAGGGCGAAGATAGAACGATAAGTTTGCCTGCCATATTAGTCTGTCGAGGTCACTACGGCTCAAGTTTTTATACGAAGTAATCGCGCGATGTTGTACGCTAGTTGGCTGATAGTCACCTTTCTCAATATATCCTTCTTTCTTTGCTATTTCGTAATACTTAGTCCCAGGGAAAGGACTCACCACGCTAAACATAATAATCTCTGGCTTGAGGCTGATGACCTTGTTTATGCTTTCCCATATTTCATTTTGCGTCTCTTCTGGGTTAGCACCAATGAGCATGTTTACCTTAACCCTTATTCCCGCATCCCTGAGTATCTTCATCCCTGAGTACATTTTTTCTGCGGTTGCGTTCTTGTTGATGTACGCAAGTGTCTTAGGGTTAAGAGATTCAATCCCGAGGTCGACATATCTGCAGCCAGACTTTGCCATAGCTTTTGCGGTAGCTTCTGTGACACGGTCTGCGCGTGCAAGGCATCCCCACTGGATATTCAAGCCACGTATTTGTTCGCATATCTTCATCGTTCGATCTTCTTCCCAAAGAAATTGATCGTCGACAATTGAAACCGATTGGTAGCCCTGGCTCTTTAGTTGTCTGAACTCCTCAATTACGTTTTCGGCACTTCTTTTTCTGACCGGAGGCTTAACAAAAGTCCCGTAGCCTTCCGGGAGCACACCTTCCTGGATGGCGGATTTCACGGTAAAGCGTTTGTGTTCAATTTCTCTCGCAAAGCCCAACGAATTCGGCACACAATAGATGCACTGGAAAGCACACTGGCGCGATGTAATCATGGCCGTCATAGGTTCCCGTGTTAACTTTGGATTGTGGTAGCAGCCTTTTTTGGCTAGATGCCGTGCGGGAAAAGGAAGCGCGTCTAAATCTTCAATCTCACCCGCTGTTACATTGTGGATGTTTTTGCCTGCTGATCTGTATGAAATACCCCGGATTTTATTAAGGGCTGTATACGGTTCTGTACTGGAAATAGCTTTTGCTATTTCCGGAAATATTAAGTCGGGTTCGCCTCTTGCAACAATTGTTTTATCGTCCAACAAAAAATCATCAGGACGGTCAGTTGGTGCTGGTCCAGTGTAAATTACCCAAGCATCCGGCTTTTCCGATTTGATAAAGTGGTGGCAGCGGATGTCGATATCCTTCGACAAGTTAACGGAATGAAAGGAATATGCCGAAGAGTTATCCTTCTTGATCAAACTAGCAAATGATTCCGGTGATATTTTTTCATTCGGCGCGTCTACAAAACCGGCTTCGTAACCGTATTTTTCCAATATCGCGGCATAGCCGAGTGCGAAGATGTTAGGAATTGGATAAAGGGCATAGGTACAACCATAAACTCGGTCTACAGGGCGAGTTGACTTCCAAACCGGCGGGTTGATGAATGATATTTTCATTTCTTATTTCGGATCTCCATGACCTTAAGCATAATCTGGAATTCGTAAGTAGCCATCAGTATACAATATAAAAAACCAGCCTTCCCATCTAAGAATCCCGCCCTAATTATATACCTGAAAAAGAAAAGCACTAAGGGGCGCAAAGGTATATTCGCAAGAATTCCCCTGAAAAAAATTTTCCTGGCGTTGCGGTCCTTAAATATTTCCCAGCTAAACGTGGCCTTTAAGGTATTTTGTGCGATGGCTTCGGCTTCCCATGAAGAGTATCGATTGTGTTTATCAATCCAGGCACTGATCCCTTTGTTAAAGGAGAAATGGTTTATTGGTTCATAAATATACCCGACTGTGCCTTCAGTAATTACTTTGGAGCCGTGCCCGAATTCTACCAGTCTCCCCTTTCCCTTGTTCACGAGCCTAAATTGCCAAGATGGAAACATGGAGGCATGGGTAATCGGTTTCCCCATAAAATAGTTTTTATTAGAAAGATAAAAGCCTGCGTATCCTGGGTATTCAGCAGTTTTTTGTTGTATTTCAACAGCTAATGCATCACTGCACCGTTCATCTGCGTCAATAATTAAAATCCACTTATTCTGTATTTCTGTATTCTGAATGCCCCAGTTGTACTGTTGGGCTGGTGTGGAGAATTTGTGTTCATAGACCCTGATATCCGGTCTTAGTGATTTGGCAATTTTTATAGTGTCGTCTTGGCTAAAGGAGTCGAGAATTACTATGTCTGGGATCCAACTGAGGGATCTAACACAGTCAGCAATGTTAACAGCTTCATCCTTCGTGATAATCAGTGCGGTAATATTCATATTTTCGTTGGCCATATCTTTGACCAGGATGCCTAGACTACCTAATTAATGCAAATTTACAGCGGCGGCAAATAATTTTCTGCGTTGACTGGAATTCCATTTTTTCTTACTTCGAAGTGTAAGTGAGGTCCTGTAGACAAACCGGCCCCGCGAGTTCCCGGTGCACCGCCCGTGTGGCCTATCACTTGCCCCCTTGTTACATACGAACCTTCGTTCACAGATGCGTTCGAGACGTGTCCATAGACAGTTGAAATTCCTTCGCCATGAATAACTAAAATATATGAGTAACCAGTTCCCGCAGCGATGCTAACTTTTGCGACGTATCCGTCAGAAGGCGCCTTGATCGGCGTTCCCATGTCAGTTGGGATATCAGTTCCAGTATGCGGGCCAATAAGGCTCGCAAATGGATATCCTGCGCAGTGAAATCCGCAAGATACTCCAAAAATTGGTTCTACTGGCCAGTCTAACTGGCCCAAAGCACCAAGTTTTTTATAACCTTGTTTCTCTAACTCCGCACGAATTGCGGCATCGAGTCGGGCGATTTCGGCATTGGCGGCTTTTTCCTCTGCTGCGGATTTGGCAAGCAACTTTTTAAATTCGGTTTCCTGGGCTTTGGTTATTTCGAGCAAACGCGACTTGGCCTGCTGCTGTTCTTGAAGTGTCTTTTTTTGACCAACCTGCCTAGTCCTCAGGCCGTCCAGTTCCCTTTTGAAATCGTTATACGTCTGCCTCCTGTCTTTCAGTGTGTTTTGGAGTTCACGTATTTTGCTCAACGTGACCTGGCTGTTCTGTTCCGCCCTATAAACAGTGCGAATTTCCGTGATGGCTTCGGATAAAGTTGAGTATTTAAAGAAAGCTTCAACTGCCGATAAGTCATCGAGTGTTTGCAGTGTTTTTATATATTCAGCCAACAATAGTTTTTGTTTGTCTATTTGTTCCTGTACGAGCTGTAATTCGTTCTCAAGTTCCTTGGTTTCAATTTCAATTTTTTCAATTTCCGCATTCGTCTTGTCTATCTGCAAGCTCAGTGATTTAGTGCTCGAATCAATTACTTTTATTTGTCCAGCGAGAGTTGTCGCCTCAGACTGTTTTTGAGCAATGTCTGCTTGAAATTCCTTGATTTCCTGTTCGATTTCGTCTACGGCCTTCCTTTTTTCTGCCAGCTGTTTTCTTAGGTCTTCCACGACATCTGCATTTGCGGGCAAACAAAAAGCTAATGTTACTAAAGCAACTAATACAGGCCAATATTTTTTTGATTTCCTCCTGAGCATTGTTACAGCTCTATGATAGCACGCTTCAGTCGTTTTATTGTCTCATCTTTGCCGAGTAGCCATGCCAACTCATCCGGCCCAGCACTTTTTTCTTTTCCAGATAGCGAGTATCTTACCGGCCACAGAACTGTCGCCCTGCCCTTACCAGACTCATCAGCCACCGTTAGGAATATTTCGCGAAGCTTATTTTTTTCGCTCCAGGAATTGTCGCTCAATTCTTCTATTTTACCTATGAAATGCTGTAGAACTATGCTTGTATCCTCGTTATTACTCTCGCGCCAAGGTATTAATTTGGGGTCTAAGGCTGGGTCGTTTTTTAACTCTTCGTACAAAGTGGGTAGTTCGTTCAAAAGTGACAGTCTGCCTTTTTCGACTTCCAGTAAACGGGACAAGAAAACCTCGTCAGGTGAAATTTTGTTAAATGAAAAATATTCGAGAGCAATTTTAAGAAGCTGTGGCAAAGGCATATCTTTAACATATTGTTTGTTTAGCCAGGTCAGTTTGTTCAAAGAGAATACTGCGCCTGCTTTTTGCACGTTCTCCAACTTGAACTCATTTATTAAGTCTTCTTTGGAAAAAATTTCTTGACTTGTTTTTGGATTCCACCCAAGTAAGGCCAAACCATTGAATAAAGCTTCAGCCAAAAAACCCTGCTCCTTTATTAAAGTGCTGACGAATAGATTAACGTTACCCGATCGTTTGGAAAGTTTCTTTCTTGATTCATCAAGCAGTAGTGGCAAGTGGGCATAGATTGGCGTCTGAAAATTGAGAGCCCTTTGCAAAAAAATGTGCTTAGGAGTGTTGCTTAAATGATCTTCTCCACGTATCACATGCGTTACCTGCATCATGGCGTCGTCAACAACTACTGCTAAGTGAAACAACGGCTGATCATAGCCCCTGCTAATAACAAAATCATCAATTACGCCTGGCTTGAAAATAACCCTGCCCTTTATGATATCGTCGACAGATACCGCTTCTTCAGGGACTTTTAGCCGAACAACAAATGATTCGCTTTGGGCCCTTTTTTCACTCTCGGAACTGGATATTGAACGGCAGTTCTGGTCATACATAAATGGTCTTTTTGCAGATTCAGATTCATGCCTGAGTTTTTCAAGTCTCGCAGTCGAACAAAAACACCTGTAAGCGCTGCCGCTTGCAAGCAGTTTATTAACAGCCTGCTTGTATATTTCGGTTCGCTCAGATTGTCTATATGGTCCAAATTCGCCTTCTTTTCCAATGCCCTCGTCCCATTCGATACCCAGCATTTTCAAGCTTTCAATTATGTCATTTTCGGAATCCTTTGTACTCCTCGCAGTGTCCGTGTCCTCTATTCTCAGGACCAATTTCCCACCGGTAGAACGTGCGAATAAGTAATTAAAAATCGCCGTACGTGCATTTCCAACATGGAGAAAACCTGTTGGAGAAGGCGCATATCTTACCTTGACAGTTTCATTTGTCATTTGAAGAAAAATTATATCTTAATATTGTAGAAAATAACAATATATATGGGAAAACCATGGTAGCACGCATTGCACGAATCAAGCGCGATGGACGCTGGAAAAGGCGCCAGAACCACTCGAGGCCATGGTTTCTGAATTTCATCGGGGCCCGTTTGGCGTTCCCAGCAATAAAATCAAATGCACCGCCAACGCCCATGGCTAGCTTAACGTATGGAAAACGATGTAGGTTTTGGCTTATCCATTCTTCTTGTTTTGGGGAGCCATATCCCACGAGAATTATTTGTGGCTTTATTCTCTCGATTTCGACAAAAAGATCATATTGGACAAAAGGCGTGGCAATGTGATTTGGGGCAAAAGCGTCAATTTTCAGGCCCGGGAGTGTTTGTCTCATCCTTTTGGCTGTCCTCACCGAAGTTTCGTTTACCCCTCCGATTAGATACATCACCGAATCATTTTCTCGCGCTATTTTAGCAATATCCCAAAGAAGATCTGATCCGGAAACTCGCTCGGGCAACGGACTTTTCATTTTTGATGGTCTAAATATCACAAAAAAAAGTGTTCGGTAAAATATTTTGATTATTTCCAGGAGCCTGCTTTCGCGGGCAGCCTTTTCTGAAAAAGCCGCCGCCCAGCATGTCCCCATGCCGTCTGGTGTCACTAAGTCAGCGTTATTTACAATCCGCTTATAATCGAAATCAGACCGTGCCCGCAAAAGAATTTCCGGGTTCGCAGTTACTATGTAGTGTTGAGTCGTGTCATTGAGCCACTGTCTGCACTTCTGGATGACCTGTGAGGTTGTAGTTTTGCTTATATATATTCCGAAGATGCTTATGCGTGGTTCAATTTCAGTCATATACAAACTATATCCGCAAAGAAGCCATAGATAAAATAACCCATTTTTCATGTTACGATGTTCGAATGGATGAAGCTCTAGTCAGAATTTTTCGGCAAGTATTCGAGGGATTCGTTGGGAAACGAGAAATA
>CAYNDL010000048.1:0-6959 GCA_964396115.1 uncultured Candidatus Saccharibacteria bacterium
CTGCAGCCCAACATGAAGGATTAATAACGGATGTTATTGGTGACATGTTGCTCCATCCCTTGTTTGACCCGAAGGAAATAGACAGGGAACGCGGTGTTGTGATCGAAGAAATGAATATGTACGAAGATACGCCCCTTGAGTCTATCGGTGAAAATTTTGAAAACTTACTTTACGGAGAACACAGTCTGGGAAGAAAAATTGTCGGCACCAAGGAAATTATAAGTACGGTTTCTCGCCGTAGCATCGTAGGGTACATGAAGAAGCAGTACGTTGCTCCTAATGTGGTAGTTTGTGTCGCGGGAAATATCGATCCGGAAATGAGTTTGAAATCTTTAGGGAAGCAATTTAAAGGTTTTACAAAAGTTGAACCTGTTGCTGCACAAGAGTTCGCCAACGAATGGAACAGTGAGCCAGTAACAGTTCGGGTTAAGAAAACAGACCAAGCACACGTTATTGTTGGTGGACGAGGAGTCTCTTATTCCGACAAGGACCGGTGTGCCGTCGACCTTCTCTCGACAATACTCGGCGGAAGTATGTCCAGCCGGCTGTTTATTGAAGTCCGCGAAAGGCGAGGTCTGGCCTATTCTGTGCACACTACTGCGGAACATTTTACCGACACCGGTTACGTCGGTACCCAAATAGGAGTAGATCCAAATAATGTTAAGAAGGCTGTTTCAGTGATCTTAAAAGAATATGCAAAAATCAGAGACAAGGCAGTAGACGAAAACGAACTGTCAAAAGCCAAAGAAAACATCAAGGGTCACATGCTTCTAAGGATGGAATCATCCAATGCCGTGGCACAGTTTGTTGGTGGACAAGAAATTCTTACCGGGCGTATTTTAAATATAGCTGACATTTTCGCTGGTTATGACGGGGTAACAGCTAATGATATTCAAAGAGTCGCCCGAAAGTACTTATCTCCGAAGCTCCTTAGGATTGCTGCCATAGCCC
Organism: uncultured Candidatus Saccharibacteria bacterium; assembly: GCA_964396115.1. Classification (GTDB taxonomy): domain Bacteria; phylum Patescibacteriota; class Andersenbacteria; order UBA10190; family CAIZMI01; genus CAYNDL01. The sequence goes on from CAYNDL010000048.1 coordinate 952, forward strand.
CTGACGAGCAAACAGGTGATTTAGAAAAATTATTAAAAACTGAAGCATGAGAAATAATTCAACTACAACCTTCGACATCTCTTCCTCCACTCTTCTCCGGATAGTCGCTTTTGTACTGGGTTTGTGGTTTTTGTGGATTATTCGGGATATCCTGCTGATCCTCCTCGTCTCGGTTTTTATTGCCTCTGCCTTAGAGCCATTAGCTTCCCGCTTACAGCGATTTCGTGTTCCGCGGGCGATCTCCGTTCTGGTCGCGTATATATTGTTTGTCGCGATCATTGTTGGTATCGGTACGTTAATTGTCCCTCCGCTTGTAACTGAAACACAGAACCTTGCACAAGACTTGCCCAACATCTACGAACGATACAGTTCTTTTCTTGGCAGGGCAGGCACGCTTTTTGGCGGTGAAACTGCGCTATCTTCGTTGCAACAAGGTTTACTTGATGTCAACCAGTTTCTGGCCAAAACAACCGGTGGGTTCTTTGCTACCACGAGGACAGTCTTTGACGGGGTGTTCGCTGTGGTTCTCGTCTTTGTTATTTCTTTCTACCTGGTTATCTCCAGGGAGAATCTCTATGCATTTATCAGGTCTGTGGTTCCGGTTGAACACCAACCCTACACTATCGACTTAATTAAAAGAGTTCAGCAGAAAATTGGGCGTTGGCTAGTTGCCCAGCTCGTATTGGGTGTACTTGTGGGCGTGCTTGTCTTTGTAGTGCTGTGGATATTGAAGGTGCCGTATGCCTTAGCATTAGCGTTGTTGGCTTTCTTTGGAGAATTTATCCCATTCATCGGCCCAACTATCGCGGCGATTCCAGCTGTGTTGCTTGGTTTTACGCAATCGTTCGTAGTCGGAATAATGGTGATCGTAGTTTACTTGATAATCCAGCAGCTAGAAGCTCATGTGCTTGTTCCTACTATTATGCGTAAAGCCATTGGGCTCAATCCTCTGACAACAATCCTCGCAATTCTCATTGGTGCAAAACTTGCTGGTTTCGTGGGTGTCCTGATTGCCGTACCAGTGGCGACAATAATTATCGCTTTTTTGGGTGATCTTATTCCTGCTAATAAAGAGGAAGAGATTCCGGCATAGATCAGCGAAACGTATAAATTACGTAAACGGAAACAGCAAGTGTAATTACTTGACCAATTAGTCCTATCCAAACTACCTCAGTCTCTTTTTGCACATTTGCGTGTAGGTATTCGAACCAGCCCGGGTTTACAAAAGGAACCCGAAACATATTGCTAGCAGCAGACAGTATGTCGGGCAAAAGGCCTCCCGCTACGCCCGCTAAAACATTTGGAAGAAAGCTGTCTGTCCCGAGCAAGAGATAGGTGAGTGCGATGCCACTCATTAGGTCAAAGCTGGCCAAAATTTTGATGTGTTTGTGCTTATGTGGATAAAAGTTCCAATGCAATATTGAATCTTCCGCAAAATGGAGAATAATCCCCGTAACGAACGCCAAGGGTGCGTTGGGGATGAATGAAGCTAAAGCAGCGCTGGATACTGTGTGCGCAAGAGCTAACATCTTGCGATTATAGTACTATATTCGTATACTCCGCACATGGAAAAGTTTACGATTACAACTCCGATATATTATGCGAATGGCAAACCGCATATTGGCCACGCGTATACGACAGTCGCTGCGGATGTTTTAGCAAGACTATATAAACAGGAAGGCAAAGAAGTTTTTTTTCTGACGGGAACTGATGAACACGGTGCCAAGGTGGCAGAAACAGCAGCTGTCGCTGGCAAGGAGCCGCAAGAATTCGTAGATGAAATCGCAGCTGAATTTAAGCAAGCTTGGAAGGAACTGGATATTGAATACTCGGATTTTATTCGGACGACCGAAACGCGCCACGAGCAAGGAGTTGTACATGCGCTTAATAAACTGAAGGAAGCTGGAGTGGTGTATGAAAAGACATATAGGGGTTTGTATTGCACCGGTTGCGAGGCGTTTGTAACGGAAAAAGAGTTGGATGAAAATGGTTTGGAACCGCTTCATCAGAAAAAGCCTGTTGTGGTTGAAGAAAAGAATTGGTTTTTCAGGTTGTCTGACTTTCTTCCTCAAATCAAAAAAAGTATTAAGGATGGAAATATAAAAATATATCCAGAGGAAAGAAGAAACGAAGTGCTTGGACTTCTTGAACACGGTTTAGAAGACTTTTCAATTTCTCGTTCCAGGGACCGACTGAAGTGGGGCATCCCGCTACCTTTTGATGAAGAGCAAACCGCATATGTCTGGGTAGACGCTCTCCTCAATTATGTTACTGCCTTAGGGTATGGTTCTTCCGACGAAGAAAGACTAAAAAAGTTTTGGCCAGCAGATGTTCAAATAATGGGTCAAGACATATTGAAATTTCACGCGATCTATTGGCCGGCAATACTATTGGCGCTCGGCTTGGATCTGCCGAAATCACTTTTAATTCATGGATACTTCACGATTAGCGGGCAGAAAATGAGTAAAAGTTTGGGAAATGTTATTAATCCTCTCGAAATAAAGGCACAGTACGGAACCGACATAACGAGGTTTTTCCTGTTGTCCGCTTTCCCTTTTGGCAACTCAGGCGATATTGATGTAAAAAATTTCGAGGAAAAATATAACGACCTTGCTAACACATTGGGTAATCTTGTTAGGCGTTCTTTCAACCTGGCGGAGAAATACGGAGTTGGCCTCGACGAAAGTGAATTGGGACAAAATTGGGACGACGAGCAAGAAGGGCACCCATATTTGAATGACATTAGGAATATTCAAAACGTGCTTGAAGCGGCACGGTTGATTGATAAAGAGTTTAGTAAAAGCGCACCATGGCAGGAAAAAGATGAAGCTGTAAGGGACGCGGCCATCAAAAAAACTTTAGGTGGAATTTCGAAACTAAGTAAACTTATAGCACCTGTAATGCCGCGTATAGCAGAACAGATTACTGAATCGTTTAAGCAAGGGAAAGTTGTTAATCCCCCCGTTCTGTTTCCTAAAAAGGTATGATTGACTCCCATGCCCATCTGGATTCGGAAAAATACGATAAAGACAGAGACTTAGTTCTTCAGCGGGCACGGGAAGCGGGTGTGCGTTATGTTGTAAACCCGGGAGCTGATCTAAAAAATTTGGATGGGCCAGTACGAATTGCGGAGCAGTACGAAAATGTATTTGCAGGTGTTGGCGTCCATCCTTACGAAATTGATTCAGTAACTAACAATACTTTTCTTACACTTCAGAATCTTCTGAAACATCCCAAAGTTGTTGCTGTAGGAGAGGTGGGGCTTGAAAAAACGGATGGAATGCCGCCCCTAACTAGGCAGTTGGACGTTTTACAGCGGTTTGTTTCCTTGGCACAAAAAAATGATAAGCCTTTGATATTCCACGTTCGGAACGCCCACGAGGAGTTTAAGGATTTCATTAAAGGCCTGGACTTGCGCGGGGTAATGCATTGTTTTTCGGGGAATTTAGAAGATCTGGAGTTTTATTGTAAGAACAATTTGTTTTTATCCATTCCCGGTATCGTATCTTTTCCAAATGCTAATTCACTTCGTGAAGTTGTAAAAAAAGTTCCGATTGAACGATTGATCGTAGAAACCGATGCTCCTTTTTTGGCTCCGCAAAAATACCGTGGCCAACGCAACGAACCGGCTTACGTGGTGGAGACGGCAAAGTTTGTTGCTGAAATCCAGGGAACTACCCTCGAAGAAATAGAAAACGCGACCGAGCAAAATACTATACGATTGTTCAACTTGCCAGTTAAGGCGGCTGAATAATTAACCTTTGAAATCCTTTAAGTCATCTTGTAATTTTGCCATCCCCTCCGGCCCCTCTTTCATTCTTTTTTCTATTGTCTCCCGTACCGACGGGGGCAACATTTCCATTAAACCCTGCATAAGGTCTTCGGGGGTCACCTCTTTGTGCCCAGAGTCTACTGCCTTCTTTTCAGCAGCAGAACGCAATTTTGCTTTAACCGGAGCAATTAACATTTTTGGGCCAGGAAACTGGGCCAAAGCCTGCTCCAAGGCATCCTCTGCCTGCTTATTCCAAGTTATTTTTTCTGATTTACCAAATCCAAACATGTGAGGATTCTACCAACTTACGGAAACTGGGGCAAGGTAATATTATGTAGAATAGGTAATAAAGAAGCCGAATGAGAAATATATTCACAAATCACGCGAGAAAGAGAATGAAACAGCGGGGAGTTTCTTCTTCAAGGGCCTCGACTGGCGCTCGGGGAGGTAAATACCAGGGGAAAGGTGTATACCGTTCTGAAGTCGAGCGTTCAGGTATTAAATACGTTGTTGTTTACAAGCGCGAACATGGAAAAAGAGTTATTATATCGACATGGCGAAAAGAGCGAAGTTAAACAACGGTAGATTCCTTGTTTTGGTTGGGGCATTTGCCTTGGTTAGCGCGATCGCTATTCTTCTGTTTTCCTCGGATACATATCTTCGGACTCAAGCATTAAACAAATCTTGTGAATGCAGTTCGGGTCATTCGTTGGTTTGCTCGGATGACGGTCACACCTATACGAGTTATTGCGAAGGCTCGTGTGGCAGCAAGGACATTGTTCATCTGGGCGAGTGTTATTAAAAACCCGGCGTCATTACCGGGTTGAAGGATGCCGCCGCTGAACCAATTGCTGGATCCGCATTTTTTCGGCTTGATTGAAAACGAGATATAGATCTTGGGCGCCCTCACTCGTGAAGGCACGGAGTTGGCACCCTGTCGGTAAGTCTTTCAGCCACTGTAGCGAGCCTGGTTTATTGTGCTTCTTGCAGTGATGAAAACTACCAATAATAACGCGTGATACTTTCGGAATCTTCTGGAGCCAGGCAACTTCGCTCGCGATGTCTCGATGAATCCTTACTCCATTTTTCTTCGGCATCCGAATACTCCTGGGTGTGTACTTCGAGGAAAGAACGACGATATTTATGCGGGATTAATTGAATACTGTCAAGACAGAAATTAATTGCGGGGGAAGAGGGCGAAGTATAAAGTAAAAACTAATGACGGCCAATCAAGATCTTTTTGACGCACAATTGGAAAAAGCGCTGAAAGCTGAAGCGCCACTGCCTGCGCGCATGCGTCCCCGGTCTTTGGATGAATTCGTTGGACAAGACGAAATACTAGGCAAGAATTCTCTATTGAGAAAAGCTATTGAGAGTGGAAAAGTCGGTTCATTAATTCTTTACGGACCCCCTGGTTCCGGCAAAACAACAATCGCAGAAATAATTGCCAACAAAATGGAAGCCCATTTCGAACCAGTGAGCGCGGTTACGGCAGGAGTTACGGAGCTGAGAAAAATTATCGATGCTGCCAAGAACAGGAGAAAGATGCAACAGGAAAGGACAGTGGTTGTTGTTGATGAAATCCATCGTTTTAATAAAGCTCAGCAGGATGTGCTGTTGCCGCATGTGGAAGATGGAACGTTGATTTTAATTGGTGTGACGACGGAAAATCCTTATTTTGAGGTTGTAAAGGCGTTGGTTTCTCGGTCCCAGGTTTACCAGCTCGCCCCCCTTTCCGAGGAAAGTGTGAAAGAAATTATTTCACGCGCCCTAAGGGATCCAGATAGAGGTCTTGGGAAGCAAAAGCTTAAGTTGCAAGACAAGGCCCTGGAGCATCTGGCTCAAATGTCTGGTGGCGATGCTAGGGCGGCTCTAAATGCGCTTGAACTTGCCGCAGTCACTAAAAAAACAGGCAGTACAATCAAACTCAGTGATATCGAAGAGGCAATACAGGCACGGTCGTTTAAGTATGACGCCACCGGGGATGAACACTATGATACGATCTCAGCTTTTATTAAAAGCATGAGAGGCAGTGACCCGGACGCAGCCTTGTTTTGGTTACACAAAATGCTCCAGTCTGGTGAAGATCCAGAATTCGTTGCGCGAAGGATGATCATATTTGCTTCGGAGGATGTCGGCAATGCCGACCCTCACGCATTGATGGTGGCAACTGCAGCCGCTAACGCTTTGGAATGGGTTGGTTTGCCAGAGGCGACCTACAGCTTGTCGCAAGCGG
>CAYNDL010000049.1:0-6280 GCA_964396115.1 uncultured Candidatus Saccharibacteria bacterium
GGATTAGCGAGATTGGGATCAGCCTGGCGTCTTTTGAAGAAAGAAATTATGAGGCAATTTATCGCAACCCTCATTACCAGCGGGTAAAAAAGAACGTTATTGATCTTGTTCAGGCAAATAAAAGACGAGGCGATAAAATTAAGATCTCTATTCTTTTCCGGACAAATCGTTCTATGGCAAAAATATTGAGGGATAAGGATTTTCAAGAAATTCTTGAATGTGACCCCGAAGTGGATAAAATAATATATTTTAACATCGATAAAAGGATTAACAGAGGTACACTGCCGAAAGGCCTGCAGGTTGATACTAGTGAAGTATCAGTAACAGGGCCCTGTCGTCGAATTGTTGATGGGCCAATGGTTCAGTACGATGGGAGGACGGTCGCATGCGGCTGCGTTGCCTCAATGGATGGAGAAAAATACTTAACAACAGGCAATATAATGGAGCAGTCATTGCTTGATATCTACCGAGGAGACAAAACAGAAAACATAAAAAAAGAATTCTTAGGAAAGAAACTAAATCCTGCCTGTGCTGGCTGTCACTGGTATCAATCGATGGATTGGTATTTAGAGAAGCCCCAGGCTGAGGCAGTTATGGCTAACAAAAAAAAGACTGGACGCTAGCGCGCTAGGCCGCGAATCAAGAGACCTTACGAAGTAACAATATGTCTCTTAGGACGAGGGCGTCCGACCGTCCATACAAGATTTGCCCCTGGCGTGTTTCACGAAAAAGCTGATGATCCCAATTGTCTGGAACGATCTTTTCAACGGAAAAAGTTTTAGGCAAAAGCTTCAGGAAATCAGGCTGAAGGAACGGTGCTCTGATGATCCTTTTCTGCACCCTGAAGGCTGGAAGCGAGATCAGTATGCTGCCATCCTTTTTTAAGAAATTATTAATATTTTTCAAAAACGCAAACAAAATTGTTTGGACTTGGAAATAAGTTTTTTCAATGTCTGATAGGGAAGGGGTGTACTTTAATCCGGGCCCCAGCCAGCCTTCGGAAACGACTGCATCAATAGAATTATGTTCTAGCTTGGAAAAGCCCTTTTCTACGTCCTGTACAAATGAAACTACATTATTAACGAGACCAGGATTGCCAACTTGTTTCCCTAGCCACTCAACGTTTTCCTGGGTCCGGGCTACTTGCTTTGGTGAAATGTCCGACGCTATCGCACGATACCCCTTAAGAAAAGCCTCAGAAATGATTGTACCTGAACCACAGAAGGGGTCGTATATAAGTCCTCCGTCGGGTACAGAGGCAAGATTTAAGAATATTTGAGCTAGTTTTACCGGTAGCATACCCTTGCCCGGATCAACTTCAGGGCGGAGACGGTCTCTTGTTGCGTATGATCTGATGTCTTGTACTTCAGTGATTTCTACAACGATATATTCGTTGTCATTTTTAATAATGTGAATGGCCACTCCTTCTTGTGGCAGCTTGTTGTTAAAAAGTTGTGCGGTGGTCGGTGCTGTGCCGTTTTGTGGCGTGATGAACCTTAAACCTTTAAGAGATAGGCGTTTTTTAATAGAGACCGCCAGGGATCGTAGTTCTCTCGGTGTTATTGATCCTGTGCCGCTGCTATCTCCGTAGGACAAGGAGAATAGAGGCTTTTTATCTTCATTGAACCTCTGTTCTAATTTTAATGCAGCAATAATATTTTCTTCTGACAACGACGATATAACTCCTCGTTTAATCCCGATTAATGGGACGCCACCAAGCTTATCTATTATTTCTCGGAGTTCTATTTCAGTCGTAACTTTTAGCGCAAAGGGCAGTAAATCGAAATTATAATCAGCACTAATTTTTTTGTTACTTAAATAATGCCAAATTTCGGCTGCCGATAGGGCAGGGTTGGTGCCGAGGAAGAATAGATATTCCATAGGACAAGTTGTACCATAATAATCAAATGAAAGTAACGGATATGCCCAAGAGGCTGTTGGCTACCAAGGGTGACCGGATCTTCGCCGCGATATTTACTGTATTAGTTTTTAGCCTTGGTTATTTTATTGGTGACTATGTTTCAGAGGCTAATAAGGAAACACCGATTGTTTTTAAAACGAAGGATACACCGCAGTTTCTTACGAATGAGGATGTTGCAAAGCTAAGCGGGTTTATGCCTAGCCCGAAAGCTCAGGCGGCTGTAGTTGAACAAACAGGAAATGTGGCAGGATCAGAAGTTAAGGGCAACTACGTAGCAAGTGTTAATGGTGAGAAATATTATGATTTAAGTTGCTCTGAAGTAAAGAGGATCAATGACGCCAATAAAATATTCTTTTTGTCTGAAAGGGAAGCGTTAGATTCCGGATATCAGCCGAGTGCTTGCGTCATAAAAAAGAAATAGTTCAAGACTTGTTTCTTGGGTGAAATTTGCGGTGAATCTCTTTTAGTTGCGGGTTGGTAACGTGTGTATAAATTTGGGTTGTAGATATGTCTTCATGTCCCAGTATTTCTTGAACCGACCGTAAGTCAGCGCCGCGTCGTAACAAAATTGTTGCCAATGTGTGTCGCAATGTGTGCGGAGATGGGTCAGTTACGATTCCCGAAGATAGGGAATAGTGGTGCACGATATTCCAGATACTCCTTGTCGTCAGGCGCAAGCCTTCTCCTCCGTCGGATAAAACGTCGGTCTTGGGGCCAGCAGTCCGGAGAAATAGTGCTTTGAAGGAGTCTTCCCGGCTATCTAGGTATTTTTTTATGGCCGTTGCCGCTGTATCGGTAATGAACACGACCCTCACCTTTTTTCTTTTACCGAGAATACTCATTTCCCTTGTCTTGAGGTTCACGTCATCCCTGTTGAGCCTAGTAAGCTCCGAAACACGCATACCTGTTGAAAAGAGAAGTTCAAGTATTGCAGTATCTCTCACTGCCTGCGGTTTGTTGGAAGCAGCCGGTGCTTCTAGTAATGCAGATATTTGTTCGTCATTTAACACCTTTATCTGTCTGTCTCCAACTCTCAGAAGCTCAATTTTTTCGGGTGGCAGCGTTTTTATGTTCTCTTGCAGTATCAAATACCTAAGAAATCCTCTGAGCGCAATTAAATACATGTTTACTGTTGAACTTTTAAGATTTGACTCATTACGACCAACGTGTTGTCGTAAATACACCTTGTATTTACGTATTATGTCTGAATCAATAGCAGTGGGGTTGGTAGGTGGATCAAATTTTAAAAAAATCTCCAAATCCCGGCGATAATTTTCTACGGTATGTAAAGATAAATTTTTTTCTGCTGTTAAATAATTTAAATAACGATCAACATGTTTACCCAGGGGGTGTGTTGGCTTCTTATTAGAAAGGGGAGTTGTATTATTGGTATTCATAACACTTCTCATTATATGCATTTTACGAAGTCGTGTATAGGGGTTTTGAGGGAGGGCGTTAACTTAGTAATTGAGTAATTGATGCTCTCAGTGGCAGTGACTTAAATACGGCTTTAAAAATTGAGCTATAAGAATTTTTATTACAAACAAGTATCCTATATTGCCAATTTTTTTTCTAAATCTTTTTTTTGAAACAAAACAAGAATATATTTCTCAAACCTAGATAAGAATAACACCCAAGTAGGGTACTTCCCTATTTGGCATTTATAAGATTTATTGCTGCTTGGAATACCTCGTCTGCGCTAATTAATTTCAAACATAAGTTATCATTTTTTTTGCAATCGCGGAGAAAGCATCCTTCACATGGCACACTTTTCCTTAAAATTATGTGGTTATCTCCCAAAGGGTCCCATTTACCAGGATTGTCACGGCCGGAAAAGATGGCTACGACGGGAATTTCCATGGCAGCAGCTAAGTGCATGGCGCCTGAGTCATTCCCGATAAAAATTTTACATTTCTTAAGCAGGGCAGCCGACTGTGCAATCGAAGTATGTCCAGACAGATTAATTATCCTCTCTTCCCTGTCTTTCATGTATTCTCCTGCAGGGTAATCATTCTTACCGCCAAGAAGAATGATTTTTGCTTCTGGAATTAATTTCAAAAGTTTCTTGCAAAGCTCTCGGTAACGCTCTTTTGGCCAAAGTCCCACTGATTTATTGGAACCATGGCCGATTCCAATCAAGAAATCGTCCTTTTTGATAAATTTATCAAATCCGCTTGTATCATTTTCTGGGTCAAGCAGCAGTTTTGGATCAATTTTACTTTCAGTATTTTCCGAATCGATTATTTTTTGTAGTCGAATATATTCTTTTTCTGCGTTCTTTATTTTCCCGTGGCTATCGCGTTCAGCAATCTTTCCTATTGCTTTGTTGAAACCCGGCATAATCCTTAATCCGCATGCATATCTGAAAAAAAGATAATCCCTAATTGATTGGAGACGAGAACGCATGGCAGGTAGGTAGTAGAGACCGTCTCCCCTTCCCCGGTTAGTGCGAATTTTTTTTGCCAGTAAAATTACATCCCAAAAATTATTGTAATATATTACATCATTAAAAATTTTTGCATGTTTAAGTACTTCCCATGCTGTCGCCGAATTTTGAGACTTGTTTTTTGAGGTGATCAGGTATATTTGCTGTTTAGGATGGCGCCGTGCGATCTTATTGATCGCGGGGATCGCCACGACAGTATCACCCAATTGTCCTATCCGGAATATATAAATACTCATTTTCTCTAAAAAAATTTATCGACTACAATATACAATGTGGAGTTTAACACAATAATTAAACTATGAACGATTACGCTCCCATAGCGTTGGGATGGTTTCTTTTGGTGGTGGGTACATACGTGACACTGATTCCGTTTATTCATCGGCGGTACTTCGGTTTCTTCATGTTTTGTTTGTCTTTTATTAATACGATGAATTACTCGATCAACTTCGCATACATGCTCGGAGAAGGTTATCTATCTAGGACAAGGTTTTTCGCAATGTTCATTCATGTATTGGCAAGCGCACTCATGTATATCGTGTATTTCCTATTAAAGGGTTCATCCGAAAAAGGTGAATTAAAAAGCCCCAAAATAGTTCATTTGGACAAGTTTTTACTGTTCCCTTCTTTTGTTGTGTATTTTATAAAAAACGCTCTTGCAACTTCAAAATTTAACCAGATATTTGCCGATGCACGAGATGTGACCTACGTGAATCTGTTGGACATGGTTTTTTATCTATTTGAGGTGATAGTGTATGCCGCAGCAATACGCTTCATCCTGTCTAGTGAAAAAATGTCGTCCAAAAGATTGGTTTTTTTGGGATCTGTGTTGCTTATAGAATTCCTCAAGGCATTTATGGTGGCCTCAAAAGCGGGTGCTATGGGCATGCTGTTGTTCTTTGTACTTCTCTTTCTGTACCGTTATGGCGTTCGGCTCAAGGCATCAATCATTTTTTCCCTCATTCTTCTTCCCAATATCCTGTTCTTAATGACCATGGCTAATATCAGGAATACTGTTCAGCGTGAAAATTTGTGGAAATCGCTAAGTTTCTCGGAGAAAGCAGCTTATTTATATGAAGGTTCACAAACAATGGACTATAAGCAAGCATTTAATGACCTTGGTAAGTTTTTTTCTACCCGTTTGCACGGAGTTAGGAGTCTGACAAATTTCATGGACCGTACACCGGCTGTTTACCCGTATCTTCTCGGTTCATCTTATGGCGAGATGGTAACAAATTTGGTTCCTCGTGTGCTATGGAAAGACAAGAAGTTTAACGACTTTGGCAATATGGTTTCGTATAACTATTTTGATGCTGCTTATACAACAAATGTTTCGCCTTTTGTTTGGGGGGAGCCATTTCTCAATTTTGGGTTGGCAGGTGTTTTTGTGTTTGCTTTATTACTGGCTTTATTTATGCACGCTGCGGAGAAGCTTCTAGACTTAGCTAAAAATGACTCTTACGTGTTTTCTTTTATCCTCTATTCGGTCTACACGTATATTATGTACCAAGGTAACGCAGCCAGGGTGATCCCGGGTATAATTGGCAGGACGATAATTTTCCTAGTATTTTGGATGATACTGAGAAATCTATATCTCGGGAAAGCGGAGAAGAAAACCTATTGGGCGTCCTGAGCGTAATACTTCAGTTGCGTCCTCTGTTTTGAACCTACGGTAACAATTCCGGCAATATTAATATCTTCCGTTTTTAGCATCTTTATAGTTGATGCTAGTTCGTTTTTGCGAGTTCTCCGGAGCCTGACAACCAGGATAACGTTCTCAATCTGTTTCAGTGCAGCAATTACGCTTGGCAACGAAAGAATGGGTGGTGTATCAAATACGACCCACTCGTTTTCCTTGTTGTGTCCCTTGATGATGTCTTTTATACGTGGTGATGCAAAAATCCTTGCACATTCCC
>CAYNDL010000050.1:0-6238 GCA_964396115.1 uncultured Candidatus Saccharibacteria bacterium
AGTTCGTTTTTTGAAGGTACAGTAACTCCGACGAATCGAGAACGATGTTTTCACGAGTGTAGTGAGTGAAAACAAGAGGAGATTCGGAGGAGAGAGGAGCGACGACGAAGCAATAAACAATAAAAATATATTTTTATTGTGATAGGCGAAGTCTGTCGCGACGAAGGGCCTGTAGCTTAGTGGCAGAGCACCCGGTTTGCATCCGGGAGATAGGAGTTCGATTCTCCTCAGGTCCACAAATAAAAACACCGAGGGAGCCTCGGTGTTTTTATTTGTGAATCGGCGCCTGAGGAGGCAATTGATGGCCTCGCTCATGAAGGAGAATCGAAGCGCAAGTAGCGATGTTTTTGTTTGGGCCTAAAGGCGAAAGGCAAAAACCGAGAGGCAGGGTCGCGTAAAGCCTGGAGCATGTGTCAAAAAGGGAAGCCTCTTGCTTCCCGTTGAATGAACTATCTTATTTTAGGCCCTGAATCTTTGTTTTGATGAGTTCCAAAGCCTTTCTTCTTTCCGGACTAACGCACTCTGCCAGGTCGAGGTCAGAAATCTGCCCCGAAATTCTCCGCGCCAAGGATGATACCTCGCGTTGGTTGAATGTTGGCTCGTCTCCAGGCAAAAGCTGGAATTCTGAAGGGTCTTTGATAGTGTCTGTGTCTGCTACTTCGTCAAAGACAAGCACTCTTCGTTCCGAACCAAACACAACACGGTGCATCGTGATTGGGCGAATGGTTCCAACATAGGAACGTCGACCAATCGTTATCTCCGGAATAAATGCGACACAGCGTGCTTGCCTAAGGGAATTGAACAGCAGGTAGTAATCAGAAACCGCATTGGGCTTGGGAAGAAAGTAGAGCCTTCTCCCAAAACCAACGGCAGCGAAGACGGAGTCAATAATTTCTGCTGAAACAATCCTTGCGCAGATAGACTTGCTGGCCTTAGGTTTGATCGCGTTGCGTTCTTCCTCTGTTACAAGGATCAGGCCAAGGTCAGTTTCTGCTGCAGTGCCGATCTCGTTTGCTTTGATGGCATGGTTGCAGCTAGGGCAGAACGTCTGATGAGCTGTTTGGACAAGTTTCCCCCTTTTCCCATCCCTCGGTTCGCTTTCTACGGGTTCTTCCTCAGTGTCCAGCTCCTCATGAATTTTCAAGGCGGTCTTGCAGTTCAAATGAACCTGTACGAAGGGTAGATCCCGGGGTTTCCGGATAGTGGAGGAATATAGACCCCCATCGAGGTTAAGGATGTTTTGAAATTGGATAACACCTGTCCAACGCGCAGAAGGACGACGAGCCATTTGTTGACCTCACAGTTAATGAACAATTGAACAAATTGTCGCAGTACTATAAAGAGCTTTTCCTTAGCCCGCAATATCCTATCTCACCAGTATTAATTAATCTTTTTCAATATATGCTTTACAATAGGCATTAGTTAGATATTTAAAAAACCCACATAAAGATGAAAAAAGTAATTATAGGTTTGATCGGTTTTTTGGCTCTCGGGTCCGTTCCAATGTTCTTTGTGTCCGCACAAAGCGAGGAACCACAACAAGTAAGCCAATTACCTAGTATTTTCGTATACGGGGAAAGAATAGTTAAACAAGAAGGAAATAATATTCAGGGTCAGTTCGAGGTTTCGAATGAGAGTAAGGATACCCAGGGCAATCTAAACTACTCGATCTATTTGATAGATAAGGAAGAACCTCAAGAAAAGGCGAACGAGATTCAACCTGAGTCCTTCTCTATTTATGATAAAAAATCATTCAGCATTCCTGGTACTTTTGCGCCCGGTGAGAAAAAACTAATTGATTTTACTTATAACGCTGTCTCCAACCTTCCTGTCGGGGAATACCGGATTCGCATTCGCGTTGGTACAGCCGCTGGTTGGGAGCTTGGTTGGGCAGATTTGTCAGTAAAATTAGGAAAAGAAGGTGGGTTTGTGCGCATTGTCCCGGTGTCGGTAAAAGCGGAAGATGGGGTATTGATTGACGGAAAATTAGACAAAGACGGAGGAGCAGGAGCCCTGGAAGGTGTAAACATTGATCCTGAGAAGAATATTGCCTTTAATTACGCTCTCTCAAATATCGGCACCAAGGAAGTAAAAGGGAATTTGCTTCTGGAAACGTACGAATGGACCGACGCCAACAGGTTAGTGGCGACAGAAGAGGGAAGTTCGGTAATCGTAAAATTCGGGAAATCAGCAAAACCAGTTATAGGTGCTTTTTCAACAAAATCAGCAAGTACCCCTGGTTCTTACTTAGTAAAATTGAGTGTTGTTGATGCCGGGAAACAGAAGGTGTCGACTGTTGCGGAGTATCGATATGTCGTAAAAGGAGTTACTGGACGTGTCGTCGCAGCAAGCATTAAACAAGTAACGGATTCATCAGTAACCGTTAAGGCCGAAGTAGTTGGTTCTGCGGATCGAACTTCTGTTCTCGATAATGCTTCGGTTAAGTTCTATCTGTTAAAGGACGGTAATGTTGTTGCTGAAAAACAGAGCATCGCTATCAATCTTGGAACAGAGGGATTCATTGAAGTGACCCAGACATTGGCGCTCACGTCTCCCGTCTCGGGGAATATGGCGTTACGTGTCGAACTATTAGATAAAAACGGTAAAGTTTTGAATACATACGGTTACGATCTCGACAACCTGAAACCTCAAGCAGTAAACGCTGTACAACCAAAGATGGAAACACAAACAAACGAGAAAACATCATCCATCGCGTCAATCGTTGTGGCTGTAATTGTTGCGTTGGCAGCAATAATCGCATCGATTCTGCTTTTTATAAGGTCCAGAAGAAACGGTGATAAACATGAAGTAAAAATCATGAGTTTCGTGCTTTTGTTTGTAAGCGTTGTTGCGGGTATTTATGCAGCAACTGGCATAGCAAAAGCTCAAGGACAAGTTGTCCCGTACATCTATTATGGTTCGTACCAAGGTGATCCTAGCACCTTCGAATACCATGGCGTGCGGATATTCGTTAACAAGCCCGTGAATAATAGCAATAATACCGCACACTCAATGCCTGTGCAGGCCGACATATTCTGGCAGCACTGCAACAATCGTCCATCACAAGCTTGGATTTACATCGACTATTTCACGGCTGGCGGCCACGTTGTTCCGATGGCGGAACCAAAAGATACCAAACCCCGGGGGCAACGTGAATGGTGGCCCTCACCAGCTGAAAGTGATTTCTTAGCGCACGGTATTCCTTATATCCAGAAGTTTGTGCCATCCAACTTGCCATCTTCTCGTTGGACAAAACTAATCGACTACAAAACCGCTGTTTGCGATGATTGTGGAAGCTCACACGACACTATTCAGCAGAGAACTTATAGAGGGAACATCACATTACCGGCATCTCTTGATAGGGTCACGCTTAGATGGCTGGCATTCAAGAAGCACATTACTGATTGGCAGGCTTGGGTAAATGCTGCGGCCTATTACAGCTGGTTGAGTTTTGCTAACCCGACGGTAGATTTGAAGGTTAACGGAAACGATGGTCCGGTCTCCGTAGCTCCGGCGTCGAGTTCTTCCTCAGTTTCCGTATCTTGGACATCAAGTAATGCCACAAGTTGTACGGCTGCCGCAACGCCCGCTGTTTCAGGATGGTCTGGAACTAAAGCACTTTCGAGTAGTGGGGAAGCTATAACGCTAAATGCTGGTCAGAACTATGTTCTTACGATGACATGTACAAGTGCTGGGGCGTCGGGAACCGACTCTGTCCAAGTTAATGTTGGTAATCCAAGTCCAACACTTAGTTTTACAGCGGACTCTACGTCGCTTGCCTATAATACAGCCACGACCCTGCGTTGGACTGCCACGAATGCTACGTCCTGTACTCCTTCAAACGGAGCAAACGGATGGGCGACGACATCAGTTGCACTAACTGGCTCAAAGAGCACAGGAAACTTAACAACAGCAACTTTATTCACGCTTCGCTGTGTTGGTGCTGCGGGTACCACCCCTGTCGAACAGACAATAACAATAAATGTAAGCCCGGCCCCTCCTATCGGCCCCACTGTGACGTTGAAAGCAAATAATAATCCTGTATCTACGTCTATCTCTTCTAGTACTCCGTTGATACTTTCTTGGACCGTGGCAGGGGGCCCGGCTACATCTTGTACTGCAAGTGCGACGCCAGCTCGGTCTAGTTGGAGCGGAGGTAAGGACTTTAACGCTGGTACGCATGAACAGAATCTGGGAGCTATTACCCCTGGTGTTCATACATTCCGGATAGAATGCTCTGGTCCGGGAGGAAATAGTATCAGCTCTGTAAGGGTTACGTCATACTCTCCAACAAGCGGAGGAAAAATCAGGGAACTCTAAACAATATGAAAGAAAACGCCCCGTCGAAGCGGGGCGTTTTCTGATTAGCGACCTGTAGACAATAATGGTTAAATAAAGTAGTACTATATGTTTCCAATGCCAAAAGAGATCGAAGAAATATTAAATAGATTGTCTGCCGCAGGCTTTGATGCCTTTGCTGTTGGCGGCTGCGTGCGCGACATGTTGCGCGGCGTTGAACCAAAAGACTGGGATGTTACAACATCAGCAAAACCAGCGGAGATTCAGAAAATATTTCCTAAGCATTTCTATGAAAATTCTTTCGGCACGGTGACCGTGTTAACCGGAAGTAAACAGGACAACCTAAGGGAAGTTGAAGTTACGACTTACCGTGTTGATGCTGGATATTCCGATAATAGACATCCAGATTCAGTTTCTTTTACGAAGAACCTTGAGGAAGACTTAGCACGTCGCGATTTTACGATTAATGCGATGGCTCTTAATTTTCGAAACGGAACACAGGAGATAGTGGATCCTTTCGGTGGGCAATCTGACCTCGATTCAAAGCAAATAAAGGCGGTGGGGGATCCAGGTGAGCGGTTTGCTGAAGATGCACTCCGATTGATGCGGGCAATTCGGTTTGCAACGACGCTGAGTATGGAAATTGAGGAAGCTACCCTTGCGGCAATCAAGGACAATGCAGAGTCCCTACAAAATGTGTCAGCCGAGAGAATACGAGACGAGTTGGTAAAAATAATCATGTCCTCTGATGCCGAAAAAGGCATAAATCTTTTACTGACCACTGGGCTTTTGCAATTTGTTATTCCGGAGTTATGCGAGGGCGTTGGGGTCCAACAAAACAAGCACCACATATATTCTGTGTATGACCATAACGTTAAATCTCTAGGTTATTCCTCAAAACAGAAAGATCCTTTACATGTCAGGTTAGCGGTTTTGTTGCACGATATTGCGAAACCGCGCACGAAAGCTGGGGAGTTTCCCGATGCGACGTTTTATGGTCACGACATAGTCGGCGCAGCAATGACCAAGAAAATTCTGACTCGCTTGAAGTTCCCTACCAAACTTGTTGAGCAAGCCGCCCATCTCGTCCGTCACCATTTGTTCGTTTATGACGTCGGGGCGGTAACTGAAGCAGGAGTGAGGCGTTTGCTTAAAAGGGTAGGAAAAGAAAATTTTGCGGATCTAATTAAGTTGAGAATGGCTGAGCGCCTTGGTTCTGGTGTTCCAAAGGCTCGGCCGTATCGGCTACGGCACCTGGAATTTATGGCTGATAAGGTTTCTCGTGACCCACTTTCTACAAAAATGCTGAAAGTTAACGGAAACGATTTGATGAAGGAACTATTATTGGAACCCGGGCCCAGGATCGGTGCATTAATGGATGTTTTGCTGGCCGAAGTTTTACGTGATCCAGAAAAAAACGAGCGCCAATATCTGCTTGAACGAGCTGACAAATTAAAAGATGTTGACCTGGAAGAATTAAGGAAGCGAGCGCAAGACTCTATTTCCGAAAAACAGAAGGAAGAAGAGAACGAGATAAAGCGGAAGTACCACGTTTAAATTTGGAAGGAAGAACCCACGGTTCCTCCTCCGCGCATCTTCTTTCTTGCTGTGTCGCTCGGCTCGGGACATTATAACCCGCAGCCTTGCGACCTATTTAATAATCGGATCGGTGGATCCGCTATTGCCCTAGTAGGGTAGGAAGAAACGCATGCTCGCGAAACTGTAGGGAACGTTTATTCCGGTAATTGAGGGGTAGAGGGCAATAAAACCGATGAACAACAGGACGATATAGGCAATAGCATATGCCCGGTAATCTTTGCTCCTGATTAGTTTTGTTAAGAGTAGGGCCATGATTAAAATCTCGAAAAATAAAGCTTCAAAATAGTGGTAGTTGAAAGCGATGCGCGATATTACTCCCCATGGCAGCCAAAAGCCGAGT
>CAYNDL010000051.1:0-5972 GCA_964396115.1 uncultured Candidatus Saccharibacteria bacterium
CAATCACAAAGCGACATCTTTCCACCAAGCTACGGAATAATAGACAAAGTTTTTGCAAAAGATGGCCAGGATGTAAAGGCCGGTGATGCCCTTTTTCACTTTAAGTCATTAGCCTCGGCATCAGATGTCGCAAAAGCGAAGGCTTCTCTTCTTTCTAGCCTGGAAAGCCTCAATAAGGCTCGGGCTTCTGCATCAACACTCCAAGCTTCGTTTCTGAGCAGCCAGCAACAACTGCAGGATGCCGAGCGTAACGTCTACATTGCACAAAATTCTGCAAATAGTTCAAAACTTGCCCTTGATAAGTCTCGTATTGAAGCACAGAAAAGTCTTACAGACGCAAGAAAAGGAGTGATCGATTCGGCAAATACCCAAGCAAAAGCATCAACTGACTTAGATATTAGTTCAAGTCAAGTAGGAGAAGAGAGTGCGGCACTGGCGCTTGATTCAGCAAAAATTTCAAGCAAGCAGTCGGTCGTAAATGCACAAGTAGCCTATGACCAGGCAACGAGGGACGCAGACGCCGCAATCTTGAAACGAGATAGCGCTAAATACTCACTGGAAGCAGCCAGACAAAACCTCAACAATCAAAACACGACTATTGCTGCTGCTGAAGCAAGTTATGCATCCAGCAAATTATCTTACCAGGACCTAACAGACCAAACTATTACTGCCCCAGTTTCTGGAAAACTCGCAAATTTTAGCCTTCAAGCCGGAACAGTTGTGGGTAAATCAAACGATGCATCAACTTCGAACTCAACTACATCAGATTCAACCTCGAACACTTCCTTGTTTTCGATAATCAGCGCAGGAAATTTCGTAACCAGCATATCTATTAACGAGGTCGACATTCCAAAAATTAAAGCGGGACAATCAGCCACTCTGAGTTTTACGGCCATACCAAACAAAACATTTATCGGTCATGTTTTATCCGCAGACACTATTGGCACTACGAGCCAGGGAGTAACAACTTATAACGTAATAATCGCCCTCGATGATACTAACGACGAGATAAGGCCTGGTATGTCGGTCAGTGCCTCAATTATCACCGACAGAAAAGACAACGTATTAACAGTACCAAATTCAGCCATAAGAACATCTGCAGGACAATCAACAGTTTCCGTACTGCGTAATGGGTTACCAACTACCACAAATGTAACAATCGGCATGAGTAATGATGTGGAGACAGAAATAATTTCTGGTGTTAATGAAGGCGAAGAAGTTGTGGTACAAAACGCGAGTTCCACCATATCAGGAGGACGTTCAGGAAATCTGTTCGGTGGACGCGGATTCAGTATTATGGGTGCTCCCCGCCAATAATCGTGATTGAATTAAAAGAAATTAAAAAACAATACGCTCAAGGGGAAACAACTTCTTTGGCTTTACGCGGCATTAATTTAAAGATTGATGAGGGTGAATTCGTTGCAATAATGGGACCCTCGGGATCAGGTAAATCGACGCTCATGCATATCATGGGAGCACTCGATATCCCATCCTCAGGAACATATTTCCTCGATGGAGAAGAAGTTCATTCATTAAACGAAGACGAGCTGTCAGAAATTAGAAACAGGAAGATTGGATTTGTTTTCCAGGCCTTTAATTTACTCCCGCGGATGAGCATCATAAAGAATGTGGCTCTTCCGCTGGCATATGCAGGTGACCCGTTGCGTTTTAAAAAAGCTGAGACCGTTTTGGCAGCTGTTGGTCTAGAGGAAAAGTTAAACAGCAAATCAAATGAGCTTTCGGGCGGACAGATGCAAAGAGTGGCCATCGCACGCGCACTTATTACGAATCCACGAATAATTTTGGCGGATGAGCCAACGGGAAATTTGGATACGAAAACAAGCGAAGAAATAATGGCATTGTTTGTAAACATGAATAAACAAGGGAGAACAATAATCATGGTTACACATGAACAAGATATTGCGGATCATGCTAATCGGATTGTAACCCTAAGGGATGGTTTAATAAGCGAAGACACTAGACACAAGCAACTCCATGTTCACAAACATTAATTGCAATAGATATGGACATTAGAGAAACAGCTACTACCGCTCTTGAAGCGTTGCTAAGCAATAAACTTAGAACGGGACTAGCCATACTCGGGATCGTCATTGGGATTGGGGCGGTAGTTGCATTAATTACTCTTGGAAAAGGGGCACAACAATCGGTAACCAACAGCATAACAGCCCTTGGTTCAAACCTACTCACCGTTACACCAGGTGCCACAAATGAACGAGGCATCCAAGGTGCGAGCGGTTCACGTTCGACACTAACGCTGGATGATGCAAAATACCTCATCAATAATCCGAACTTATCTTCTGTAGCTAACGTTAGTGCGGAAACATCCAGGAATTTCCAAGTAACATACGGGCGCAACAATACGAATGTCAGGGTGACCGGAGTCATGGCGTCATATAAAGATATCCGAAACACCTCTGTTTCCCAGGGTTCTTTTATTTCTGATCAGCACGTCGATTCGGCGGCAAAAGTCGCCATACTAGGGCCCAATGTAGTAAGTAATTTATTTGAAGGTGATGATCCGGTCGGCAAAAATATCCGTATTAACGAAAATGAATTTCGCGTTATCGGCGTAACAACATCAAAAGGTGGCGGCGGGTTTATGAATGAAGACGATCAAATTTTTGTTCCAGTAACTACAGCCCAACAAATACTCGTTGGCACAAAGTACGTACAGACGATCTCAGTCGCGGCGAAAGACGAAAATTCTATGGATTCAGCAGCAAATGAGGTTGGGTACGTCCTTCTCCGCCGACATCGGATAGATTCTCCGGAAAAGGCTGATTTTTCCATTCGGTCACAATCAGACATTTTAGGAGCAGCCACACAAGCAACTAGTACCCTCACGAGCCTCCTTTCCGGTATTGCAGCCATCTCACTTCTTGTGGGGGGAATTGGAATTATGAATGTTATGCTGGTTACAATCACCGAAAGAACTAGGGAAATTGGCATAAGAAAAGCCATTGGGGCGAAACGAAAAGACATACTTCTTCAGTTCCTAATCGAATCAATCGTCCTAACTGTTGCGGGCGGGATTATTGGAATTATCTTAGGATTCGTTCTTTCTTACGTAGGCGGCAACTTCCTCAACATTCCAGTGGTTATATCAGCATCAGCCCCACTTCTGGCTTCGAGTGTCTCATGTGCAATTGGTATTATTTTTGGTTTTTATCCGGCTCGCAGAGCCGCTCTTATGCAACCAATTGTGGCCCTACGTTATGAATAATAATTATTAATCATTTAAAATCATGAACAAAAAATTAATTGCAATAGGCGGAACCTGTCTAATAATTGGTGTCATTATTGGATATTTTTCGGCACGAGCAATATCGCCACGCAGAAATTTCACGGGCATGAACGGAGGATCTCAAAGAAACATTTCACTGAATAGACAAGCAGCAAACGGGGAAAGGTTTGCTACTGGAACCATAGACAATATATACAACGACCAAATGGTAATAAAAACACTTGATGGATCTTCACAGATCATCATGGTTACAAACTCGACGACTTTTAAAAGATTAAGCGATGCAGCAAAAGAAGACTTTACAAACGGAACGCGAATTATGGTTAACGGCAAAACCAATCCTGACGGCAGCATCACAGCAACAGCGATACAAACTGCACCAGAAAATCAATTTCGAGGTCAACGGCCGAATTAACGACCACTAAAACCTGGGAAATAATCAGTGCGTATTTGATTTCTTGGTAAACCTAGATTGCGCAGCATGCCCTCGAACGACTGGACCATCAGTTGCGGCCCTGAAATATAGAAAAGACGCGTAGCATAATCCGCAATTTCACTTTTAATCACATCTCCAGTTATCAGTCCTCTTCCTCCTGGCCATGAATCTGGGACCTCTTCACTCAAGAAATATCTGGTTTTTACGCCGTACTTCTCCGCCTCAGCAAAAATATCCTTAAATACTATGTCCGCCTCCCTTTTATTCGAGTACAGCAAGATAATATCAGTATTGGTTTTGGTATCGATAATGTTTTTGATAATACTTCTAAATGGTGTTACCCCAATGCCTCCAGCAATAAATGCCATGGGCTTACGGTAATTAGGCACCACAAACTCTCCAGACAACTTAGAAGCGATAATGTTATAAGCATCGTCTTCTAATAGTGCTTTCTTAAAACTACTAGCTGGTTCGTAAACTTTAATCCCGAGAATCAAAGTTTCTTCCGTTGGCGATGATGCAATTGTGAAATATCTGCGGTTACCCTTCGCATCCACCTTCGAATGAGGAAGTGTCCACTCCATATATTGACCAGACTTATAAGAAAAGTTTTTGTCTTTCTCAAACACCAGTTCATAAGTGTCACGAGCAATTTTATTTTTTCTCAATAACTTAGGGGTAAGCCGGTAGTGTGGGCTCACAGCAAATGCAAATATGTTTCCGATGCACAAGGCAACTTCCGGCGTAATAATAAAACTGGTTAACCCAAACTGAGGCAAAACAGCAACTATCGCAACGATCATCGAATAAATGTTTTGTTTCTTCTTCGTATTGGGGGATGTAAAAGGCTCGGTCAGCATCACGAACGCGAAAAACCAGAGTTCTGAACGCAATGCAAGATTCTGTATTGTAGGCATGGTCTCAGACAACCCGCTGCGGACAGTTGCTGCTAACACAGCTAATACAACATAAACAGCAAGGTATACGAAAACAAACTCCCGTCTTTTTATTCTGCGAACTAATAATAACCCGCAAATTATAACAACAGGAGCCATCACAGGTGACGCCACCCACCACACAGCCGTATAAGTTGGGAAAATTACTCCTGTCAGAAGAATAGCGATGGCTGCGGGGTTAAAAATATGTTGCTTTTTAAAGACGAGAACATATTTACTTGCCATCGCGATAACGCAGACCAGCGCCAGAAAAACCAAATTAACCCCAAAGAAGATCGGGAATATCAAGGTTAGTATAAGAGATGTTATTGAAGCAGACTCAGTATTTATCGTTGCGTTGAATATTCTCGCAAAAAAGAAATTGGACAGGTTCGAAGCAATAAAAGCCACTAAGGAAGCAGCAAAAATTTCCCAGGGAGAAAAAGGGACAAGACCCCAAAAAGAAGAAACAAATGCCCAAAAGGTAACAAGCAATAAGAAATACAATGTCACTTTGTACATTGTTATTTTGTCGAGTATCTCGTCGATTTTCTTTAACATTTCCCCTACATATAAAATTAGTTTTTGTTTGTTCCTTTAAGCCAACTAGTGCAATTAGGACAGCGCTCTGCCTTCGTCGGGACAACGCTCAGGCAGTATCTGCATGAAACCTCTGATTTATCCTTGGGTTTATTAACGGTCGAAAGGATCTTTTTCATCGGCCAGACGATGAAGAAATAGACCACCGCAGCCACTATTAAAAATGACACAAGGTTATTGAGGAAGTCCCCCAACATAAATTTACTGCCCCGAACGGTGAAACTTAGTTCAGAGAAATTGGGTGTTCCTCCGAGTAGCGAAATGAACGGCGTAAATATGTCTTTCACAAGCGAATTAACAACATTGTTGAAAGACGCACCAATAACGACACCGATCGCCAAGTCGATTACATTTCCTCTTAAAATGAATTTTTTGAAGTCTTGAAACATAATTTAATTATACATGATTACAGATTGCCCGTTGTGAAATAGGATCTTGTACAGAGATTGCTTCAGGAGTGGCCTTGCAATGACGGCCGTTACGTGTCATTGCGAGCGAAGTCATATTGAGCAACACACATCGTCATTGCGAGCGAAGCGAAGCAATCTCCTCGAACAACAAAGCCATCGTCATTACGAGGAGTCCCGCGCGATGACAAAGCAATCCCCGGTATAATGATTTAAGTCCTCATTGCGAGCGTAGGAAGCAGTCTTGTTCTGTACTTTTAAACCACTGTCTTCCCTATCTCCCCGTCATCTGCTTCGTCCAACCGAACGTGTCTTCAAGGTTCCTGATG
>CAYNDL010000052.1:0-5949 GCA_964396115.1 uncultured Candidatus Saccharibacteria bacterium
GAAGAAACGACTAGCCAAAGAAGGACGGGACGGAACTTACGGAAAAGAGACAACAGTGCTCCGATCAACACAACAAATGTGCTCCACCACAGGAAGACATTTCCGGTGGCGTTAATTATCTCTCGGCCGCCGTTCGTTTGTTGCCAATAGAAAAGGACAGGCCTGATTACTAAGGGCCATTGCCACCAGGTCGAGCTGTAGGGATGCGTAGCCGTCAGTGTTGTGTTGTAGTTCCAGACGCTTTGGTGCCACCAAATAATTTTTGCCCAAGTTGCTGTCATTGTTCCTTGCCATCCCACCATTGGAATGAGCCATAAGAAGTAAATTAATAAAGGTAAAGCCAAGAAGAGTATGGGGTATAGTAACTTGTTTATTCTGGGTAGTAGCAAAGAGGTCTTGAGAGGACGCCCTCTTTTCTGTGCCAATCTTACAAAACCAAAAATTAAGATCGAAGACCAGATTACCCCGAGAATTGCTAGTCCCAGCCACTTGGTTGATATAACGTTTCCAATGAAGACGCCTGATAGAATTGCGGCAAATAGCGCTTTTTTCCCCCGTGTCCTGGCGCTAAGTAAGAAGAAAACTATAGAAAGAGCAACCTGGGAAAGTAAGAACATGTCTGGCAGACCGGTTCTGCCATAGACAAAATAGGCAGTATCCAAAGATATAAGCAGTGCAACCAATACGCCGGTTATACGTCGATTAGACAGTAAATAGCCAACATAAGCTCCCGCCCAACAAAATACTATTCCCGAAATCCATGGTGCTAAGCGCCAACCCAACGGGGTATCTCCGAACAGAAGTAGTCCAATACTGTGGGGCAGTTCGGCAAGGAGAGGGTGAATATCAAAATACTCTTGCCCGTGTAGCCATTTCCAGGCAAACACCGGTGAGTAAACCTCATCAAAAACTCGCGAATTGGGGAAGGTGATTCGTACTAATCGAAGGGCTGCGGCGAGCAGGGAAATAAAAGTCACGGAAGCGAGAAACCCCTTCTTTGTTTCCGCCCAATTAATAAATTTATCGATCATAATATAGTTATGCTAATACGCTCAGCTTTTTTAACCAAGGAATAAGTCACGAGAGTGGCTAACGAAAGCTATTATCGCAGCGAACATTGCAATTAAATCAAAGTAAGAAGAAAATATAAGAGAGGGGATAATAATCTCAAGGATGAAAGGAGGTGACGACGGAAGAATATGGAGCCAACATTAAGTGTTTTTGAAGCTTCTCGGAACGCCGTTGCGTCATCTCTGCAAAATATTTTGGAGAGGTTTATAACTTTCATCCCGGTTTTAATCGGTGCCTTGGTTATCTTGATAATCGGCTGGTTAATAGCGGTTGCCGTAGGGAACTTAGTCGCCAGATTGTTAAAGGCAGTAAAATTCAACGAGCTTTTCGATCGTATCTCAGGTTTTCGTTCTGCCTTGCATAAGGCTGGAATGGAACTCAACGCACCTGCATTCGTAGGCGGCATTGTTAAGTGGTTAATCATAATTATCACTTTGCTAGCAGCCTCCGATATTCTCGGTTTGTCTGGGGTATCATTGTTCCTTAACCAGATCATTGCTTATATCCCGAACATAGTAGTGGCAGCTGTGATGATCTTTGCTGGTATTATGTTTGGTAACTTTGTACAAAAAATTACGAAGGCCAGTGCAGAAACGGCAAGAATTCCTCACAGCGGGGCAGCAGCAGCGGTAGCAAAATGGGCTATCTATGTTTTCACTTTTGTAGCAACATTAATGCAACTGGGAGTTGCAGAAGCGTTGTTGCAAACTCTAGTAACTGGACTTGTTGCAATGATTGCAATCGCAGGAGGTCTTTCCTTCGGCTTAGGTGGAAAGGATATTGCTACTAGAATTTTGGAACATCTAAAACGTGACGTTACAAATAGGAAGTAAGAAGTATCTAGAACATAAATAGAGGGTACACTCACACAAGTGAGCGTAAACCCCCGAAGCAGCACTACGCCCCGCCCATAAAGCGGGGCGAAGTGTTTGGTATTTTATGCCACAAATCGTGCTCAAATAGGCTTTCTGAGCAGTTTTAAAATATGCGCTCACTGAGCCAAACAGAGCCTTTTTAGTGAAAACTTGACAGGGTTTTGGCAATCAGTATGATTGATATCACCAATAGATGAAGACATTTCTAAGTTTTTCTCCTCAGGGTTGAAGGTCCCACTGACCTTTCCGCGTAAAAAAACGCCACTCTGAAGAGAGTGGTTCGCTCGTTTTTAAGGGGACAATAGGCAGACAGAGAAAAGCGTTCGGGATTCGGGATCCGAACATTTTTCTCTGACTGTCGGAGTCAGGATCGCAATATGGCTCAAAGGAGAATCGGACGCGGTCAACGATCCTTCGACAACTGAATAAGTAGTAAATATCAGGTAAATGAAATCAAATCATTTAAAGTAGTAGCGATATCATTTATCCCGATCATCGAATTTAAGACTGCAAAAAAGAAATCCTCTTATCCAAGTAAGCGTAGAGGCAGACGTGAGGTCTGCATCACAAAAAGCAGTAAGAGGTCAGTTGCATATTTATTAGCGAACGAAAGTTCGCTGGATGTGTACTGCAAGCCAAATTATAAAATATACGCCAGAAGAGCGTGTGGTGGATGCCTTGGGAACAGACGACGAAGAAGGACGCGGCTAGCGGCGAAACGTCTCGGGGAGGTGCTGAGCAACCATTGATCCGAGAATATCCGAATGGGGCAACCCTGTACGAGTCATGTCGTACAATCCATATACTGCAAGGTATATGAGAAGTGATACTAGGCGAACTGAAACATCTAAGTAGCCTGAGGAAAAGGAAAAAATAACCACATCTCTATTATTTCGCGCACGCTTTCGAGCATGCGCTGGAGTAATAGAAGATGATGACCATTCCCTGAGTAGTGGCGAGCGAAAGGGGAACAGCACAAACCTACAGTGTGTCAAGGCGTGTACCGTTGCACTGTGGGTGTAGAACGATATGGGTGTGAGACTTACACGAGTCTCGGCGTTCGATGACAACCGTTGAGTAGAAGGTCGCTGGAATGCGCCACCAAAGAGGGTAACAGTCCCGTAAACGAAAACAAGTTGACCGACGCTATCCAGGTCGTGAGTACAGCAGAACCGGTGAAATTCTGCTGGAATCTGCGAGCACTACAACCAATTCTCACTTTGTCCGCCTCTGGTGGATGAAGTGAGAAACTCGCAATGCGAAATACGTCTGTTCACCGATAGTGAACAAGTACCGTGAGGGAAAGGTGAAAAGTAGCCCGGTGAGGGCGTTGAAATAGTTCTGAAACCACATCGCTTACAAAGGGTCGGAGCTCGAGTGATCGGAGGAAGAAGGGAGAGGAATCATGGAATTACTGTGCAAAACTCTAGTCACGATTATATTCGTGGCGGTGAATCTTTTTTTGCTCAGGGACCTGTTCTTTCCGAGGACAGTGTTCATCAGTAGTCGAGTTCGTCATCGTGACGATCCGGTTACTGCCTCCGGGGACTACTAGTCCCCCTTTTCTTCCTCCGATTGCCGGGTGACGGCGTGCTTTTTGCAGAACGAGCCAGCGAGTTTACTGTCATTCGTCTTAGGTTAAGGTGCGACACGCACTGGAGCCGCAGCGAAAGCGAGTGTTAATAGCGCGTTTTCCCGCAAGGGAGGATGGATGGCATAAAGACCCGAAACCAGACGAGCTACCCATGGTCAGGTCGAAGCGTAGCCGAAAGGCACGTGGAGGACCGAACCGGTCAGCCGTGCAATACTGTCGGATGAACTGTGGGTAGGAGTGAAAAGCTAATCGAGTTTGGAAATAGCTGGTTCTCTCCGAAATAGTCTTTGAACTAGCCTTGGAAGCGTACCCCGCGGGGTAGAGCACTGAATGGATCCGTCCGTCGCAAGACGGCGGCTCCAATCAAACTCCGAATACGCGGTGGGAGACTCCAGGAGTCAGAACATGGGGGCTAAGCTCCATGCTCAAAAGGGAAATAGCCCAAGATCGCAGCCTAAGGTCCCTAAGTACGAGTTAAGTGGCGAAGGAAGTGAAAAACCACAGACAGCGCGGATGTTGGCTTAGAAGCAGCCACCATTCAAAGATAGCGTAACAGCTCACGCGTCGAGGTTTTTTGCACCGAAAATATAACGGGGCTAAACCGTCACCGAAGGCGCGGGCAACAAACGCAAGTTTGTTAGCGGTAGGAGAGCATTCCACTTGCCTTGAAGGAGTAGTCGCGAGACGCTCTGGAGCGTGTGGAAGAGAGAATGCTGGCATGAGTAACCTCACATATTGTGAAAACCAATATCATCGAAAACCCGAGGTTTCCTGGGCAACGGCAGTCGTCCCAGGGTAAGTCGGTCCTAAGGCGAGGCTGAAGAGCGTAGCTGATGGGCAGCAGGTTAATATTCCTGCACTTTTATAGAGTTGTATGGAGATCACAACGCGGAAACCGGCACGAGCTATGGAATGTTCGTGTGGGAGCACTTAGATGGGCACTTCAGGTAAATCCGGAGAGCTGTCGCAAGACAACATCGAATGCTATCGACCCCCAATCCTTCGGGTGCGGGGAGGCCGGCGGGCCGTGTTGGCTAGAAAAACTTCGTTACGTTAACTCTATGAAATCCGTACCGCAAACCAACACAGGTGGGTAGCTGCGGAATGCAGCAAGATGAACGGGAGAACCCTCGCTAAGGAACTAGGCAATACAGTGGTCGTACCTTCGGTAGAAGGCCTGCCTATAGTAGGGTGACGTAATCATTCGTCATTTGAAATAGGTCGCAGCGAAAGACGCTTAACGACTGTTTACCAAAAACACAGGTCCCTGCGAACCCGTAAGGGGAAGTATAGGGGCTGATGCCTGGCCAGTGTCTGGTCGTGAACCCACTCGGTTGGTAGCTGAGTGGCGTAGCCCAGATGAACGCCGGCGATAACTATAATCGTCCTATGGTAGCGAAATTCCTTGGCACGTAAGTTGTGTCCCGCACGAATGGCATAACGATTGAGCGACTGTCTCGGCGAGGGACCCGGTGAAATCGCACTAGCGGTGAAGATGCCGTTTACCTGTGGCAAGACGAAAAGACCCCGTGGAGCTTTACTACAGCGTGCTATTGATTATCGGTTGTCACTGCCGAGCATAGGTGGGAGACTTCGAAACACCCCTTCTGGGGGGTGTGGAGTCACCAGTGGAATACCACCCTGTGTCGGCTGATAATCTAACCTCCTGGTGTGAATCCACCAAAGGAACAGTGGCAAGCAGGTAGTTTATCTGGGGCGGATGCCTCCCAAATTGTAACGGAGGCGTACGAAGGTTAGCTCAGCGCGGATGGAAATCGCGCATAGAGTGCAAGAGCATATGCTAGCCTAACTGCAAGGCGTACATGCCGCGCAGACACGAAAGTGGGTTCTAGTGAACCGACCGTTCCTTGTAGAAGGGCGGAAGACCAACGGATAAAAGTTACCCCGGGGATAACAGGCTGATCTGGCCCAAGAGTCCATATCGACGGCCAGGTTTGGCACCTTAACGCATTGGGGTGCTGCGGAAGTGATTCCGCAAGCCAATTGTTTTAGCTCAACAAGAAAAAACCGACTCATAACGGTGGACACTGTTGTCCAATCAGATAACAGTCAACGCCGTGGGAAGTCCTCGCTATTTTTTAGCGAGTGACCCCGTAACGACTGGCCCGAAAGGGCAGGCTCATCGAAAGATGTTGCAAGACGTCGGCGCTCATCAAGATCAAGGTAATAACTAAGGTTTTTAACCTAAAGTTTGCCGATGAGATGAAGGCATAGTCTAAGCTTCCTGGTGACAGGAAGATAATAAATTAAATCGACAGCGATGTCGGCTCGCCGCATCCTGGGGCTGAAGAAGGTCCCAAGGGTTTGGCTGTTCGCCAACTAAAGCGGTACGTGAGCTGGGTTCAGAACGTCGTGAGACAGTTCGGACTCTATCTGCCACAGGCGTGG
>CAYNDL010000053.1:0-5906 GCA_964396115.1 uncultured Candidatus Saccharibacteria bacterium
TTTATCGGGTTAAGTAAACGGATTTCCAGGTCAGCTGGAGCAGTCGCTGCGACACTAACGGTGCTCGGGAGCGGACTACAGTGGGTGGTCATGGCCACCTCATCAGCCTCTTGGTCATTTGGTAAGTTTTTTGGCGTGCATAGTCCCGTTTGGGACAAAGTCGAGAATATTGGGCTCATCTGGGCAAACCATGTTAACACTTTCTCTTCACAAAAACATTTTCTGCTGGCAACTTCCTTCATGGTTATTTTGGCAGCGGTTTTTAGCTATTATCTTGAACGAAAGATAGGTAGGCGGGACTCGACAGTCCTGCTTGTTTTCGCCGTTACTTCGTCATCGCTTGCTTTTTTTCATGCTCACGCGTTCATTGCTGTATCTCTAATGTGGTTGTGTTTTTGGCTTATTAAAAAAAGCAAAAAAATATTTGTGTTTGGTGTTTTGATCGCGGTTATTGCGTTACCGATTTTTCTATCTTACATGGGTGCAATAGGGCGTTCAGGTTTTATCAAAATAACTATTGGTTACATGGCTCCTGTGGGACTATTTTCCTGGGCGATATTCTGGTTTGTTAATTTGGGACTTTTTTTGCCGATTGCGATCTTGGCTCTCGCGAATGACAACTTTGGCAATAAAAGAAGGTTCTTGTTCGGGTTTCCGGCGGTAACCATGTTTTTTCTAGGCAACCTAATCCAGTTCCAGCCGTACCTTTGGGATAACCACAAGATATTTCTTTTCTCCTGGTTCATGTTGTTACCGATCGTTGTTGTCCAGTTATTCGCTTGGTTCGCAACTCTCAAGAGGAATTACGGAATAGCGGTTCCAGTTATCCTTGTCGGAGCAATCGTGGTCACAATGGTTTTGACGACAGTATCTGAAACAGCAAGTTATTTTTCTTTCCGCAATAACTATCCTTTGTACACGCCAGGAGAAAGAAAAGAAGCGAAAATTTTGGAGCAACTTTTGCCAACAGACGCCGTCGTTTTAGCGGCAACCGACGAATACCATAAGCACCCGATAACGCTAACTGGCAGAAACTTGGTTCTGGGATATGGTGGTTGGATCTGGAGCAGGGGCATGGATCTTGCAGGGCGAGTAAAAGCGATCGATGTGGCTTTGGCTGCGCCAGATAAAAAGAGTGCCTGCGAAGCGTTTAGTAAATTAAAAGCAACGCATGTTGTTGTAGATTCAACAGCCCGCACGCAATGGAGCAAGAAACTCTCGCCAGTAGTTTCCGGTCTGCTTGGTGCCGATGAACAGTTCAAATCGGGCGTTATTGACTTAAGGCAAGTTTGCAGGTGAACTTATCTTAATGGCAGCGGTTCTTTTCGTTACTCTTAACTAAAACATTGCTATGCAAGCAATTCTTCCGATAGCGGGTAAAAGTTCCCGAATGGCAAAAAAATATCAGGGGCCAAAACAATTATTACCGGTTGCAGGAAAACCGTTAGTGGAGCATATGTTGGCTTCGTTACCCGAAGAAATTGATGAATTGATCCTGGTTGTTGGTGGACCCTATGAACAGGCGATCCGTGATTATTTTGGTGAAAACCATGGTGGAAGAAAAATCAATTATGTAAGGCAAGAAGAGCCCAAAGGGCTGGGGCACGCAATTCAACAAGCGAAAGGAATCGCCAGAGGCCGTTTCTTGACTATCAATCCTGACGATATTTACGAAAAGAGTGATCTTAAAAGGATGCTAGCGGAGGCTGACTTGGCAGCACTTGCTTATAAGCATTCTCAACCACAGAATTTTGGAGTCTTCGTTTGTGACAATCAGGGTTACATCCAGCGGACAGTCGAGAAACCAAAGGAATTTGTTTCTGATCTCGTCTCAGCGGGTGCAAGTTTTCTTTTAGACGAAGAGTTTTTTGAAGTTACGGTTCCGCCTTCAGCACGTGGCGAAATTGAACTGCCCGATCTGATCCAGGCATTGATCACTCAGAGGAACAGGAAGTTTAAGGTTATCGAAACTTCGTTCTGGATTCCTGTTAACGACCCGGAACAGCTCGATCTCGCTGATAAAATTATTCAGGAAAAATTGGGAGTTAAGTAAGACATGAAAGCAGTAATTTTAGCTGGCGGACTAGGAAAACGCCTCCGTCCGATAACCGAAGAGGTTCCCAAACCGTTAGTGCCGGTTCTCGGCAGGCCAGTCGTCGATTACACCCTCCAGAACCTTCCTGAAGAAATATCTGAAGTAATTTTTGTTATTGGTTACAAGGGAGAGATGATCAAGAAACAATATGGTGAGGAAGCATATGGCAAGAAAATATCGTACGTGGTGCAAGAACAACAACTTGGCACAGGGCACGCTGTTAAATGTGCGGCGAAGTTGATCGATACGCCATTTCTTTTGTTGTACGGAGATGATATCTACGGACCAGAAGGGCTCCAGAAGCTCGTAAAACGCGATTGGGCTCTTTTAGCTCGACGAGTGGACCATCCGGAGCGTTTTGGTGTACTTATGCTCAGGGAGGACGGGACAGTTGATAAGATGATTGAAAAGCCGCAAATTTTTGTCTCCGATCTTTCTTGGGTTGGTGCTGCAAAGTTACAGCCGGAATTTCTCAATGTAGAAGTGCCCCTCTCTCCGCGCGGCGAATATGAAGCGACCGACATGGTTAATTCCTTGATAAGGGATGGAAAAAAGTTTTATCCGGAGATAACTGACCTTTGGTTGCCCGCGAACACTCTCGAAGAAGTGGCTGATGCAGAAAAATATTTGAAAGAAAAAGTTAGCTGAAATAATAAAAAAACTGCCCGAGTTTACCGGGCAGTTTTAGTATTTAGATAGATTTCTTTACCGGACGGCCGATAGAGTAATAGAGGAATCCAGCCTTTTCCATATCATCAGGTTTGTACATATTCCGGCCATCGATGATAAGTGGCGTCCGGAGTGATTTGCGGACTTTGCCTAAATCAACAGTCTTAAACTCTTCCCAGTCAGTTACAATGACCAAAGCATCTGCTCCGTCTACTGCCTCTAATGCTGATTTCTTATAGCTGATATTCTCTGTACCCAAAATTGTCTTGGCTTTTTCTGTGGCTTGAGGATCATATGCGTTGATTACTGCTCCTTCTTTTTTCAAATGCTCGATAACTGTGATGGAGGGAGCACTGCGCATATCATCCGTGTTCGGTTTGAACGAAAGCCCCCAAACAGCGATTGTTTTACCCTTAACAATCCACATCGCGTCCTCAATCTTACGAATGAAGTCTTTGCGCGCCCTTTCGTTAACCCTCTCAACTTCCTTAAGGACACCGAAGTCGTAATTGATTTCTTCTGCTATTTTGATGAACGCCGAGACGTCTTTCGGGAAGCAGCTTCCTCCGTATCCGATGCCTGCTTTGAGGAAGGCGGGTCCGATACGTTTGTCTAAACCCATGCCGTAGGTTACTTGTTCGACGTTTGCGCCGGTTAATTCGCAGATCGTTGCTAAAGCATTTGCAAAAGATATTTTTGTTGCCAAGAACGAATTGGAAGCATGTTTGATTAATTCCGCAGAATTTATATCGGTGGCAATAAAGGGTGCATCAATTGGTGCGTAGACTTCACGCATTATTTTTTCTGCGCGTTCATTTTCTGCGCCTACCACAACTCTGTCAGGGTTCAGGAAGTCATCTACTGCTGATCCCTCGCGTAGGAATTCAGGGTTGCTGACTACATCAAAGTCAATACCCTTTGGGTTATAAGCACGGAGAGTCTCTCTGACCTTGATGCCTGTTTGTACGGGCACGGTGCTTTTATCGACAACAACCTTGTAACTTTCAGCAGCTTCTGCGATCTGGCGGGCAGCGTTTGCAACATGCGTCAGGTCAGCCTTACCATCCTCACGGGGAGGGGTATTTACGGCGATAAAAATAATATCAGCCGCTTTAACTGCCTTGACTAGATCACCGGTAAATTCCAATCTCTTCGCTTTGATGTTGTTTTTTATTAAAGGCTCCAACCCAGGTTCGTAAATCGGGCTGATCCCTTTTTTGAGTCTCGCTACCTTGTCCGGATTACGGTCGACGCAGATAACATGATGGCCAATTTCTGCCAAACATGTTCCGGATACTAGGCCCACGTAGCCAGTGCCGATTACTGCGATTTTCTTCTGTCCATTATTCTCTGTGGCTAATTCTTTAACTTTTGTAGCCTCCCCCTTGTTGGAGGTTTTTTTAGTCATGAAAGTAGTGTAAGAGCGCTTTAAAACGCTGGCAAGGTCAAGAAATGGTCGATTTTCTTTTGTGTAGCTCAGACCAATTTAAAAACGCGACTAATGGTCGCGTTTGAGGAAGACAAGGAGCCGGGCGACAGCCGCATTCGTGTAAAGGTCGCTGACCGTGGCGGCTTCTTGCCAGGGAATGAAGAAGCATCCGGAAATATGTTCCCCTGCTTCGTTTAGCGGATTGTTTTCCGAACGAAACTTGTAATAACCAATCCGGTCACTGCATGCCTCGAGATCGGTATCCACAAAACGGACACAAAGAAAACGGTCGCCTTCGTGTGCCTGGGCAGTATTAAAGAAGGTTGAGTTGCAGTTGCCCGGTGAGCCTGGTAGCTGAAAAATTCTTCCCCGGACATCCACGCCAAGTTCCTCCGTGGCTTCGCGGTAACCTCCCTCGATTAGGGATTCGTCCATCTGCAAAAAGCCGCGTGGGATGTTTAAGACCTTTCCGCCCGCAAATGGACGATTTTGTTCGACAACACCGACGTACAGCTTCTCCTTGATAAAGCAAAACGGAATAATGACCGCATCTCCGCCGCCATTTTCGTGGTAGCACCAGCAATCATAGAGTCCGTTGAGGCTTCCGTATCGGAGCGTGCCAAAACGAATGTTCGTGAGGGTAAGCTCGTGTACTTTTGGGACCAGCTCGCCATCGATGGTTAAACTCCACCCTCGAGAAGCTTGCCTCTCGTCTGGTATCGGCGTGAGTATCTTCTTTTCGCTTGTTCTGGCCACAGTGTTCTCCTTTGGGAAAGGACAATGACCGAGTAGTATTTATTTTTTAGTTCGGTATGTCAACTTAAGCTTGCCTTCGCGGCTAGCCTTTTCCAAAAAACAAAGCAGTTTGATTTTTGGAAATAGGCTTCGACTCCCTCCAGCAATGCAAGCAGTTGCATTGCTCTCCGGTTACTTAATAAAAAATGACCACGTGTTGTGGCCATTTTTTATTAAGTGCCGGAGGAGGGAGTCGAACCCACATGGGCGTAAGCCCACACGATTTTGAGTCGTGCGCGTCTGCCATTCCGCCACACCGGCAAGTACCAAAAAGTGCTGAAGCAAGTTTAGCTGTAAGAGGGCATGTTTTCAACCGTTACGTGTTTCCGGAAGAGCTTATAAGAGATACAATAGAAAAGTCTTAAGGTCAACGAATGATTATCTCAATCGTCAATCAAAAAGGTGGAGTGGGGAAGACCACTACTGCTGTTAACCTGGGAGCTGCCTTGGCTCGGGCAGGGCATCCTACCCTGCTTGTTGATCTTGATCCACAAGGTAACGCCACATCTGGTGTTGGAGTGCAAGAAGAACAAAGAGTACCCGGTATATATGAGTTGCTCAGGGGAGACGTGCCCCATGTGGATGCATTAAGGGCAACAACCCAACAAAATTATAGTGTCTTGCCAGCAACAGGCGATCTCGCCGGGGCGTCTGTCGAATTGATGGGTGTCGATAACAGGGAATACCGCTTAAGAGAGGTGTTGGCACCCCTTCAGCAAAACTTTTCCTACATAATTATTGACGCCCCTCCTTCCTTGGGTATTTTAACCATGAATGCTCTTGTGGCCGCCGAAAAGGTTTTAATACCAGTGCAGTGCGAGTATTACGCGCTAGAAGGGCTTGGACAGCTATTACAAACAATCGGATTGGTAAAAGAACATCTTCATCCTGAACTGGATGTGCTTGGGGCAGTCTTAA
>CAYNDL010000054.1:0-5820 GCA_964396115.1 uncultured Candidatus Saccharibacteria bacterium
AGACGAAATGGGGGTTCTTATTTCTCTGGTAGTTAACCCGGAAGACATGGGCCAAGTAATTGGCCGCTCGGGCGCAACAGCTAAGTCTGTGCGTACACTCCTTCGCGTCATTGGCGCAAGGAATAACGCCAGGGTAAATCTGAAGATTGTTGAACCTGAGGGTTCAGCAAGAAAGGAAAAGCCCGCCGAAACTAAAGATGCAACCGACAAGGAAGCTGCTTTAGACGAAGCAATCGACGATTTGAATATCTAATCGAATCTGAAACTAAGAAGCCGCTCAACAGGGCGGTTTTTTAGTTTATAATACAAAGCAATGGTTATTGATTTCGTTTCGGAGGTCATAGATAGCATTCTTGAGCGCAAGATTATTAATGTTAACGACAGTGTACTGGTTGTCGCTGGTACTCATGAAGAGGATAAGGTTTTTTCGAAAAGGAAATTTTCTAACGTAACAATCGTTAATATCGACGCAGAAGAACTAAGCGAAGTTAAAAACTATCCAACCAGCATACAAAATTTTAACTGCTTGTCTTTCGCAGATAATTCTTTTGACTTTGTATTTGTTTCTGCTGGTTTACATCATTCATCCAAACCGCATGCCGCCCTGCTCGAAATGTATCGGGTTGCAAAGAAGGGGATCATTGTTGTTGAAGCGAGGGATAGCTGGCTTATGAAGGCCTTGGGCTTATTAAATTATTCAAAATTTGAATTTGGAACAGTACAGAGAATCAATAAGGGAGGTGTTGATAATCGGTGTATTCCGAACTTTGTATTCCGTTGGACAGAGAGGGAGTTTATTAAGACTCTTTGTTCCTTTAATCCGACAGGTAAGCATGAGTTCCGCTTTTACTACAAGATGACTAAATCAGATTACGCAAACTCCTTCGTTAAGTTAATTTTTCCATTGTTGAAAACCGTGTCCGTTGTATTCCCTAAATTCTCTAATAGCTTTTCGATGGTAGTCTTGAAGCCGGGATTTGATGATCTGTACCCTTGGTTGGCTAGGCGTGATGGTAAAATTATCTTTCGTAAGGAATGGAAACGCGGTTGAACCAGGGAAATGTTTAATGTTGTGGGTGTATTATTCAATCATGAACATAAAAAAATACGTTAATAAAAAAATCCAGATTATATTTTTCGTTTTTGCGCTTATTTTGGTCGTAGTTGCATTTGTAACTGCACTATCCGGTGGCAATAATCTGCTTGGTGCTCGGACTTTTCCGAGGCAGGAACGCTTGAAAGAAAATCGAGCTGTCACAGGACAGACAACAACGGAAAATGCTGATAATTTAGTTACCCCCATCGATACATCGACTCTGGTTACCACAAAACCTGTCCCTGTTACGAAAATTAACTTGGTGCAAAGGTTCCAAGATGCGGGCTACTTAGTTCAACAGGGACAATATAGGTTTTTCAAACAGGAAGATTGTTTAACCATGATAAGTTCGGGGATGAACTGTCTAGGCAATAACCCAGCTAGTCCATACGGAAGGTTCTTTGTATTACCTGCACCTGGGGAATACATAGACACTGCCTATGATGTCCCGGGCCTGGTCTCATTGCCGTACAGATCTCAGTGGCGTATGCGGCAGGATGAAGCTTTTGTGTTTATTGGAACAACACCCGCGTCTGCGAAATATTTCGGTTATCAATCCTACTTATCAAATAGGCTCGCTTCTAAAAGTTCGGAGAAAGCTCAGCCTGGCACTTCCGAATACTTGAAGGATCTTTTTTACGGTCCATCATTAAACCCGTCTCGTCGTGATCTGTATGCCAGCCTTGGAGACAGTATTAATTACGAATCGATCCGGCCACAGTCAGGAGACCCGTACTCAAAACAGATTGCTATCATTACTTCTGCGAGTCAGGACGTTGATAATGCAATGCGTAATATTTTGATCGCCGATGGCATACCAACAGAAAACATTTTTTCAGACAAAATTCCCAATTCTGTAAAGATTGGGTTGGATGCAAATGCCGACATGCTTACATTTCTTGGTCGGTTTACTCCATATTCAAATGACACTAATGCTAGGGCATATATTGATAATCCACCTGTTGCCATTTATCGTGTTACACCCCAAGTTGTCTCCAAACCCAAGCGGTATGGAGCAGCAAAGACCGAAGCGAGGTCTGGAAATAGCGAGAGTGATCTAAAAAAAGCCATGGATACGTTGAAGGTGGCAGTCGAGAAAGCCAACTCTGGCTGGAATAAAAAAGAAACTTCAAATTTCATTGCATTATCTTTCCTTGAGGGCAGCAAATGTATTAACAAAACAATGAATTGTTTGGGAGATACTCGGGATACGACTTACGCCGTCAGTAGTAATTATCCCCTGGTTGGACAAGATAAGTTAATAATTATTGGTGTAAACCATAAGGAAACCGGTAATGCCTCTTATGTTGGTCTGTCAGCCTATAACCCCGCGAAACTCATGGGTGTTGGGGGTGTAACGGAAGAGAAATTAAAGGGAACGGTCGATAAATATCTGGCTTATGTTCCCGCAAACGATCCAGGGCGTGACAGTTTGATTACAAATAAGGACAAGTTTTTTGTTTATTCTTTCTCGCTTTCGTGCGCTGAGGAAAATTGTTTCCAGCTGAATATTGGCAATCTGGGTTTAGATCCTGACGGTCTGGTTAACTTCGCCGTACGAGCCTACTTGAAACCAGGAACAAAACGGGGGCCCTCTTACGACAAACTCCTCTATCCCGCTTTGATGAAGTTTTCAAAAAACTAATAAGCTTGCAAGCTTAGATCATTGATATTATTGTTTTAACTTCATGAAGATTAATATTCTCACAATATTTCCAAACTTGTTCGAGAGTTTCTTAAACGAGACCTTGATTAAAAGAGCTATCAAATCGGAAAAGCTGGAAATAAATATTATTGATATTCGCGACTTTGCTAACGACAAGCACCATACAACTGACGATACTCCGTACGGCGGTGGTCCCGGCATGGTAATGAAAGTCGAACCGATTTATCACGCCCTAAAAAGCATCGAAAAAGGAATTGGTAAAAAGGGGCATGGAACAGGCAAGATTGCCTTACTTTCACCAAGGGGCAAGCAATTCAGTCAATCCGTGGTGAAAGAGTATGCCGAGCTGAAAACATTAACTTTGGTGTGTGGACGGTATGAGGGTGTGGACCAAAGGGTGGTGGATCATTTGGTGGATGAAGAATTGTCGATAGGGCCGTACGTTTTGTCAGGCGGTGAGGTGCCGGCGATGGTTGTGATTGAAGCAGTGTCACGTTATGTCCCCGGGATTTTAGGTAATCCTGATTCTTTAACAGAGGAGAGCTGGAATTTGCCCTTAAAGGAAGATAAAGAAACAGACGGACGGAGCAGGGAGTACCCTCAGTACACTCGCCCCCCTGAATTTATGGGTTGGAAAGTACCCGATGTCTTATTATCAGGAAATCATGAGGAAATTCGCGCATGGCGACAAAAACAAGCTAATATAGAGTCATGATCTTCCCACCATTTATTATCCCGATTGCGATCGGTATATTTGCCCAAATACTAAAGTCCATTATTAATGGCGACTGGAGACAGGAATATAAGACCCGTTTTGATGCTCTACCACAATACGGAGGAATGCCTTCAGCTCATACAGCCTTCGCTACTTCTTTGGCAACGATCGTTAGTCTTACTGACGGTATTCGTACGGGTTCGTTTGCTGTGGCTATCTGTCTAATGATATTCATTCTTGATGATGCACTGCGCCTCCGTGTTTTTCTGGGTCGTTTTGGCGTTGCTATCAGGCGACTAATAAAGTTACTACCAGAAGAAGAAAGACATAACCTGCCTCACATTGAAGGAAGAATTGGTCACAAAGTCCCTGAAGTGATAGTTGGCGCCTTGATCGGTATTTTTGGCACAATATTGCTCTGGTCTCTGGACCAAAGAATGTAGAACCAGGTTGTTTCTGGTGCTCCGGCCAAAGGGGGAAAGGATGCCAATAGCTCAAGCTCATACAGGGCTTGACATCATCTCAAACACCTGTAAACTTCATTCATCGATCCGTAAGTGAATCCTAATTAAGGATTTCTACTGCACCTTTTAGCACCAGCGTCCGTCTGGCGGACAGAAAAGAGCGAGATTCCTCCTGTGAATTTCACTCTTTTTTGTTCGTCTTGGGAAAGAACATTCCAAAATTGAATAAGTAGCCTCAAGACAAAAGTACAATCATTCGGAGATCTTTAAGGATCTGAAAGGGATTTTTCGAGTGGTTGCCATAGTCCAACATCGGTCCTCGGTGTCTGGACTAGCAATAAATTTCCATGGACCTAATCCGGTTCCATGGCTATGCATTCATGAGTAGTGCATAGGTTCACTTGTTAAGAGTTTGATCCTGGCTCAGGGTGAACGGTGGCGGCGTGGATAAGGCATGCAAGTCGAGCGTCTGGTCGCAAGACCAGGTCGCGGCAAACGGGTTAGTAATATACGGGTAACATACCCCAGAGAGAGGCATAACCCACCGAAAGGTGGGCTAATTCCTCGTACGCTCATCTGTTGAAATACAGATGAGGAAAGATGTCGCAAGACATCGCTCTCGGAGTGGCCCGTACTCTATCAGCTAGTTGGTAAGGTAATGGCTTACCAAGGCTTCGACGGATAGGGGGTGTGGGAGCACGACCCCCAACACTGGGACTGAGACACTGCCCAGACACCTACGGGTGGCTGCAGTCGAGAATCTTCGGCAATGCGCGAAAGCGTGACCGAGCGACGCCGCGTGATGGAAGAAGGCCTTCGGGTTGTAAACATCTTTTCTACGGGAAGAATTACTGACGGTACCGTAGGAATAAGGGGTTCCTAACTCTGTGCCAGCAGGAGCGGTAATACAGAGACCCCAACCGTTACCCGGATTTATTGGGCGTAAAGCGTCCGCAGCCGGTGCAGAAAGTGGTTTGTTAAATCCAGAAGCTCAACTTCTGGGCCGCAAGCCAAACTTCTGTACTAGAGAAATGAAGAGGTATATGGAACTCATGGTGAAGCAGTGAAATGCGTTGATATCATGGGGAACACCAATGGCGAAGGCAGTATACTGGTCATTTTCTGACGGTCATGGACGAAAGCGTGGGTAGCGAACGGGATTAGATACCCCGGTAGTCCACGCTGTAAACGATGCACACTAGGCATGGGAGTCACTGACATTTCCGTGTCGTAGCTAACGCGTTAAGTGTGCCGCCTGGGTAGTACGGCCGCAAGGCTAAAACTCAAAGGAATAGACGGGGACCCGCACAAGCGGTGGAGCATGTGGTTTAATTCGACGATAAGCGAGGAACCTCACCAAGGTTTGACATCTAGCTGCAGACTCCTGGAAACAGGAGAGCCTTCGAGGGTGCTAGACAGATGCTGCATGGTTGTCGTCAGCTCGTGTCGTGAGATGTACCGTTAAGTCGGAAAACGAGCGCAACCCTTATTCTATGTTTCATGTGTCATAGAAAACTGCCTGCGTTAAGCAGGAGGAAGGTGGGGATGACGTCAAATCAGCATGGTTCTTACACCTTGGGCGACACACGTGCTACAATGGGTAATACAAAGGGACGCCAAACCGTAAGGTGGAGCAAATCCCCCAAAATTACTCTCAGTTCGGATTGAGGTCTGCAACTCGACCTCATGAAGCCGGAATCGCTAGTAAACGCGTATCAGCCACGGCGCGTTGAATACGTTCTCGGGTCTTGTACTCACCGCCCGTCACGTCAAGAGAGTCGGTAACACCCGAACAGCGCACCCGCGTTGGAAGGTGGGATCGATGATAGGGACGAAGTCGTAACAAGGCATCCGTAGCGGAAGCTGTGGATGGATCACC
>CAYNDL010000055.1:0-5807 GCA_964396115.1 uncultured Candidatus Saccharibacteria bacterium
CAAATGTGGCCAGTAAGTATGCTGACTTGTTCCGTAAGGTTTTAACAGAACGTGGCGAAGCACAAGAATTAAAGAAGGAGCAAACTCCCGATGCCATCAGCGCTTGATCTTTGCGCTGCCCCCAATCTCTCCTACTTCAGAAAGCAGACGACAGACAAGGGGATTTGGCAGCACGGTAAGGGACAGGATCCAGACCAGGGTATGGGTTACTCGATCGATGATGTTGCGCGCGCGCTTATTGTGGTAAACCGCGTTAAAAAAGTATTTCCTGAATTAGACAAAGACCCAAATGATCCGCGCTCACTCGCAGACTTGGCCGCAATATATTTGAACTACATTGAGAAGAATCAATTGGAAAAGGGTGGTTTCCATAACTTCGATTCACTGGAAGGAACACCGTTAGACCAAGTTGGTTCTGAGGATTCGTTTGGCCGCACGGTGTGGGCACTTGGTGACACAATCAAAAACGGCGTTACGTCAGAACAAATAGAACGCGCAGATAGGATGTTTGAAAAGGCTAGCGGTTATATGGTCACGCAGGAATTCGTACGCACAAATTGTTTTATTATTTTAGGAATTGTTTCTGCAGTGGCTCACGAGAGGAACCCTGCGCGATATCAGATGTTGCGTGACTTGACGCAGCGTACAGTTGATTCCTTCCGCAAGGAGAGCGTGGGGGAATGGCTTTGGTTCGAATCGTCTATGAGTTATTCAAATGGAGCTATTCCTCTGGCCTTACTTCGAGCTGCAACCGCACTGAAAAAAACTGACCCACAGTTGTCCCAGGACGCAAAAGATACGGCTTTAGCGGCACTGCAATTTTTGCTCAAGGTAACCCAACACGACAACAAACCTGCCCCAGTCGGAAACCGTGGATGGTTCGAACGGGGCAAACAAAAAGCGCTCTATGACCAACAGCCTGTTGACGCCGCGGCAAAGGTCCTTGCTTGTTTGGAGGCATGGCAAGTGACGGGAGAAGAACCATACAAGAATTCCGCAGAATCTTGGCTGCGGTGGTATGAAGGTAACAATGTCGTTGGTAAACCTCTATTGTTAGAAAACGGCGCAGTCCGTGATGGTATCAATGAGGGTGGCTGGATAAATGAAAATTGCGGCGCTGAATCAGTCGTGACTTATTTGCTCGCCAGGCTACGCTGGGCGGAGCTGGTTTGTAGGAAATAAAAAGAAACCTGGTATCCACCAAACGAGATAAATTTGCATGTGAACAAGGAAAAAACCGCCCTGGTCG
This sequence comes from uncultured Candidatus Saccharibacteria bacterium, assembly GCA_964396115.1. Classification (GTDB taxonomy): domain Bacteria; phylum Patescibacteriota; class Andersenbacteria; order UBA10190; family CAIZMI01; genus CAYNDL01. The sequence continues at coordinate 1,250 of CAYNDL010000055.1, forward strand.
GGCGGCGGTTACGACATGAGCCTATATGCCAGCATGGAAAGCGCAGCCAATGCGAGCAAAACGTATGCTCCCATATGAACCAATTCACATTTTTCCCAGGAGGGGATCTTCATTGGAACCTCCGTTGGAAGTAAAGGACAACAACTTTAATTATCATGGCCGTTTATTGTCGTCAAAGATGTGATCCTCCTTGCTTCAAGCTCGATAATCTGTTATTTCTTAGTTATTAATCGTTACCAAATAACGCGCCATGTTAACCATGAACGACCTAAGACAAGGAGTGACTATCACCGAAAACGGCGACCCTTGGATTATTTTAGAATCAGATTTTATGAAGAAAGCACAACGCCGTCCTGTTATGCGCACGAAGCTTCGGAATTTGAGGACCGGCCAAGTGATCAGTAAAACTTTCAAGCAGGGTGATTCTGCCGAAGAAGCGGACATCGCTCGAACAAAGGCACAAGTTCTTTTTTCGAGTGGAAATGAGTATACCTTTATGAATCAGGAGAATTACGAACAGTACTCATTGACCTCAGAACAGATTGGAGATTCTGCCAAGTTTTTACATGAAGGCATGGAAGTGGAAGTACTGATGTTCGAAAACGCTCCAGTGTCAGTAAAGCTGCCGATAAAAATTGAAGCAAAAATTATTGAGGCTGCTCCTGGGATTCGGGGTGACAGTGCTTCTAATATAATGAAAGAGGCGACAGCTGAGGGTGGAGTAAAAATTCAAGTCCCCCTCTTTGTAAAAGAAGGAGACGTGATTCGTATCGATACACGAACGGGAGAATACGTAGAGCGCGTAGCTTAAAAATTTAAACAACTAATCCCTGCGAAAAGCAGGGATTTTTGTTTTAATTTTTATCTTGGCCACAAAGCGCAGCCAGGGGTGATGAACGCCAGCCCAAGTAATAACCATGTGGCATTGCAAATGCCTCACAAAAAAATAGGGAACAAAAACTTACATTAATTATAATTTAAACAGTGGTCTTATGAAGGGAATATTATTAGAAAAAAGCTTGCATTATTTTCTTTTATGGCGTTTAAATATATTGCTAATTATTTATTTTCGAAAAATATTTTTAAAAAATGGAAAAAAATATCCGCTTTGATAATAAAGTTTTAATTGTTGGATTTGGTTCAGTCGCGCGCTGTACATTACCTGTTCTTCTGAAGCATATTCAAATTCCGCTGGAGCAGATAACAGTTATTGATTTTGAAGACAAGTCAGAACAGCTAAAGGAATACACAAGTAAAGGTTTAAAATTCGTCCAAATAAAAATTACTCAAGAAAACCTGGGATCGGTATTGGAACAACATGTTGGCAGTAATGGTTTTCTAGTTGATCTTGCTTGGAATATCGGGGCAAACGACATTATAAGGTGGTGTCATGACCACAATACTTTGTATGTGAACACGTCTGTGGAGCAGTGGGATCCTGCTGATGGCATGGAGACCCAAACTCCTTTGGAAAAATCTTTGTATTACCGCCAAATGCAACTACGGGAATTAATGAAGGATTGGCATGATGCTCCGACGGCAGTGGTTGACCATGGTGCTAACCCGGGCTTGATTTCGCATTTCACAAAACAAGGGTTAATAGATATTGCCCAAAAACTTATCGACGAAAAACTGGTGACCGGAAAAGAAGCTGAAGAACTTGTGGAATATAAAAATAGCCTGGACTTTCCTAAGCTTGCGCAGAAGCTGGGTGTAAAAGTAATTCATTGCAGCGAACGCGATACTCAGGTTACAGATCGGCCTAAGGCTGTGAATGAGTTTGTTGGCACATGGAGCATTGAAGGATTACGTGAGGAAGGTGTTGCGCCTGCCGAAATGGGCTGGGGAACACACGAGAAACAACTTCCGCATTTGGCTGTTGTGCCTCCATATGGTCCTGCTAACCAAATTTTCCTAGCGCAAATGGGAATCCACACCAAGGTACGTTCTTGGATCCCTGGACAAGAAATAGTGGGGATGGTTATTCGTCATGGCGAAGCGTTTGGAATTTCAGACCGACTCACTGTTTGGGAAGAAGGCAAAGCAGTTTATCGTCCAACTGTTCACTATGCGTACATGCCTTGTCATGAAACATTGAGTTCACTGTGGGAACTGGACGCTCGTAATTATGAGATGCAACCGAAAGTAAGGATCATGTCTGATGAAGTAAAAAGCGGTGAAGACATTCTCGGTGCCCTACTCATGGGGCATAGGTTCAATTCTTGGTGGACAGGCAGCGCCTTGGATATCGAGGAAGCACGTCGCCTAGTGCCTGGACAGAACGCAACGACGATCCAAGTGGCGCTCGGAGTTGTGTCCGCAGTTATGTGGGCAATCGAGAATCCGAAGAAAGGGATTTGTTTGCCAGATGATTTACCACACGACTATGTGTTGGATCTTGCTAAACCATATTTAGGAAAGTTTATTTCAGAGGCGTACGACTGGACTCCCCTAAAGAATCGGCGGATTTTTTACAAAGAAAACCCGGAAAATTTCCCGGATTCAGATCCTTGGCAATTCAAAAATTTTCTGCTGATGCAATAAAATAAAAGCAGCCTACTTTAAAGAGTGGGCTGTTTTTTTAAATTTATTTTGTCAAGAGTTTTGACAAAAATAGTCTTAAAATATATTATTTAGCGTTCGGTTACTGTTTAGTTGTTTCGACAACCCAGAAGGGGGAACAATCATGTTCTTGCGCGCAATTGCTGTCGCGGCCCCCGAGTATCCGTACGGACGTATTGGCACGACCTCTTTATCGAGCCGTGATCCAATCAGTCTGTACAATGCCTGTCGGTATGCCGCCTTTTTGGCTGAAAACGGGCTCGGAGCGTGGGGCTTCAGCAATTGGCGGGGCACGCGAGCAGAACGGAGGAAGAAATTCCTGCTACTGAACTCATTCACGGAAGAGAGATCCTTTTTTACGGACCTAATAGAAAAGGAGCGACCCCATCTCTTGCTGATCGGTGCTATGACCATGTGTTTACCTGGTGCTATCGAGTGCGCCAAGATTGCTAAGGAGATACTTGGCGATCGAGTAGTTGTTGTCTTGGGTGGACGGCATGTTTCGGAAACCGTCTACGTCTCCAAGAGTCGCCGCGAGGTTTTTCATCACGTCGGCTCGCCGTTAATTTTGATGGCAGGAGAAAAGATTCCGAAAGTTTTCGACCTGGTGATTTCTGGTGAGGGAGAGTTTGTCATTGCTGAACTCGGCGAGCACATCGCCCGTTGCCATGGCAAACTTACACCAAGTCAGATCGCCCATGATTTTCTGGAAGAAGCTCCTGAAGCTATTCCAGGAAATTGGATCGCGGGCAGGGTTGAAAACGAGAGAGTGGAGACTGCAGTCAGCAAACGCCCATTGTTTAACGTGGACATGCTTCCGGCCTCCGCGAAGTTGTTCGGGATTTCGTCTGGGTTCAATGTTTTTCCGGATTCCTTAACTGGGCACGTTTTCAGTGACATGAGTTCTGGATGCACATTTGATTGCTCTTTTTGCAGCGAGCGTCGAACGGTTTGCGGACTTGTCCGTCAGCCGAAGACGGCAGGAAGCCGTCTTTATCGCCAGATGCAAAGCGTCGTTGAGACAGTAGAAGAAGACTGTCCTGGGAAGAAGGCGAGTGCATTCGTTGAGGACTCAATTATGCTCGGAGGATACGAAGAACAGTTGGCCGGATTTGCAGATCAGCTGTCGCGTTTTCCCTTAGATCTGAAATTCGGATGCCAGCTTACAGTTGATCTTGCGCTGAAAAATCAGGAAGTTATTCAGCGTCTCGTTCCTCTTGGGCTTGATTATGTATTTGTTGGTTTGGAAACCGCCGAACCAAGAATCGTCGGCGGGATGAGTAAGGATGTGGGCAAGAAGTCCTGGCTAGAACGCAGCGCAGAAATGCTGAGAACCTATGTGGACATGGGTTTACAAGTTGGATTTTCAGTCCTTTTCGGACTGGGAGAAAGTCAGCAACATCGAATCAACCTCCTTGATACACTCTCGTTGTGGCGAAGCCATTGCGGCAATCCGGTGGTGATCAGCTACAACTGGGCAACCCAGCATCCCCTCAAAGGAAGAGACTTCAACTGCAACTATGACTACACGGAATGGTCTGTAAGCAGCCCTGAGTATGTCGAGGCTTTTAAGGATTTCGGCGAGGCAACGGAACGCTATTCAATGCGAGGAGTAATTCCGCCCAGCATCGCCGATCTGCAAGAGCTTCATGATGCGATCAGTTGTGTTTGATCCTTGCATCTTCTTATAAGTAATCTTGGAGTAACGATCATGAACGTGGCAATCAGTCCTGAACTGAAGAAGGGAAGTCGACATCTTGCCCTCGGCGTCGTCTTTGCCGACGTTGTTGTTTGCCCGAGCCCTGGTGATTTGCTGAAGATTATCGATGGGCAAGCGCGGAGAGCTGATCAGGAAATCGGCACCCTCGCTGACCTGAACCGTCTCCCGCAAATCACGGCGCTGCGCGATCTCTACAAGGCACTGGGGAAGGATCCCACTCGCTATCGTGGCTCGGCCGAGGCTTTGCTGCGTCGCGTCTTGCAGGGCAAGGGTCTC
>CAYNDL010000056.1:0-5598 GCA_964396115.1 uncultured Candidatus Saccharibacteria bacterium
AGAAAGAGTTTGTTGAGGTACAGACACCCATCCTAACCAACTCTTCTCCCGAAGGCTCGCGTGATTTTTTGGTTCCAAGCCGTATTCACCCCGGCAAGTTTTATGCTTTGCCGCAAGCACCACAACAATTTAAACAATTATTGATGGTTGCTGGCTTTGACCGCTATTTCCAGATAGCCCCTTGTTTCCGTGATGAAGATCCGCGTGCCGACCGTCATCCGGGCGAATTTTATCAACTCGATGTCGAAATGAGTTTTGTGGAGCAAGATGATGTTTTTGGTGTCATCGAGCCGTTGATGATTGAGATCACGCATAAGTTCAGTGAGAAAGAGATATCAGAGGAACCTTTCAAACGTATTTCTTGGACTGAAGCCATGAACAAGTATGGTTCCGATAAACCGGATTTGCGTTATGGTTTAGAAATTTCCGCGGTTACGAATATTGTTAAGGATTCTGGTTTTAAGGTGTTTGCTGATGTCGTGAAGTCTGGAGGAGTCGTTCATATGCTGCATGTGCCTGGTGGCGCGAAATTCACGCGAAGCGAAATAGACGCCATGACAGAAAAAGCAAAAGCTTCTGGTGCAAACGGTCTTGCGTACATACTAATCAAGGACGGGAAACCAGCTTCGCCGATAGTACAGCACTTAGGTGCAGATACTGTTGACGAGCTCATGAAATTGGTTGCCGCCGGAGATGGCGACGCATTGTTTTTCGGTGCTGGGGAATGGCACACGGTTTGTTTATCTCTCGGACAAGTCCGGATCATGGCTGCAGATATACTTAAACTTAAAGACAACAAGAAGGCCGCATGGTGCTGGATTACAGATTTCCCAATGTATGAATGGAATGGGGAAGACAGCAAGGTAGACTTTTCGCATAACCCGTTTTCGATGCCTCAAGGAGGAATGAAGGCCTTATTGGAAAAAGATCCCTTAGAAATTTTGGCGTACCAGTACGACTTAGTATTGAATGGTTTTGAAATAAGTTCCGGGGCAATTCGTAACCATGAACCCGAGATAATGTACAAGGCTTTTGAGATTGCTGGTTACTCAAAGGATGATGTCGATAAGAAGTTTGGTGGCATGATCTCTGCGTTTAAGTTTGGTGCTCCGCCCCATGGCGGCATTGCTCCTGGTGTTGATCGTCTGATGATGGTATTGTGGGACACTCCAAGCATCCGGGACATTTACGCTTTTCCAAAGAATGGCCGTGCTCAGGATGTGATGATGGGCGCACCATCTGTTGTGGAAGAAAAACAACTTAAGGAATTAAACATTACTATTACCAAAACGAAGGAATGAAGGGATATATTAAAATAAAATATGGGGCATATTTGATTTTGCTCGCGGTCGTATTTGTTTTGGGAACGCTTTTTGGAAATAAAGGCGGCGCTGCACTTCCACGAGTCCAAGTGCAAAATAACGGCGAATTGCCCAACCCTGTAAACACAAGCCTTATTAACGAAGTCTGGAATATTGTTCATAAAAAATATGTCGGAAAGGTAGAGGACCAAGATTTAGCGACGGGAATGCTGCGGGGACTAGTTGCAGGTCTTGGAGATCCGTATTCCGCTTTTGCTGACAAGGATGAGACAAACCAGTTTGAGGAAGATATTAGCGGCCGATTCTCGGGAATTGGCGTTGAAATTGGACGAAAAAATGGCCTGGTTACGGTTATTTCACCATTGAAGAATTCTCCCGCAGAGAAAGCTGGCATCAAAGCACAGGATATTATTTACTCGGTTGATGGAAAAAATATCCCCACAGACATGACACTCTCGGAGGTTGCTTCGAAAATACGCGGACCCGTCGGTTCGTCTGTAAAACTCGGCATAATCAGGGAGAAACAAGAAGGCACCATTGATGTAACGGTGCGGCGCGAAAAGATACAGCTAGAGAGTGTAACATCGGAGGTGCGTGACGGGATAGGCATTATAAATTTATCCGTTTTCCACGATGACACCGCCCAGCGTTTCAATGGTATTGCGCGCCAAATGCTAACTGCTCGTGTCAAAGGAATCGTTCTCGACATGCGCAATAATCCGGGAGGAGTTTTAAACGGCGCCGTAGAAATTGCGAGTCATTTTGTAAATGAAGGCGACATCGTTGTTAAAGAAGTTCCTGCAGACCCATCAAAAGCCATAGAACACCGCGCAGAAGGGCCGGCTGATCTTGCGCGGATCCCTATAGTTGTTTTGGTAAATGGCGGCTCCGCTTCAGCTGCTGAAATTATGGCGGGAGCGTTGCGAGATTTGCGTAGTGCGAAAATTGTTGGGGAAAAGACGTTTGGAAAAGGCACGGTGCAAGAGCTAGTTAAATTAAGCGACGGGTCAAGCATGCGCATCACCATCGCAAAATGGTTGACTCCGAATGGGGACGAGATTGCCGAGAAAGGTATCTCTCCAGATGTTCAAGTCGAACAGGGAGAAAATGAAAAAATTGACGACCAACTCGATCGGGCTTTAGCAATAATCAAGACCCAAGTAGGCCAATAAAACGGTTGCTTTTTATGGATAGTTTGGCTACATTTTTAGTATGGATATAAAAGTTGTTTTATTGGGGAACGTCAAAGGTATCGGTGCGTCCGGTGATGTCGTTAAGGTCAGCGAAGGTTACGCGAGAAATTATCTTTTTCCCAAAGGTCTGGCTGCCCAGGCATCAGATGGCCGCTTGAAAGAAATTGCACGCAAAAAAGAAAAAGAAGAAACTGTCGAAAAAATAGCGTTAGAAGAAGCGGAAAAGCAGGTAGCATTGGTTGATGGAAAAACAATCTCAATGCGCTTGAAAGTTGGTGCAGAAGGTCAAGTCTTTGGTTCGATTTCAGCCAAAGACATCACCGATGAAATTGAAAAATCAATAGGTGCCAAGATTCCAAAAGGCGTCGTTCGTTTAAAGAGTCCGATTAAGCAAATCGGGGAAACACCGGTGCACTTAGAATTTCCCCACGGTTTAGAAGCAGATGTTATAGTGATAGTGGAGGGAGAAAAGGAAGACTAACCAGTCTAATCAGGGGACGATAATTCCTAACGATAATTAAATATAAATGGAAAAAACATCCAACAAAAAACCGCAAGTGCGCAAAAGCGCTCGCGGTGTCGCCTCCAATAGAAAACCTAAAGTAATTGTTGTTACCGGTGGTGTGCTGTCGGGATTGGGGAAGGGGATCGCCTGCGCATCGATTGGTAACATCCTGAAAAGACAAGGTTTCCGAGTCAATGTTCAGAAATTCGACCCTTACCTAAATAGTGATGCAGGAACGCTTAATCCCAGTGAACACGGCGAAGTATTTGTTACTGATGATGGCGGAGAAACGGACCTAGACCTCGGCCACTACGAAAGGTTCCTTGATGAGAACCTAACGAAGGATTCTTCCGTGATGGCGGGAAAAATCTACTCAAACATTATAGAGAGCGAACGAAGTGGCGCCTATCTTGGTAAAACGGTCCAGGTTATACCCCATGTGACAGACATGATAAAAAGTCATTTATGGAAAGCAGCCACCTCAAGTGACTTCGACATTCATATTGTGGAAATCGGTGGAACTGTTGGCGATTACGAGGGCGTGGTCTTTCATGAGGCAATGCGTCAGCTGCATTTGGATGTGGGCCGCGAAAACGTGCTTTATGTCCACCTGGTTTTTCTACCGTTTCTTGAAGCAAGCGGCGAAGTTAAAACTAAGCCTGCACAGAACAGTGTTCGCGATCTGAGGAATATTGGAATCCAACCAGATGTTTTGGTTGTGCGAAGCGACTATCCCATACCGGAACGCATGATCGGAAAACTTGCTCAATTTACAAACGTTACACCGGAAGCAATTATTCCGATGCCCACTTTGCCCTCAGTTTATGAGGCACCAGCCCTGATGCAGCAGTATAAGCTAGACAAGCTAATTCTGAAGCATTTTGGTTTGGAACGAAGGTCTAAGAAGGATGGAAAATGGCTTAAGCTCTTAGAATCGATCAAGCGTGACAAGCCGAAAATAAAAATAGCGATCGTTGGAAAATATATGGAAATGAAAGATACTTACATGAGCTTGGTTGAAGCGCTGAAGTCGGCGGCCTGGGCCAATGAGCGTGATCTGGATATTTGGTGGGTCGATGCGGAAGATATTGAAAACAAGAAATTGTCCTTATCTTCTCTAAAGAAAGCAGCCGGAATTGTTGTGCCCGGCGGCTTTGGAAAGCGTGGGACTGAAGGGAAAATTAAGGCAATCCAATATGCCAGGGAACAGAATATTCCTTATCTGGGCCTGTGTCTGGGCATGCAGTTGGCAACGATTGAATTCGCCAGGAATGTTCTTGGTATAAAAGATGCTACCAGTGAAGAGTTTGATTCAAAGACCCCTAACCCAGTGATCCATATCATGGATGAACAAAAAACGGTAACGCAAAAAGGCGGCACAATGCGCTTGGGAGCATGGATATGCGCCATCAAGAAAGGGACCCATGCCTATGAAATATACGGGCGCAAAAATACTATCAGTGAACGCCACCGACACCGTTATGAGTTCAATAATAATTACCGCGAACGTATGGTTGAGGGGGGGTTGGTCATTGGCGGAACAACGACTGATGATCGGCTCGTGGAAATAATTGAGTTACGGGATCACCGCTACTTTGTTGCTGTGCAGTTTCACCCAGAATTTAAGAGCAGGCCGACGAATCCTCATCCGCTGTTCTTCTCTTTCATAAAAGCAGCTAAAGAATAGGAATTAAACGAAAACAGCGGGCACATGCCCGCTGTTTTTTAGTTCACAAGGCTTATTATTTTGCCCGTGCCATTTCTACGTGGACGATATTCCTGATTACAGAAGATCCGTTAAAGGAACGCAATTTCTTCTGCTGGAAACGCACGGTGCCATCAGCAACAGCGTACAAAGTGTCGTCTTTTCCGGCTCTAACATTGCTACCTGCGCGATAACGAGCACCGCGTTGGCGGACAATTACAGCCCCAGCAGCGATCTTTGATCCACCGTAGACCTTAACTCCTAGGCGCTGACCCTGAGAATCGCGGCCAAGAGATGTAGATCCACCAGCTTTCTTATGTGCCATATGAGTGAATAGTTAAATAAATTGATTCCGCTATATTACAGCAAACCCTGCGGCTTGTCCAGTAAGGAACGGGGGGTGTGGCTGAACTCTAAGGTTGCTGCTAACATATCCAGGGTGAACACGCTAGCATTACGGAAGGAAATACAAATAATTATCAGGAAAATTGGATTTGCCATAGGAAGGAAGTTGGCATCTACCCAAAGGAAACTCGGCATTGGAAATAACAGAAAAGTAGTAGAATATGCCCAGCTTAGGCCGCAGATTTTACATTTGGAATTGACGAACGCGTGTAATTCCCGATGCGTATTTTGCGTTTACCAATTCCAGCAACGCAAGTCGGGGCTAATGTCCGAGCAAGTATTCAAAAAAGCCGTCGCCGACTATGTGGCGCTCGGCGGCGGAGAAGTTAGTTTGACTCCGGTTGTTGGCGACGCACTCCTGCACCCCTCGTTTTTAGAATGGGTGAAATATCTGCGCAGACAAAAAGAGATTACTAAGATCCAACTTATAACAAATGCTATACATTTAGATAAGTACGACATTGAAGA
>CAYNDL010000057.1:0-5508 GCA_964396115.1 uncultured Candidatus Saccharibacteria bacterium
AGGAAGATGAGTATCCAATTAAGACGTATATAGATTTTGAGGACCAGTTTGCGGAGGATTCGCGATTTGTTGATCCGATGGCCACTGTCTCCGAGGTAATGGGAACTCTCAAGCCAGGGGAGGAAATTTGGCTGCAAATTATGGCACGACCTGTCTTCAGTGATAGTTGGAAAGATGCAGGAAAAAATGCTGCCTTAAAGATCGCAGGAAGAGAGGTTCCAAAGAAACAGACAATGGTTGACCAAGCTTTTGAAACTTTGGGCAATACGGTTGCGGCATTTGTCGGTGGTGGTGCGGAAGCTCCTAAAAAGGACAAAGGCGTGGACTTGGGTGTGTTGCGCCTCACACCGGGAGAAGTAGATTTGATTAAAGCTATCCAGAGGAACGTTTCAAAGCACGCTTTCCAAACTCAAGTGCGAATAATCTATATTGCTGCAAAGCCTGTATTTAATAGGAAATTGAGAGTTAATGCGATGTTGGGTCTTTTCCGTCAGTTTGCTGGTTCCAATTCCTTCAAACCAAGTCCTCGTTTCACGACATCACGACCAGTTTATGGTTTCATCAAGACCCGCCAGTCGTACCGAAAAAATCGATTGTTAAAGCGTTACTTGCAAAGGTATTTCGGTGAAAGTGGCTTCATCTTAAACACCGAAGAGCTGGCAACCATGTATCATTTCCCGGTCGAATATGTGAAGGCTCCTTCTGTTGAGCGTGCTCGCGCAAAGCGTGGCGAGGCTCCCCAGAACATTCCTTTGGCGCCAGAAGATCTTCCGCTCGCCTGATTGGGTTGTCACTGCTATCTTATTAACTAGGGAGAAAAAAATATGGATAAAAACGACATTCTAATTCTTGGTGAAACAAACTTTCGCAGTAGGCGAAGACAGTTTGGCATCAAAACTGATGATCGCCGACGCCATTGCTATTTGATTGGAAAAACTGGTGTCGGTAAAACCACTTTGATCGAAAACATGATCATTCAAGATATCCAATCGGGTCGTGGCGCTGCGCTCGTGGATCCCCATGGTGACCCTGCTGAAAATATTTTGAATTTCATTCCGAACGAACGAATTAACGATATTGTTTATTTTGATCCCTCCGATACGGATTATCCGATCGCTTTTAATGTGCTGGAAACTGTTGATCCCTCACATCCTCGTTTTGATCAGGAAAAAAGCTTGGTTTCATCTGGCTTGATCGGAGTATTCAAGAAAATTTGGGCGGATTCTTGGGGGCCGAGGCTTGAATATATTTTACGTAACACAATCTTGGCGCTTTTGGATTCACCTGGAAACACTTTGCTCGGTATTCCGAGGATTTATGTGGACAAAAAATTTCGTAAACAAATTGTTGATAATATCCGTGACCCGGTTGTCCGGAGTTTCTGGGTGGATGAATTCGCGAATTACAACGAAAAATTCCGCGCGGAAGCTATTTCACCGATACAGAATAAAGTTGGTCAATTCTTGAGCAGCAGCATTATTCGCAATGTTGTCGGCCAACCGAAGTCCACCATTGATCTGGCGGACATCATGAACAATAAAAAAATTCTAGTAATGAATCTCTCCAAAGGAAAAATTGGTGAGGATAATTCTGCGCTTCTTGGTGCCATGATGATCACAAAGATTCAGTTGACCGCAATGGATCGAGCCCGAATTCCCGAGAACGAACGTCAGGATTTTTATCTTTATGTTGATGAGTTTCAAAATTTTGCTACGGAGTCTTTCGCCACCATTCTTTCTGAAGCACGTAAGTACAGGCTCAACCTGATTCTGGCTCACCAGTACATTGCCCAGATGGCTGAGGAAGTTCGGGATGCCGTTTTCGGTAATTTGGGAACTATTATTGCCTTCCGCGTCGGTGCTTTTGATGCTGAATTTATGGAACCGGAATTCCTGCCCGTCTTTAATCAAACCGATATGGTAAACCTGCCGAACCGTAACGCGTACATCAAGCTCATGATAGACGGTATCACGAGCAAGCCTTTTTCAATGTCGACGGTCCCACCTAGCGGGGTGCGTTATCCGAACTTAGAAAAAGTAATTCGTGTATCCCGTGAACGCTATGGGAGACCAAGGGATGTGGTTGAGGAAAAGATCGCCCGATGGAGCGGGGTCATGTTTAAGGAAAAAGCTGAAGATGAAAATGAAATGGAAGAAGTTGCTCCTGCTCCTCAACCGGAACGCAGGGAGAAGGAACGCGAGAGACGAAAACAGCCAGCGGTCAAAGTGGCCAAGGATCTACCGCCAGTAAAGGAAATGGCCGACGTGGTCCTGACCCCCGAGAAACCAAAGGAAGTCATTACAAATCTGGCTGAAATATTGAAGACTAAGGAAGAGCCCAAACGCCTAAAGAAGGCCTATCCAACTACTTGTGATCGTTGCGGTAAGGCAACAGAAGTACCTTTTGAACCTACTCCTGGGAAAGAGAAATTTTGCAAAGAGTGCTATCAGATTGTGAAAGCAGAACGCCGAAAACAAGGCCTGACCGTAGCAGCAGCCGGTGCGCCTGGAGAGGGAAAGTCGCGGATTGTGCCGCCGCCTCCCCCTGTTCCTCCGACCGCCTGACAATTACACATAATTGGGCTTACGAATTAGAATGAGAAAGCAGTATCTGCTTTCATATTTAAGCCAACCTCAATGGAACAAGGAGTAACAAGAAGGGTCAGAAAGTTTTGTGTGGATGAGAGTGAATTTCAAGGTAATGCTAGCTGGGATCTCCAGGACATTTTGCGTGAGTTTATGGAAGGCTTTAAGTTCCTTGTTCCGCTACACAAGGAAGTAACTTTTTTCGGTTCTGCTCGTCTTTCAGAAAAATCTCATTGGTACAAAGTTGCAAAAAAACTTGGTTTCATGCTGGCAGAGCATGGGTACACAGTCATTAGTGGCGGGGGACCAGGAATAATGGAAGCCGCTAATTGGGGTGCGCACGAAGTGGGTTTGCGCGATCACAGGGAATGCTCCATCGGTCTAGATATTGTGCTGCCGGCAGGGGAACGACGGAACGACTTTGTTGAAAGACGCATGCCCTTCCACTATTTCTTTACTCGGAAAGTGATGTTGAGCGCGAGCGCCCAGGCCTACATTTTTTTTCCTGGCGGTTATGGAACAATCGATGAGTTCACAGAAATTCTGACACTCATCCAAACAGGGAAAATGGAAAAAGTTCGCATGGTTTGCGTGGGAAAAGAGTTTTGGGGTACGTTACGCAATTGGATGAAAAACCAGATGTTAGAACAAGACGAAAGATTGATCGACAAAAAAGACCTCGATTTGTTTGAAGTCGTGGATACTGCCGAAGAAGCGTTTGCTGTCGTCAGAAAATCACGCGAAAGAAAATTCTTTTAACTATGCGTAAGAAGACAACCGAGGAGCTTGTGGCAGAAAAGCCGTCTCTTGAAGAATATAGAAAACTTCCCCGCACACCGATCACCCTTGTTGTCGATGGAATTCGTTCACTTGATAATGTCGGACTGATTTTCCGTGTAAGCGAAGCCTATCTGATAAAGAATATCTACCTTTGCGGGATCACAGGGTATCCCGCTATCCCCAATGACCCGCGTGCGCCGCACATTGTTGAAAGGCAGGACCGCCGTATCAATAAGACCGCAATCAAAACCGTTCCTTTGGTTGATTGGAAATACTGCGAAAACGCAGAAGAGGTAGTAAAACAACAAAAAGAGTTAGGGGATTCGATTGTCGTTTTAGAACAAACAGACGAAAGTAAGGACTATCGCAAGACGGACTACTCCTTTCCGCTTACACTTGTGGTTGGGCATGAGCGAACAGGGGTATCTGATTTTATTTTGGAAATGGCGGATAAAGTCATAGAAATTCCCATGTACGGAATGGGAAATTCTCACAATGTCGCTATTTCCACTGCTATTGTCCTGGCACACCTAAAAAATTTAACTGAATAAAGCGAATATTATATGAGTTTTGGCTTAGGAGTATTAATTTTTGTAGTAGGATTCGCCATCGGAGCTTCACTTGGCTGGAAGTTTGGCGGCTGAGCACCGCGTTGCTTTTAAGCTTTCGCTTAGATAACCTGAATACATATGTCAGACCTATACAAAAAGGATTTCTCAAGTAAAGAAGCACAAGAAGAAGCGCGCCGCACCCTGCAAAAGAAGCAGATGCAAATTATCAATGAAGACGGGAAGCTCAAAAGAATGGAGCACGCCCTAGATGCGAAAAAGAGGACTCTGGAGGAAACAAAACGAAAAGTAGAGCAAATGGAAATCGAAATCCTGAACCTGCAGAAGAAGGCATCTGATATTCAAAAGGAACTGGGCACCGATGAACGTGACATCTCAATGCAAAAAGCCGCGATCAGGAAGCTGGAATATGACGCCGAACAGTACAGGGAGAAAACTTACCGCCGCGACAAAAATTTGAATCCATAATAGATTTAATGGTCATGAAGCAATTAACTAGCAGGGAACTACGGAGCAAATACATTGCCTATTTTGAAAAGGAAAGCCATGCGGCTATCCCGTATGCCTCCCTTGTTCCTGAAAATGACCCCACAACGTTGTTTACGGGTTCCGGGATGCAGCCCCTCGTCCCGTACTTACTGGGTCAAAAGCATCCCCAGGGTGTGCGATTGGTCAACTCTCAGCTTTGTTTTCGCGCAGAAGATGTGGAGGAAGTCGGTGATAATCGCCACACCACTTTCTTTGAAATGTTGGGCAACTGGTCGTTGGGCAGCTACTTTAAGCATGAACAATTGTCCTGGTTTTTTGGTTTTCTTACGGATGTAGTTGGCTTGGAGCCAAATAGAATTTATGTAACTGCGTTTGCAGGTGACGAAAAAAACAATATACCGAAAGACATTGATGCAGTTGAGATTTGGAAAGAATTGTTCAAAAGCAAAGGTATTGAAGCAATAGACATTGAGCTTCTGACAGAAGAACGAGGGGCTAAACTAGGGATGCAAGGCGGAAGGATTTTTTATTACGGGGCAAAAAAGAACTGGTGGAGCAGGGCTGGTGTGCCGGAAAATATGCCGGCAGGAGAACCGGGCGGACCAGATTCCGAAGTATTCTACGAGTTTACCGATATTGAACATGATAAAAAGTTTGGCGAACATTGCCACCCGAATTGTGACTGTGGGCGTTTTATGGAAATTGGTAATTCCGTGTTTATGGAATTCAAAAAGGAAGCAGACGGCACTTTTTCGAAATTGGAACAAAGGAATGTCGACTTTGGGGGAGGACTGGAGAGAATTTCAGCTGCCGCATCAAACAATCCCGATGTTTTTAGTGCAGTCGACACCCTTCGCAACATAATCAGCGGTATTGAAAAGGCGTCAGGCAAGGAATATTCAACAAAGGAACACACCAAATCGTTCCGTGTAATCGCTGATCATTTGCGGGCGGCGATATTTATCATAAGCTTTGGTGTTTCTCCTTCTAATACTGATCGCGGCTATGTTTTAAGGAGGCTGATTCGGCGGATGGTTCGTCATAGCGACTTGCTAGGAATGCCCGAACTTACGTTGTCTAAACTT
>CAYNDL010000058.1:0-5487 GCA_964396115.1 uncultured Candidatus Saccharibacteria bacterium
GCCCTTCCACTAGCATTGGTTCAATGGCTATCACGGCACCTTCTGGCAAAGTAATACCCTGTCCATTCTTGCCATAATTGGGAACGCTCGGCTGCTCGTGAATTTCGTAACCTACCCCATGACCAACAAGACTCCGAACAACGGAAAAACCGGCATTCTCCGCGACTTTTTGCACAGCTGCGCCAATATCACCAGTAGTTACGCCTGGTTTAACAATGTCTATCGCAGCCTGCAGGGACTGTTTTGTTATCGAAATCAATTTCTTTGCCAAAGGAGAAACCTTCCCCACCGGCACTGTTGTGGCAGTATCAGTAAACAAACCCTGATAGAGACAGCCAATATCAAAGCCAACGATATCACCTTCCTCGAAGGGAACATCGTCAGGTATCCCATGAACAACCGCACTATTTCTGGAAATACAGAGAGTTGCGGGAAAGGCATCTGCCGGATCTCCACTGGGAGAATAATCCTTGAATGAAGGTTCCGCTCCTTGTTCTCTTAACCTTTTTTCGGCATAAGCATCGAGGTCTAGACCAGTTACTCCGGGCTTCACCATGGACACAACCTCTTCCAGGACACCACGGAGAATCTTACCTCCCAAGGCAAGCTTTTCAATTTCATCCGGCGATTTCAATCTCATTTCACCTTTTTTCATAGTTTTAACTTCTTTTTAATAATTTCATTTACACTAGCTGCTATTTCTTCGACCGACTGGTCCGCGTTCACATGTTCAACAATTCCGAACTTTTCCAAATAATTCAGGGTTGGCAAAGTACGGAAGTTATATTCATCCCAACGTGTCTCCATTGCTATTGGGTCATCGTCCGCCCGCTTAACCAATTCACCACCGCATTTCTCACATTTTTCCTTGTCCTCAGTTGTTGGAGTATTGCATTTTTTGCAGACCACCCGGATCATCAGACGACGTCGGGCTTGCTCGAGGGAGATGTCCAGACCGACGACCAATATATTTCCAACCTTGTCCTGAAACAGCGCCTTCATAAGCTGTTGTGCTTCAAACAGAGTCCTTGGGGAACCGTCAAAAACGACACATTTCCCTTTCCCCAATATCTCTCTTGTCTTGTTAATTACGAGTTCAGCAACAAGCGGCGCGGGGGCCAATTTTCCCGCATCAACCAGTTCCGTCACCAGCTTGGCAGTAGGAGTGTCTTCCTTGCGCATCGCACGCAAAATCGCCCCTGTTTCAATCCTTTCGAAGCCGAACGCACTTTGTGCCATCCGAGCCTGGGTGCCTTTACCAGCGCCGGGAGGACCCATAAACATTATCACTCCTCCCTGTTTTTTATTTTCTTCCATCAATACTACCTATGTTATACGTAAAACTAACTAAATAAAAATGCTCTAAATTACAGGGAAAAGAGTATACTTCATTTGTGCCGAAAGCAACCGCAATACAAAGAAGCAAGAGAAATCCCTTGATAAAACCCGAGGATGTAAAACCTTCACAAAACAATTTTGAAGTTTTTGGGGTATCCAATGCAGGTGCTACCAAGGTAAACAACAAAACACTCTTAATTTTGCGTGTCGCGGAACGTCCGAAGAAAAAAAGTGGAGTAGTCACGGTCCCCAATATTATTTTCTCCGGCAATCAAACATCACTAAAAATCAAAAAACTTTATCAAACTGATAAAAAATATATATTTACTGACCCTAGGGTCGTCCATGAGAATACTAGGGGGAAACGTATCATTGGTTTGACCTCTATTTCCCACTTGCGGCTGGCGTGGTCAGACGACGGTGAGAATTTTGCAGTTGAAGATAAGCCGTGGGTATTTCCATCTGTTTTAGAGGAAGCCTGGGGCTGCGAAGATCCACGTGTTACCAAAATAGAGAACGAATATTTAGTAAATTACACCGCGGTTTCTACGCACGGAATTGCTACCGCCCTAGTGAAAACAAAAGATTTTAAGTCTTTAGAGAGGTACGGAATAATCTTCTCACCACCCAATAGAGATGTTGTTATTTTCCCAGAAAAAATAAAGGGATATTACGCGGCCCTTCACCGGCCAATGCCAACAAGAGTCGGTGTTGAATCAATCTGGTTCGCGTCTTCGCCAAATTTAACCCACTGGGGAAAACATCGGTTTGTTATGGGACCAAGGAGAGGAACATGGGACGGAGAAAAAATCGGAGGAGGGGCACCGCCATTATTGACTAATGAGGGATGGTTGATTATTTATCACGGGGTGGATGAAAAAAGCACCTACCGTTTGGGGGCTGCCCTCTTGGATCTCAAGGAACCTTGGAAAGTCATTGCTCGCCTTAAAAAACCCATCGTTGAACCGACAGAACAATATGAGAAAAAAGGTGTTTTCCCTAATGTTTGCTTCACTTGCGGTGTTACGGAAAAAGATAATGAAATCAGAATTTATTATGGCGGCGCCGACAGGGTTATGTGTTTGGCAACTGTAAACAAAAAAGAACTGGTTGCGGCGTTAGTAAAACAAAAATAATAAAAACCGCCACTTTTGGGTGGCGGGGACTTTCGTCCAAGAACAAAGATTCGTACGGAAACGACTTAGAGAACGGTGTTCCAAAAGATTAGTCACCGTATCTTGGTTGTGATCTCTTGATACAAGTCGCAAAGTGATCACGAACCAACGTTTCTCTGGGTGAGCCGGGCCAGGATTTTTCGCAGGCGCCCAGACTTGAACCATTGAGATTGAAGAGCAGTACAGATCTCACTCAGAAGTTCTTCAGTGCTGCCCCTGAGTTCACTGAGACCTTTCTCCTTCCTCGTGGCATCCATCTTGAATTGATCACACTGCCTCTCAACTTCTGCCATCTGCCGGTTGTGACTGTTAGCCAGCTCCTGAAGGCGGCTCAACATCTCCTCTTCAGTAACGGTTTTCTTGGCCGGCTCTCGTTCCTTCACGGCAGCCTTGACTTCCTTGGAGCCGACAGCAGTATCCCCGGCGATGAACCGGAGCAGCAGCTCGGTGTCGGGGACGTAATTATCCAACTGCCCCTTGGGGTTATTGTGGGGACTGTTCGAATAGACCGCGCCATCGATCTTCACGGAGATCACTCCGTGCTCACCGATGGAACCGAGCCTTTTTGAATAACACTGCCAAGGTCCTGTGGTGCACACACGCGGTTCTTCGCCATCAAAGTCAACTGCGAGCAACACGTAATACCAGCTGTAGTTTGCTCGACGGTTACCAGCGATCTTTTCGTACCCTCCAAAACCGACTGCTGCTATCCCGAACTGCCCCTTTTCTGGCGCAAGCGTCAGGCTGGAGACAAGATCGCCATTCCGGGCATCCGCCGGGAAGGTTGCCCCGAAAAAGCATAGCTTGTCATAGTCCCCTCGGGGCAGGACCGTGACAGTACCCAGCTCCTGATTGCTGCGAGCGTAAATTCCAGACCAATTCATGGCACTCTTCTTTCAATTTGTGCAACCTTAATGGTCACAGAGAACATGGCGGCGCCGTTCATCACGAACACCTGGGCAGTAACGCACTCCTGCCTTTTGCGAGTGGTGGTCTCGTATTCCAATTTCGAGAAATTGGAACACAGAAACAACCCGATACTTTACTCTTTTTTCGGTGTTTTGTCAATAATATAATATACCTAGCTTTTTTCAGCTATGTCATCAGTACCCCTTCAACAGGGGGAAGTCTTCAGCTTTCGTACTCTCTCAGTGTAAGCTGCGCGTCTACCTGCTTCATCGTCTCAAGAATGACTGAAACAACGATGAGCAGACCGGTTCCACCAATAGTTAGACTCTGCATGCCACTAAACCCTTGGGCGACCAACGGGAGAACAGCAATTACACCCAAGAACAGGGCACCAGCCAGTGTAATACGACTTGTGACGAACTTCAGATATTTGATCGTTGCCTGACCAGGACGAATGCCTGGGATGAAACCTCCTTGTTTTTGCAGGTGTTCAGCAATACGTTTCGGGTCGAAAGTTACGGCTGTATAGAAGTAGGTGAAAATGACCACCAACAGGAAGTAGAAGATTCCGTAAAAAAGACTGCTGTTAAATATTCTCACGACACTCTGAGCAATATCTGCCACCATCGCATTCCTGGATGCTGCGAAAAATTGCGCGATGACTCCCGGAAACAATAGCAATGACAAAGCAAAAATAATTGGGATCACGCCAGCTTGGTTAACGCGCAAAGGAAGATGGGTGGAAACTCCTCCCATCAACCGCCCGCCACGAACTCTTTTCGCATAACTGACGGGAATATTTCTCTGAGCTTCCGTTACAAACACGACACCCGCTGTAACAATCACCGCGATAACAGCAAAAGCAAGATAGACCGGGATCTTGGTGGGATCATAAAGGGCGATGGCCTGTTGGAAAGACTGGGGAGCTTGCGCAATTATACCAACGAAAATTATTAACGACGCCCCGTTACCCAGCCCCTGTTCCGTGATCATCTCGCCTAACCACATCAACATGATGGAACCGGCAGTAACAGTAACAATTGTTATTACCAATTCAAACGGGGTGAAAGTAAGTGGTATCCCAAATCCACCGCCTGCTGTTCCCCTTTGCAAAATTGTCAGGAAACCGAAGGCCTGGATTATTCCGAGCGGGACAGCCAAAAGCCTCGTGTACATTTGCAATTTCTGACGTCCGGCTTCACCTTCTTCACGTTGCAATTGTTCAAAACGAGGAATGATTACAGTTAGCAACTGCATCACAATTGACGCCGTAATATACGGACCAACACCAAGCATGGCTAACGACAAACGAGATAAACCGCCTCCAGAGAAAATATTAATCAGGCCAACTAAATTGTTGCCTTCGAAAAAACGCCTCAAGCTTTCTGCCTCAATCCCCGGAACAGGGATATGCGACATGACGCGAAACACAACAAGAAGCCCAATGATGATAAGCATACGCTTCCTGAGGTCTGGAGCCTTGAAAAGCGTTGAGAAACGAGCAAAGGGCTGCATGTTTTTATTCTAACTTATACTTATGATCCTGTCTGTTCAGAAGCGTTAGAAGCAATTGAACCCCCAGCTTTTTCAATCTTTTCCCTAGCGCTCTTTGAGATTGGGAGACTGATCTTGAAAGCTTTCTTGACTTCGCCATCCCCTAAAATCTTCACAGGATATTCGCCTTTTCTAATCAACCCGGAACTCACCAAGGCCTTCAAGTCGATGTTTGCACCTGCCGGAAACTTTTTTTCGAGATCACCAACATTTACTGCTTTGGCCGCCACCTTCTCTTTGCGAGAGATGCCACGAACCTTAGGCAAACGTTGGTAAATAGGTGTCTGACCACCTTCAAAGCCAGGACGGATGCGGGCACCAGCGCGCGAAGTTTGACCCTTTTGTCCGTGACCACTGGTCTTACCTTTTCCAGAAGCAATACCGCGACCAAGACGCTTAATGCGACGTTTACGTCCTACTGATAGTTGATTAAGACGCATTTGTTTCTCCTTTCTTTACTTTCTCTTTCTTAGCTTTTTTTAGAAGTGGCAACATACTTCTAACGATTCCA
>CAYNDL010000059.1:0-5427 GCA_964396115.1 uncultured Candidatus Saccharibacteria bacterium
TTTTATCATTCCGTACGTGTCGAAACCAGCAATAGTCGAAAATGCTATTACCAGCAGCATGATAATGAAAGCGAAATTCAAGAGATCCCTGGTGAAGGACCAACCCTGTGCAACTATAGAAGACCCGGCAATCTTGTTTAGTTGTGAAACGAAGTCCACAAAAACGCCGGCGAGTGACATTAGCATTCCCAAAACCCACATCAAAAGACCAATGAAGAAGTCGATAACCAAAAGTAGCATGTTACCGAACTTTTCTTCCCAAGATACGGAAGCTGATTTGCGGGCTTGTTCGTCAATCTGTTCCTGCTCTGCAGTCTTTCCTTCCCAGTCGTCATAAGTCACATCATTTCGAGTGGACTGAAGAACATTATTCTGATAGACGCCTGTCGGTTGGTCTTTTAAAAAGTTGTTGTAAAAGTCTTCACTGTATTGATCGGGGATCACATATTCTCTATTTCCACCCGGTGCCTTGAGATTACCAACTATATCCTGACCCGTGCCATAATTGTTATTCGCCGCGAAATAACTGCTTAAAGCCTGTTCGCTCGGTGGATTGATCAGTGAATAGTTCGACGCTTTTACATAAAAAGTCGCTGGCCCGTAGGCGTTTGCCGGGACGTAGCCAAGGGTGATAGCGAGAGAAATGTTTGGGATTATTAACAACACAATGGCTATTAAGCCAACCCAAAGATTTCTTGAATTACGGAACCTTAAGTTTTTCATCATTCAGTGGAAATGATTAACTTACCTCCGTTTGGACTTGTGGTATCCTCAATAATCGCAAGGTTGTTGTAATTAGTCTCGTATCTCACGACCCAATCACACGGGGCGTTGGCGGGAAGCTGGTTACTTGTAATGGGCTGGCCATTTCCCTGAATATCGCGTCCAACTATTGATTCCCGGGGTACATAATATGTTTGGAGGGGGTTATTTGTTGTGGTTGTTGTTGGGTATGGAAGTCCACTAAGTATTGCGATGGCGATTGCGTCATCTTCCGACAAGGTCTTCTGGTTGTTCTGGCAAGCACCTTCTGCCGGGTTACTGTTTCTAGGTATCTGGCTTACATTCTGTGGACTACCACTGCCTGAAGGAGGGTTAAAGCCATTCCATGGTGAGTTGTTGATATTGTTGCCAAACATGTCTTGCATACCGGGCAGCGAATTGCCAAAGAAGTCTTGCATGTCCTGCAAACGGTTGTAGTAATTGTTGAGACTTTGGCTTAGGGCATTATTGAGATTATCCATGACAGACTGGTCCAAAATGTTTTGGCCATAAAGTGGGCCGCGAGTGTAGCCGAGAGTCTCACTGTTTCTTCCTAGTCCGCCAGCACTATCCCCTTGTTCATTTCCAAAGGCGGTAGACTTTATTCTGGCTTGCTCGTTCTCTCCAGCTGTCGGTGGCGGTAATTTTGTTGCGGGATCCGAAACAGAAACTGGACTCAAAGGTGCCTTTGAATTTAGTGCGATATCACGTGGCGTGTTTACAACGCTTGCCTGGCGAACGCTCATCTCGCCAGCGGACCTAGCTACCCTATTCAAATCTCCTGAAGGGGTGATCGATGTGCTTGTGCTAGAGTTGTTTGCTCCTGTTACGTCGTCCTTACTAAATTGCGGAAGATTGCCACCCGAATCAGGAAGTGCGGCAAGAGTTCTGTCGATTCCTGCTGCAGCGTTTTGAGTTACAAGCCGTACGAATAGTTCAGAATTCCAGGCCGCCGGCTTGACGCCATCTTTTGGCTTGATCTGGAAGATATTCATAAAATCCGACCAGTTCTCAGCGCCTTGTGTGTTCGCAGCGAGAACTTGTCCACCCGATCCGTTTTGGGAGTCGTTATTTACTGAGACAAAAGAATCACCAATCTTCTGGTAATATTGCATATCTTCGTCGGAAATAATTCCTTCATCGCGCAGTTTTTCGATGTCGCTTTTTATATATTGGGTCCGTCCGATATTTTCCGGGTCAACTCCGAAGATATATTCCATTGATCGTCTGACGGGTGTTTCATTGTAATAATCAAGGGGATTTGCGATCCAACGGCTACCTGGAAATTGAACCTTTAAAGGATTAGGTTCAGCAACGGAACCCCCCAGCCTGCCTTCTTGAGCGCTACGCAAAACGATATCGTTCATTGTTTGTTCTTGTGCTTTGGCTAATGAGTAAACAATCAAAGCAAGAACCGGCACAAAAATAATTAATTTTTTGTAGTTAAAGAAAGACTTTTTTTGTTTTTTAATTCTTTTTATTTTTTTCATTCTGGTGGGCAGTAATTTTCGTTTTTGGCTTCTTGTGGACCATAGATCAAGCTGGCGTCGGTGCAGGATATCTTTGAGAGAATGACCCGCATCTCCTCCAGTAAGGATCTTTGCAACATCTGTTCTCGAAAGAATGCATCACCGTTGTCGGAGGTCACTTGCCTGACTCTTAAGCGTGGCAAAGTATCACGCTCCTGAGGTTCTAGAGGAGCCGACAGGTTCCCGTTGGCATCAACCGTTCTTTGAACTGGGTCGGGTTGGTAATTACCCGAAGCAATATAATTACCCATTCGGTAATCAGAGGTGATATATGGAGGATCAGCTGCCTGTCCGCTGGACTGGGGGGGAGAAACATAGCCATAGGGGTTTGGTGATGCGGGCGGTTCGACGTAATCTGCCTGATTAAGTGCCGCCAGAACATTGTAGAACACTTGCTCCTGCCCTCGGTCCGTATAGAACATGGCGTGTGGATCGGCAAAAGTGATCAAAGGCGTGAGAGCTACAATAGACACAGTCGCTGCAACGAGCAGCAATAGCATAGTTTGACTTTTGTGTGTCTTTGTTGTTTTCCGCTCCATAGTGTGGAATTCTCCTAGGTTATATTGTACTTCTTTTCTAGGTTTTTGATATCAGTTTCGATCTCAGAAAAGATCGTTTTCAAGCCATCAAGACGAGATCCCGCCACGAGCGCGCTCATGTAGTCAGTTTTGTAGTTTTTTAATTGTATAGTGTTGTCTCTCAAGGCAAGAACTGCAGCCAAATATTTTTTGTGCAGTTCAACGGCTTCTTTAGGCACTTCTACCCCGCTAAATATGGCAGCGTTGTTTTTTAAATCGCTAATAACAGCATCAATTTGTGCAGGATTATTTGTCTGGGTGTAGTTTGTAAAGGCTGATGAGATCTGTTCTGGAGTCACGGGTTTAATCTTCTTGTTTTTCTTCGTTGATAACGAGTCAAGGTACTTAACAATTGCCGCTTTTCCCGAAGTGTTAATGATCTTAATGTCATTATCAGTAATGATCGGGAGGATTCCGCGCGCATTCGTTTCGTTGATGAATTTGTTGACTGCTTCTTCGTTTGTAGTTAGTTCTTGCAGGTTGGTACCTGTTTTGTTCACAAATTGCTGGGTCAGGGTTGGTGGCGTTGGAGAGGGCGATCCGTGAGCTACTCCGACTTTATCGTTCGGCGATTTTATAAGGGGATCATATCCATTGGCTACCTCATCCCCATCCTTATATGTGTCCAGATCGGTATCCGCATTTTGTGGGTCTGTTTTATATAAGATTTCCATAGCATCAGAAAGGCCATCAGAATCTGAATCAATTTCTGATGACGGGATTTTGATGTCTGATTTAGATATGTTGGCAAATGGGGTTATCGTTGCAGGCTCAGAAGACACAGAAGGCGAATTTTGCAGAGGTTGCAAAAAGGCAGGCTGCGTGCGTTTTGAAAAAGTACGATATCCTGACCAGACTGCAAATAAAACACCTATCCCAAAAAGAAGCGGTGCAACTATTGTTATTAAATTTTTTTGTGAATTTTTTTTCATTTTTTAAAAACTATGCCAACATTCTTCGATCGTAGTCTGTGTGTTGTCGTCTCGCGTTATTTTCCGACAGTCTTCACAGGATAAATTATTATCTTCAGGACAACGGTCCCCGACTTCGTATCTAGTATTAGGTAAGCCGCCTGTTGAACAGTGGCAAGAACAATCATTTGCCCAAAAAGGAGAGCCTGCCTGTCCGCTGCAAGGTGTCCCAGTGCCCGAAGTGTCCTGTACTGATGTGTCAGGCGATGCTGATGGGTAAACAGATTTCAAGTTTGGGTTGTACGAAGGAGCTGTTTTGTATAAGGAATTTTGTGACGGTTGCGGGACACGGAAAAGGCTCACCGTTGTCCCAGTAATTTTATTTATTTCCGACAGGATGGAGTCGATCGTATCATTAATGGCGCTATAAACACTTACAGTAGAGTTACGAAATGGATTCCAAAATTCTTGTGAAGGTGTGCCGGCTGTAACTATCGAGGGGGCTACTAATAAGGCCAAGTTTACTGCCAAAATAAAACGCATCTCCTGTTAAGGATAACATTTAAACAGTAAGATCCAAAACGAAAGCAGCTTCCTTTTGGGAAGCTGCTTGTTCTTATACGGGGGAAATGATGATCCTTCTTTTGCCGTTTCTCCTTGGGGCAACTTTCGGCGTTTCTTCCTTTATTTCGGCGTGTACTTCCTTGAACAAAGTCACCACAAACGCGGCTCCGACTAACATCATTACCAACGGAACAACAATCGAAGCAATCGGCAGCGGTTTGACAGAATAAACAACTGCCATAAATACGACCGTCCACATTACGAGCCTTCCAATTAATTGGCGGAAATAAGGGCGCGTGATGGTGACACTATGTGTAAGTGCTCCCATGCCCCGATATTTTGTTACGACCGAAATGAGAGGCGCAAAGGTGAGCCAAATTCCTAGAATGAATGAGGGTAGGAAGAAAAGCAGGGCGAAAACAACAATGATAAACGTTCCTGAATATGGAACACCGCTTCTGTTTAACAATTCCCTGCCAGCCTGTTCGTACCAGTAATTCAGAATGAACGCCGGGATCATCGAAACAAACAAGAATATTACTACCAAAATTTCTGTGTAGATAAACCGGAAGAATCGCTCCGTGCCAATCTTGAGCGAACGTCTAACGCCAAGATATTTTGAGCTACTGAGCTCGGCAAAAATTCCGACCTTAACGATTTCACTAAGAATTAAAAAGGTAAGCAAAGCTACGAGAGCAATTAAGAATAGCGTCAGGGTTGCTCCATTGAGAGTTAGATTTTCTCCGTATGACTGCGCAGAATAATATTCCATTAGGTAAGGTGTGGTGAACAGGAAGGGGATGATTGGTAAAACAACCATCTTAACAAGAGGTTTCCACTTACGACGGAATAAACGATATGATTCAGCTAATTCGTGTGAGAATGGACTTAATTTTTTCATGTTTTTGTTTGCCTCCTTTAATAAGTTAGGTTGATTATAACAAATAATTTTTAAAAACCAAATAGTGTGGGGTCAGAGGGTGATCCGCCAGGCCCTGAGGCGGCATAACTTTCTGTACTTTGTCTTAAGCACTCCTGATAGCCTTCGTCATTTGGTGCTGAATTGGGATATCCGCCGAAGTA
>CAYNDL010000060.1:0-5345 GCA_964396115.1 uncultured Candidatus Saccharibacteria bacterium
CTTTGCGAGGCGGAAAGGACCGATGGCCTTCGTTATTAAGCGAAAGCTGGTGCGAATGACGGTGCAAAAGCTTGCGCAATTGCAGTCTTCACCCGCGTAAAGACGTTTGCATGTCTTATGACGCAAAACCATATTTGCGAGCAGGTCTTGCTTGCTCGGCGCGCAGAGAACATTTCTTCTCACTGTCGATGCCTGGCATCCCCTCGTCGCCATGCCGCCGCTTACCGAAAACAAGCAAACTTGTTTTCTAATCGCTTCGGGATGGTTCCTCTATCCATAAAATCTCCACTCGTCTTTGCTCGCTACACTCGCTCAGACTTCCCTCTCGATTTCATGGATTACGAGGACATTTTTGTTCTCTCGAATTGTCGAAAGATTCAGGTATTTGATTACCTGGATAATAATTAAACACGATTTTTTACGAGTTGTCAACCAAACAAACAAAGAATACACTCCTCTCTGGAACGAGTTCCTTCTGAAGGAGGAGTGCAATGGAAGAGATCGAACTGACCAAGGGACAGTCATTCGTGATCGGTGGCGTTATCTTCGTGAGTATCGAGGAAATCAGGCGCGACCGGGTACGAATCGGCGTTACTGCGCCTTGGGAAATGCCCATCCACCGCAAAGAAGTATACGACGTGCTGCAAGAATGCAGCATCCGATTCGACACGGAGCGCAAACTTGCGGAAGTTGCTACAGGGAAAAATACTTGCCTTAGCAAGGCAAACGAAGCACTCGACGCACTCAGGCTTGTCCTCAAGACGCTGGTCGAATTCGCTGCTATCCGGGAGTCGGTTGCACCACCGGAAACCAAGGCGGAAATCGCCCAAAAAATTTCCGAACTGCAGGCAAGCGAAGCAGACCTGCAAAATCTCATCGTTCGTTTACACGAAATTGATCTGCACAAGATCAGCCGCTGAAGAAGCGGTTTTTAATTTGACGTGAAAATATATGGTCGGTACGCTTCTTTCATAATTAATTAATGAACAACATGTGCGACCATTGCGAACATGAAGAAGCAGTAGAAGAGCATGAATGCCAATGCAGCGAACACGAAGGTGGAGACGACGTCTGCTGCGGTAACTGCGAAAACGAATAAGAAAAAGCCCCGATCCGTCGGGGCTTTTTGGTCAGCAAAGAGTCATGCTGGCTTTAACGAAGCTGGCCGCCCGTTCGACAGCATGGGAAACAACCAGAGGTCGTTCCCATACTTCGTTTACCTTCACGATTGTTATACTGTCAGGACTGACCTTTGGTGGCAACAAGACGATGAGCGCCACGCGGATGAACTCAGGAATTTCTTTGAGGCGAGTGCAGACCTGCAGTCCAGAACTACGTCCGACTGCGAAGTCGACAATCACGCATTCGGGCTGAACACGTTCAGCAAAGACGCCCGCATCAAACACGTGTTCCCTGAGCAAGAAACCATATCCCTTGTCCCGAATCCCCTCCTCTAGTTGCTTTGACAAGTGGTAGTCTTGCGATACGAACATTACCGTTCCATCTGACAGGCCTTCTAGATAGCCAAGCGGCATCCCATGGTCTTTTAGAAAGCGGATGAGGCCAGTCCGCGGTATTAACCGCGTCTGTGTGCCTGGCTCACGAAAACCGGACAAGTTACCCGACTCAAACCACTTACTCACAATCTGGGGCGTTACCTTGCAGAGACGCGCGACTTGTTCAACGGTGTACGCTTTCATGTTTGCCCCCTTTGTGACCAAGTTAAAATAACAAAACCTCTTTAATTATAGTTTATTTTACTGGTCGTCAATCCAAACTACGGAAGCGCGATAGATTGTTCAGTTTTCTTCAGGTAGCGATTATTGAGGTAGAACGCACCGTAGGCGATCGCAATGATCATCAATCCAGACGCAACCAAAGCAACTGGCCAGCTCATGGAATCGGCAAAATATTCACCGGTTATTTTTAATACATACAGCACAAGGAAAAGTGTCCCGAAAAATAAGAAACTGCGATGCTTAAGATAAATACTGAGATAAATTACGCCAAAGATAAAAAGTGGGGCGACTGCTTCCCAAAAAATATTTTGGTCAGGAGACCAACCACCCAAAGCCAACGTTGAACCAAGGAAGCCAAGACAACCGAAACTGTAGAGCCAGCTGGTTAGACCTTTAATTTTGTTGGAGAAATAGTATCCAAGAAGCAAATAACTGAGGCCTACCAGTAGCGCCCGGTATTCGTAAAATGCGACCTCTGCGCGGAGCTTAGCTCCCAGGAAATTTGTGAGGCTGAAGAAAAACCACGTGCCGAAGATAACACTCAACACGATAAATATTTTTTTGCGGAAAATTGCATAGGAAACAAGATGAGCGACAAGAACAATGAACGACATAAAGGCATTCACTATTGCGGTCGTAATATTCAACCCACCCTCATGGAATGTCACGAAAATCCCTGTGGGTAACAGCAGGCCGTAAATCAAGAAGAAGGCAAAATTCAACTCGCCTAAGCGCTTATCTTTATCCAGAAGAACAGCCACCACATAAGAAGCAATCGCCGAACCCAGCGTGACAAGGACACGGGTAGTAGTGTTCAGTGAGTTCCACATCTGGAAAACAAAAACCACTAACCCCAAGAAGACGATTAGACCACCGATATAATAAAGAATTTTTATTAAACGGCTGCTCTTGTCTTTTCCTGAAGCTACTTGCGGTACTCCCGACCGGTAAGCCTGTAAGAGTTCCCCTTCTGACAAAATTCTTGAGGAACCGATTTCGGCGACAATCTTTTGGTAATCCTGCTTGTTCATTTTTTCACCCAAGCAACAAAGTTAAAGACTTGGCGTCCATCCCACTGAATATCCAATTTCTTACTCACTACTTCTCCCTTCATATATACGGAGTCCCGATCAGATGTTGTTCCTCCGAATAAGGCCGTAGAAATATTTTCATTGGAATAATAGTGCTCAACACGGAAACCATCGGCCGACTTAAGATTACTGTCGAGTTTGAGCGACTTAAGTTCTTCACGATTCAACTCGCGCGACTGGCCACTTTCATTATCGTAAATATAGAACTTTGGCACCTCAAAACCTTCACGGTAAGTACAATCAAATCTTTCTTCACGTGTGGTTTTTTCCGTCAGTGTTTCTCCTTCAACAGAAAAATAATGGACATCACAAATCCTTTCCTTCACTGCACTGTTTGGACTTGGCCCAATATCTTCTGCATAACTAGGATAAGGACCAAGGGCATAAATGAAACTGTATGCCGGCTTGATGAACTGCCGCGGAATAAATATCGCGGCAACGATAAAAATTACCATTAGCACCGGAATTGCCAATGCCACCAAGAGAGTTATGTTTTCTTTTTTCATAAGTAAATTATAAAACAGCCGCCTTAATTTGGAAGTGAACAATTATTAAGACGGCTGCAGGCGACGATCCAATATTTCTAAACGTTGTCCGTAATCTGCTTTCGCTGAATGGCCACATAGTTAAAGTTTTTTCGCAAGAAGCCAACGAAGAGGAAAATCATTGCGAGGGTTTGAGCAAACTGCAGCACGGAAGAAAAATACATAAATTTCAAAAAGTCTCTTTCCTGTTGCGTGTTCCCTTCTGGTTGGATAACTTTTACTCCTGTTTCTGGGGGGACAGAAGGGACGGGGGCTGCTGTTGCAACGCCTGCTACAACTCCGGCTTTTTCCGTCTTTATAACTGTTTTTGCTAATACTTTTTCCGTGGACACCTGCATCTTGAGCTTTGTAACCGGAAGTTTTGTCTTTAAAAGCGCAGCGGCCGCATAGGCAGTCAAATACGCGGAAGTATCTGAATTAGAGCGCCATCCGAAAGCGCCATTAGCATTCTGGTACCGCAGTAACGCTGAAAAAGGATTCCCCTCTCCTTTACGCCAGGACTGGGGGTCTTCCCCTAAAGCAACGATTGCTTGAATGCCCCATGCAGTACTAGCCGAATTTTCGCCAAAACCACCAAACTTGTCTTGGTGCTTTAACAAATATGATTTTGCCTGAGATATATTACCGGCAACATTAATGCTGCCGCCGCTTAACTGGTACCCCTTAAGTGCTTGGATCGCTGCTGCTGTCACATCAATGCCACCGTCGAAAGAACCATCGTTCTTTTGTTTTGTCTGAATCGTCTTTATTGCACCTGATATTTCAGGAGAATTTTGATCCTCACCGGCGGCGAGAAACGCGAGCACGCCAAAAATATCATCATTAATTAGATTCTTTTCCCCAACCTGCCCATCCGAATAATATTTCTTTAACAGCTGGAGCAGATTAGTACCATTAAAATTTCGGGGATCGCCACCGGTAGCGCGTACTGCCAAAATCCGACGCTCAACATCTGTTGCGTTAGCAAATTTTTTCGCTTTTAGTTCTTCGGCAAAATCAAAATCCAGAACCGACACTCCGTTGGCCCCAAAAGCCATCGCCGCCCAATCAATCGTCATGGCTCCCGCTTCTTTTGTTAAGGAGGTCTTTAAATATTTGAGAGCAGCCCCCGCTTTTTGTTCCAATTTTGCCTTATCGTACTTTTCCGCTTTCACAGTGACAGACGCGGGCGTTGGGCTAGTGGTTGGAGAGGTACTAGGCAAAGGACTGGGGGTCGAACTCGTAGCAGCCGAAGTCACATTTAATTTATATGTTTCGCTTTGTATCGAACCAGGCATTACCGCTTTTACCGACACTTCCCCCACGGAATTAATAGAAACAGAAACTTTTCCGTCACTAGGAACTGAGTATGACTGACTTCCCACGTGAAGATTTGCGCCAGCGGCTGCCTGCCAACTTCCATGCCATTGGTAACTGCTATCGAAATCGCCTACCCGCTTTTCTACCAACAACACAACAGGCGTGTTTACGATGACATTCTCGGGGATAGTCACTCGCAAGAACGAAGCTGGGGTTCCAGAATATGTAAGCAGAAGGCGGTCGCCCTCACCCACGTCCATGGCGTCGACCCCGGAATTTCCCATGTCATCATTCTTCCAGAGGGACCAGGTCTTTGAATAATCAGACGGCGTGTCATCACTTGCGATTTGCTTCAGAAAAAGACCAAAACCAAAATTTTTGAGTTGATAATTAAATCCACCTTTTTTTGAAGCGCTTTCGAGGGCACAGATTGCTTTCCCCGAAAAGTTATGTTTTTGCCCATCAGTATCCGAGACCTCACAGTCACCGGACTCCACTGAACCGCTAAACACTTGCCCTTCCGATCCTTCTATTCGCAACAAAACTGTTGCGGCGCTGGCAAGGTGCGCGCCGAAAAAAAGTAGAAATATACAAACCAAGACGAAGATTCTTTTCATGTCTTCAAAGTAAAAAATAAATCTCTTCGCCAAGCGTAGGGATCCCAATAATTG
>CAYNDL010000061.1:0-4896 GCA_964396115.1 uncultured Candidatus Saccharibacteria bacterium
TCAACCCACAGATACCCCAGGGTGCGTCCGTATGCGTCGAACTCCTGTATGTCTTTCTCAAGAGTAGCCCGCCTTCCCAGCACAATTTTTTTATTGGCTTCTTTAGCTTCTTCCGCCACTTTATTTGTTGCTTTGTTCGATAACTCAGGCGTGTAACGATCCTCACAGTTTCCGACTTTGGTTTTAGTGCCACGGTGTTCGACCCATTAATGGTGTTGCTCTGGGACACGGGTCGATCAACTCTTTCGACTCGTAAACCCCATATAACTAGAAGAAAAACCGCCATAACCGCGGTAAATATGGCTTTCTTTTTCATTTATTTGAGAGAAGCAAGTACTGCTTTGAGCGATGCTTTCGCGACCCCGACCACCTTATCGCCACCGCCATAGTACATAAGAAGTTCGTCGCTACCCCGCAACACAAGACCTTCAGGAAAAACGACCCGGGGCACAAGTCCCTCTTTCTCGTAACTTTCTACAGGTTCAATCGCTGGTATCGGTGATCTTCCGAGTACCCTGCTTGGATCTTCTCTGTCCAAGAGAAGAAACCCTGCACGGTAGACATTGTGGTGGTCCGCACCATGGTATAAAAGCAGCCACCCTTTCGAAGTAAGTAGCGGTGGTGCCCCAGCACCAATCCTTCTTTCGTCCCATTCTCCTGGTCTAGTATGGGTGACTTTCTTGTGTTCTTCCCAGTCTCGCAAATTACTGGAATACGCGATCCAAATATCCGGCGGCAATCGGTGCAAAATCGCATATTGTCCATTTATCTTCTCGGGAAAAAGCACGGCGTCTTTATTGTCCATGTCTGGCAATATTACTCCGTAACGCGTAAAGTTTTTGAAATCGGAAGTCACAGCCAGCGAAATCCTGACCCTCCATGGACGAGGTTCAGAAGCGAGCCAAGGTGGCACAGTTTCACCGCTAGCGTAAACAGAGGCGGCTGTGTAGGTAATATGGTAGACGCCCCCTATGCAAACAATGCGAGGATCCTCCACACCCTTTTGTTCAAATTCATTTCCATCGTCTGCGTCAAAGACTGGTTCCTGGGACCTGAATTCGATCGTCTCACCATCCCTGGTACGGGCATAACCAAACCGAGATATACCGTCGCGTCCAATTGCGCGGTAAAGAATGTGGATGTTGCCTTCTTTATCTTCAATCACACCCGGGTTGAATACTGCTTCTGATTCCCACCAACGGCTTGTTGGCGCCAAAATAGGATTCGCCGCTGATCTCTTAAATAATGACGACGCCCTGGAGCTGGGTGACTGAAACATGATCCGACGGCCTTTATCTTTTGCCGCAATTATTTCCTTATGGTCGTTTTCTGTTTCTCTTTCCAACTCCATCAGTACTAGATTGCCATATTAATGGTGCGTCGCAAAGAGAGTTGGGTTACGAACTTAGTAAGGAAAAAAGTTCAGGGGCATCCGCAGACGCAACACTGATAACGGAATCGCCAACCCCATAATACAGAAACCAACGGTTGTGGAATTTAACCAATCCGTTGGCAAAAATGGTACCGGTAATGCGGCCTTGGTTCGGCAATTCCTTGTAGAAAGGTACTTGGGGAATAACCCCCTTCTTACTAATCGCACTTTCATCTGTATAGAAGGAATTCTTACTGCGATAAAGAAGGCGCGAGGGGTCGTTCTTGTCAAACAAGGCCCAACCAATACCGAATTCCCTTCTGTTGAAGTTCTTTGCTTCTCGCGTTGCATTATAAATTACCGCTATCCCGTGTGGTGTGATGATCGGAGTCGGCCCCGGTTCCACCTCGGATTCATCAAACGAACCCCTTACTGTTTTCAATACTGGTTCCGAAAATATTTTCCAAGAACGGAGGTCCCGAGAAGAAGCAAGCCAAATATGCGATTCCCCTATTGGTGGATAGTACTCATGTGCCTGGAAATACATGTAGTACATCCCACTTATTCGAATAGGCACTATCGCCCCTGACTTGGTCCACTTTTCCTCTTCGGGGAAGACAATTTTTCTTTCTTTCCAACTAGTTAACGAGGGATCTTTAGAAAAGGCTACTGCCAACCGGGCCTTCTTGCCGTCATATGCCGTGTACGTCAATACAAACTCACCATCAATATGAACAACGCGGGGATCCTCGACTCCTGCCGCGTCCATATCATCAGTCGGTTCTAATGATGGCCTGTCTTCCGCTGTAAAACTTGTTCCATCAGAACTCCACGCGGTTCCTATGGTGGACATCCAAACATTTTCTCCCCCTATATCCTTACGCTCTGTCCCTTGGCATCTATACAAAAGTGCGACCTTGTCACCCACAACAATAGCTGTTGGGTTATAGACGCGCCCTTTTTGCCAATCGTTGCTTCCAGGGAGCAAAATTGGATTTTTATCGTATTTTTGAAAATCGGCGATTGAGGGATATGCACGGACCACCTTTGTCTTTTTCCAGAACCACATAAAGTGAATTGTGGGTTCTGAAGTGCGCAAAAGCAAGTGCCGATTATGGTTTCAGGCCGACAGACAGGAGTTGGAACATCTGTTTGTTTTCCATATTTTGGACATCGAGCGGTGTCTCTATCTTAGGCAAATTACCTCGCACAGGCAGCATTTCCAAGCTTGCAACAACTTGGCCCCGCTTTAGCTCCTCCTTCTTTGGTGTCATTTCAATCCCGACTTTCACGATTTTATTATCATAAGGAGTGACCCAAACGTTAAGTTTATCAATCGCAAAATTCTGCATAACAGCCGCGAGGCGTTGCTCAGTTCCTTTTACCTGCTCGCCCTTACCCGCTGACCATTCTTCTATCTTTTTCGTCGCATTATCTTGGTGAATCTTTACCTCATATTTACGTGCCTTCCAGCCGCTTACGTTTTCGATTTTTCCAACCGCTATTTCATTGATAATGTTCTTATCATCAACAAAACCGCTAAACAGCCCGATCAGGTCGGAATATGGATAACTACTTTCTTTGCCAACAGATAACCATTTTTCAGCCAGATTTTTATCTTCTTCTTTTAGCGGTGCGTCCTTGAGATTGAGGAATGTTTGCCCATCAGTTGAACGGATCAAGAATGAGTAGTTAACTTTCTCCTTTTTTTGTTGACTGCTTATCTGGCCCGCACCATCATAGCTAAAATTGTCACCAGAACGATGAACAACAAAAGAACTGCTAAAAGACAGGGCGGTCGTCTTCTTACCAGGATCTTTACCGGCAACATTAATCGAAAATTTTAGATTTGCTTTCCTGCTTTTTTCCTGCCCTAGATCGACTAACCCCTTCTTCAGCACCTCAGTAGGAGGCTTCATTGGCTGGAACCAGTGCAGGTCAGTGAATTGAATAGCGCCAACTGCAAAAACTAAAGCCGACCCCGCAATAGCGAGGTGGGCCTTTGTAAAATGGAATCTATTATTTATTGTCATTTTTATCGTAACTGTTATTTCTTAATCTTATTTTTTAGAGAGGTTAACTTAGGGACAAAGGCAACGTAACCAAGGACAACCGCTGCCGCGATCAAGACCCAGGGTAAGATCTTCTGGAAAAGGTCACGCAAGGCATCATAGGCACCCGCAATTGGAAAACTTTCAGGACGTTCTTCTTCAGCTTCGGCAACACGTGGCTTGGGTGTCGATTTTGTTTCCGATACTTTTGTCGGAGCAGATTCTTTCTCTTCACCCTTTACTTCGCCATCCCCTTGGCCGCCATTACCACCTTCGCCTTCACCCTTTGGACTCTCTTTGGGTCCTTCTGGAGTTGGAGTAGGAGTGGGCTTCTCCTCCTCTTTTTGCGGACAAGCTTTGTCTATTTTTCCCGTGTTTTCGTTGGCCAAGTTATTTCCAGAAGAAGCATCTGCATCAAAACCGTTGAATATATTGCCGACGTTTGCGAGGGTAAGATCAAACATCCCTCCTTTTGTCTTGTTTATCTCATTATCCACACCACCTGAGATACTGGCATCGCCGGTGCAGATAAGACCCCCACCAGTATTGCGGCTCGCTTCATTGCCACCGGTTGTCGCCTCCGCATCTACGTCGTTAGTGACGTTTGCGACATTTGAAATATTAGTATCGTGATCCCCGAGGAAGTTAAAAAAGTTAGTATTATCTGAATTGGCACCTGTCTTTTCGTTCTCAAGAGACAACTCAACACTGGGGTCGCCGTCAACTCCACCCAGGATTGTCTTGTTCAAGATATTGTCGATATAAGTCTTTATCTTGGCCATGCCAGTAACGATCATGCCTCCCAGTGTGTTTTCGTTCGCCTCATTTTCGCCGCTATTGGCTGTCGCGCTGACAACAGTATCGACGTTCGCCTCATTAGTAATGGTCGTTGAAGATGTGTCGTTCACATTAACATCAATTGTGTTAGTTGAATCGGCGCCCGTTTTCGAATTAAGCAGCCCTGCAGTTAGATCTGTCCACTGTGGCCCATCGTAGACTAATGACAAGTTCGCAATATTTCTGGCACGCAAGACCCCCAACGCATCACCGGTATCCACTTGGCCTGCGCCGGTGTTCTTGTTTGTCTTGTTGTGGCCGGTGTCCGCGTTCAAGTTAAAGTTGTTGTTGATGTCAGCATCGTTATTAATGTCAGTATTCCTGTTACTGTTCAAAGCAACGTCAACATTATTGGTGGACCCCGAGCCCGTGTTCTGGTTTGATCCATTAATCTCAACACTTCCACCCCCGTTACTGCCTACACCCGAAGCAGCTTCTTGACCGGACAACTTTTGATCACCGAAGAACAGGTCTCCCGCCCACTTGCCAAAAATGTTCACAACAGCAACAAACATGTTGCCACGGACAACGTTTGTGTTGGCAATGTTAACCAAGTTGGCTTGTGCCTTTGCATTGCCTGTAGTAATAGACGCGTCGCCGGTATTTTCGTTGGCCGTATTTTGCCCGGTTATGGCT
>CAYNDL010000062.1:0-4777 GCA_964396115.1 uncultured Candidatus Saccharibacteria bacterium
TGTTTTTTATCCATATAGACCTCACCCCGCACTGTTATGTTGTCGGGCGCAGTTTTGCGTAATCTCAAGGGAACGCTTTCGATAGTGCGAACGTTTTCCGTTACATCTTCCCCCACCCGTCCATCGCCGCGGGTGGAAGCTTCGATCAAAACATCATTCTTGTACTTTAACTCTATGGCCAATCCGTCGATTTTTAATTCGCAGTAGTAGCTAAATTTGCCGTCCGGCAAAATCTTACGGTTCCGCCTCTCCCAGTCCTGCAATTCTTCAAACGTAAAAACGTCTTCTAGCGAAAGCATCGGTCGATCATGCTCAACTTCTTTAAATTCTTTTAAGGGGACGCCCCCGACCCTCTGGGTAGGAGAGTCCGCGGTTACAAGCTCAGGAAATTCCTGTTCGAGCCTGAACAACTCGTGCTTCAATGAATCCAGGGCAGCATCGGAAATTTCCTGCCGATCCAAGACATGATAGAGATAACGGTGGTATTCAATTTCCTGGCGCAATCGTTCTATTCGCTTTGCAGCTTCTTTTTTATCCATATATTGATCATAAAACAGCCTACAAATTCATTGTAGGTCTGTTCATACCTTCTTTAATTCGGACAAGGCGCCCCCGGCCTTTCCCGTCCGTTCAATAATCTTCGCTGAGTGTTATTGGTGACACCATCCGCTTCAATACAGAGTGATTCTGTCTGGGTATTCACGTTAGCAAATTGTGGGCAGGCGCCGGTACCAGGCCTACTCGTCCCATTATCAACAAAGAGCTTATAAGAGATACCGCTGCTTATTTCGGCGTTTTGGTTGTTCATTGCGCAAGCGTAAGCAGTATTGGCCGGCCCCTCGACCCCAGACCAAAGGAAATCGAACATGCCGCGTTCCAGTCCAGTATCTGCAGCGTAAAAAGCTTGGGCAGAATAATTTGCCAACCTGGCATTTTTGAATACTGACACAGAGATATTTGCTATTACGACATAGCTCACAATTACGATCATCAACACAACCACTGTAAAAAAGATTGAGATGTCGCCGCGTTGTGAATGAGATTTATGAAGCTTGGTATTCATCTCATTGTATGGTTTTAGTTTGCCGCGACGTCACCGTCGTTTGGAAAGTAACACAATCATTAGCGTTCGATGACCCTGTCGGACAGCCTTTGATATTTAAAGTTACCCTTCCCTGTTGACCCGAAAGATATTCATCAGGACCAGGATTACTAACAGAAGCTTGCGTAACTGCAAATCCGGCACTCTGGATATTCGTTTTTGCCGAAGTCATTGAAGTATACGAAGAAGTGACGCCGGGAAATGAACACGAGGCACCGCTGCGACTGTATTGATAACGTTTTATTGTGTTGGAGTTAAGCAAGTACGTAACACAGGCACCAGATTGGTTAATTAAAGTTACACCAGATGTGCCTTGGGTTTGAAAAGATTGTCCAAACGCAGTCCTGACCTCCCTGTCTAAAGATTCAAAGAAACTTTGAATGTCCTGCTGTACGGCCTGAATATTTAACTGTGCACGCTGGCCCCTTACTGAAGAAACATATATCGCTCCCACCGTGGCCAGAAGAAAAACAAACGTCGCCATCGCCACTGTTAATTCAAGGATAGTAAATCCTGAGTGATTATTAGTCTTCATGGCCTTTGATACATCCAATCATAAAGCATTTCCTCCAAAGTAAGCGTTTTTGTCTGCCCGGACGTGGGGTCTTTCCAGGTCACGGTTGAACGCACAATAAATGGCCTGGGTCTCTGGAAAGAAATGTTCGTGGGCGTGCTATCTACAATCTCACCACAACCCCCGCTGTCTGGCATATAAGTAATAGAACCGCCTGTTGTTAATTTAGAATCATCGCTAACCGTATCTATAGTTACCGACCTGGAAAAGATCGAAGCAGTACCAGTGGTAGCATGGGTAAACTTGTTGTCTGACGTTAGATACAACTTTTCGTTACCGCTTTTTAATTCCGGATTCGCATCATAAGGATCAATTATATATGTCCCATCACATATTTTTTTCAGGCCAGGACAAGATTCTCCCGAAGCGCATCCCCGCCACTTGATTTGCGTCACTGGAAGCGGATCACCGGGCTGGGGATAATAGAACCAATTATTATCTCGCAATGAACGAACTAATTCGATTCCCTCGCGCGCAAGACCGCTGGCAATGAAACGTTCTTTTGATGTCCGCATGGTCCCGTACACCCTAGCGGAGATAGAAGCTACTGTTCCCACCACCAACAAGGCCACCGTCGTGGCAAGGATGACGCCCAGGAGAGAAAAACCGTTCTTACGTTTTGATCTATAAGTATTCATTAGCAAGCTCCGTCTTTAACTTCAACAAGACCATTGTCACGAACACAAACATGAATCTTGATATTGGGATTAGACGCGCTTTCAATGACCACATCACCGGCCGTAGTAGTAAACGCGGAAGCGGAATTATAGAAAGCTGAATTCGCATAAACGAGAGGGAAAATATTATAAAACCAGATATAAACGTATGGGGTACCCGATAAGTATGAGCGATCAGAATTCGAAAAACGCGTCCCAGCAGGTAATTTACTCCACTTGAAATCATGGTACCCGGCATGCTTATACCCGGAGGCAGTATTGTAATACAACTCTCTGTAGAAACCATAACCTGTCCTTTCCAAGACGGAATTGTAATAGGAGGTAATAAAATGGGATTGTGCGCAGCGCGACAAAAGAGTACCGATGGTATCTGTATTATCTGACGCAGTGTTGATGATATCGTTCGCCTTCGTTTCACATTGTGTTCCCTTTGTGTTTGAACGAGTTGACTGTGCCCCATCCCTGAGATCATTAGCAAACTGTTGGGCAGCAGTTTTGACGGCGGACTTCTCTTTGGCTCCAGTAAGGCCAACAAACGTCATTCCCATGACGAGCACCAAGATTGCAACCGAGACCAATCCTTCAAGTAGCGTATATCCGTTTCTTTTGATGTCTTTTTTACCCATTTTTCCTGTTAATATTTTACATCAACCCATAAAAAAGAAGAACTCGCGAGTACAACCCGGGGAATAACAGCAAAAGAACTGTTGCAAAGGTCAAAAAGGGTCCAAAGGGTATAGCGCTTTTAGCTGTCGCCTTCTTTAGCAGTATCAGCATTGCTCCAAAGGCACCGCCCAGCACAAAAGCAATAATAAGAGCAAGCAGTAACTGCGGCCATCCGAATAATAAACCCATTGCTCCAGCCAATTTGACATCCCCCATTCCCATTGCTTTCCCCCTGCTCAAAACAACAACAATTCCCAGTGACAGCAATCCCGCAATCCCACCGATCAAGGAGCTGGAAAATCCAGGTTCTCCCAAGACAAAAGTTTTAATGAGAGCTAATACGGCAAGTGCTGACACGAGCGTGTCAGGTAGCGTCCAAAAACGTAAATCCGTGACAGACAACGCAATGAGAACTGTGATAATCAGAAGATACAGGAAAAGTTTTGGTGATACATCAAAATTTAGCAATACAAAGACGGCGGCATAAGCAACCCCGCTTCCCAGTTCAATAAGCAGATGCCTCTTACCTATTTTCTTTCCGCAATACCGACATTTGCCTCTAAGAAACAAGTAGCTCAGCAAGGGAAACAAGTCTTTCACTGCCAGTTTATGCCCACAGGACAAGCATTTCGAACGCTTCCTTTTTAACCATGCGTACCCCTCAGCGTCTTCCGTTACAACCGTAATAAAACTCCCCACAATAACCCCCAACAGAAACAGTACCGCAATAAGAACTACTGACACTTATATATAGCTCCGACGAGACCGCATACCCCGCTTGTACCGTTGTCAAACATCGTTCCAGTCTGATTTGCAGACGAATCAATACAGAAGTTTTTGCCGTCAGCCAAAACGGAACTTACACAGTAAGTTGCCGGCCTAGTTGAATCGGCCTCGATATTTACAGGATTAGGAACACTTTTCGAACGTTTTTCAATGTCGTCCTGGATCTCCAATATCCTAGTATCACTCTTTACACACCCCTTCCCCGTTACACAATAACCCTGCATTTCATTCTCTGTGTAAACAACCTCCGCGTACTTCCTTATCTGATCCATATCACTCTTTATTCGAGCATTATTTGATTTTGTGCGGGCAACTGAATACATAATCAAAACTGCGGCCAGGAGCAGTACAACAACAGCTAATACGACGATTAGTTCAATGACAGTAAACCCTTTTTGTTTTTGTTTTTTGAAAAGCATACCTACTTGCCTATTAATATACACCATCTTTTTGGGAACAATCAAAATATGTTCTTAAAATAAAAAACATGAAGCTTTTAGACTTCATGTTTTTTATTTAGCTAAACCGTTTATTCACAAGCTCCAGTTGTGCCACCTGACGCACATTTCTGAGAAGTATACGTCTTGGCATTACCCTTGCTGTCGACACAGTAGTAGCTGGTTGTTACCGAAGCGAGCTTCGATTCACCACACCATGATGCTCCACCCAATGATATCTGTTGTGTAAACGCACCGCCCTGGTTAGTAATGTCGGTAGTAAGCACTGTTCCAGGAGCTCCTGCTGTCGTGGTATCGACAGTCGAGTAAGCGCCTGCATCGCTGACACCAGCTTCAGCCAAGGTTCGCAATTGGGTTACGCCGCTCTTGATACGTACGTCCTTCGCCTTGTTACGAGCGCTGGAAACAGCAACCAAGACCATTGCGGCCAGAAGACCGATGATCGCAATAACGACCAAGAGTTCAATGAGCGTAAAACCTGCCTTCTTGTTTTTTATATTTTTCACACGCGATC
>CAYNDL010000063.1:0-4772 GCA_964396115.1 uncultured Candidatus Saccharibacteria bacterium
CGATAAAAACACCCAAACGAGTTGTAAGGTTCGCGACCCAGGCCAATAGACAGGCCATGAGTAGAGAAGCAGGTAAGGTAAAAGAACCGCCGATTGTAAAACCGACCCGCAACAGGACACCGCTGACAAAATCGTAACCAAATGGCTCCTTAAAGAGCTCGCCAGCAAAAGCAGGCATCGAGAAGTCGCCACCACTCCTCTGTTTGAATGCTTCCGCGTTTAATGTGTGCAGCACACCGTCTCCCCAGGACCCTGAAATAGCTTTGATTGTTCCGTCTTTTGTTTCACCCCAACCAAAATACATGAACACATAACCAATAAGCACAAATCCAGCGAATATAAGTACCTCCCTGCTTCGCGGAAACGAAAACTTTTTTTCTCTATAAAATAAACAGGCTATCGACAATAAAGCTGCCAGAACATAGATGACGCCACTGCTTAAGGGCGACAGCCCCAGAGCATATATCAGGATGCTTATACTGCCAGCGATAATAAAAAGCAGCGGATAGCCAGCAAGGGCTCGCAATGATGGCCTTGCGACGCTCCGGGGAATTATCAATAAGCCAAGCGCTGCCCCGCCAAACAAAAAGATAAGACCGAAAAGGAAACCAAGACCGTTGTCGAAATGATGTGCGTTCAGCAAATCCCCAACAAAAGAGAACAGGTTTACAGCAAACATCTATTACTCGCCGATAACAAAATTTACGAGTTTATCCCTAACTACAATAGTACGCTTGAGGTTTTTCCCTTCTAGCCAGTGACTTACTTTTTCCGATCCAGCAGCCTTCTTTTTGAGTGTCTCCTCGTCTTCCCCGTTTTGCGCTTCAAAAGTATCACGGACTTTCCCATTGATTTGCACAACAATTGTCACCTTGTTGTCTTCCAGGAACGAAGGGTCGAATGACGGCCACTCCTCCCCAGTGACAGAATTTTCTGCATAAGGGTGAGCGGCTAAATTTTGCCAAAGTTCTTCAGCTATATGCGGCGCAAATGGCGATAAAATTCTTAAGAATATTTTCCAAGAATCCAGATCTACGCCCTCGGAAGTAACAGCGTTTACATATTCCATCATAGAAGAAATTGCTGTGTTGAACTTAAGGCTTTCAATGTCTTCGGTAACCTTCTTTACCAACCGGTGTGTGAGCTTCTTTGTCTCCTTAACTTGACCATTCGTCACCTTTCCAAAATGCGCTGCCCAGACTTTATAGAGAAAACGCGAGACTCCGTTGATCGCCTTTTCATCCCAGGGTTTATTTGCCTCAAAAGGACCAAGAAACATTTCGTATAAACGGAGAGTGTCTGCCCCATATTTTTCAACAATGTCATCGGGGTTAACAACATTACCCTTCGACTTGCTCATTTTCTGCCCATCAGGTCCCAGGATTGTCCCTTGGTTCCTCAGCGAAGCAAATGGTTCTTCAAAAGGCAGGAACCCTCCATCAAATAATGCCTTCATCCAGAACCGCGCATACAAAAGATGCAGTACGGCATGTTCTGCTCCACCCACGTACATATTTACCGGCATCCAACGTTCAGCATGCCTCCATTCCCATGCATTTTCATTGTCCTCAGGATCTAGATAACGCAAAAAATACCAGCACGACCCTGCCCATTGGGGCATCGTGTTTGTTTCTCGCTTTGCAGCAGCACCACATTCAGGACAAGTGGTATTAACCCATTCTGTTATTCCCGCCAATGGAGATTCTCCAGTTCCAGTTGGTTCATAATTTTCGACCTCAGGCAATAAAACAGGAAGTTGTTCTTCTGGTACTGCCACCACACCGCATTCATCACAGTGGACAATCGGGATAGGTTCTCCCCAATAACGCTGGCGAGAGAATACCCAATCGCGCAATTTGTACTGAATTGTTTTTCTGCCCTTCCCCTCGTCTTCTAACCACTGGGTAATTCTACCCCGGGCTTCCGCACTGTGCATAAGGGTAAATTTTCCGGACTCTTCCAAGACACCGTCTCCCGTGAAAGCGCGCAACTTTATGTCCAGTTGTTCTTCAGGAATTCCGATCTTCCGGCCGTGCTCTTTAAACTTTTCAATGCCACTAGGAGCATCCAGATCGA
This sequence comes from uncultured Candidatus Saccharibacteria bacterium, assembly GCA_964396115.1. Classification (GTDB taxonomy): domain Bacteria; phylum Patescibacteriota; class Andersenbacteria; order UBA10190; family CAIZMI01; genus CAYNDL01. The sequence goes on from CAYNDL010000063.1 coordinate 2,077, forward strand.
AATGCACCCCAGGAAATACGACATAGTCCGTTGTTCCAGAACTATCCGCATACCAAGCACCTCCGTCATCCGATTTTTCTAGCAAATTTTCCTCGAGGAATTTTTGGAAGTCATTTTCTTGCTCGACTCGCATGTTCACCCTGAAGAATCTACCCCATTCTTTGTCTCTTTCTTCGACGGTAACAGACCCGAAGCGTTCAAGTTCTGCCACTTTCTCCGCTGGAATACTTTTTTCAATCACCAAATAACTTGCTTCGTGCGGCTTAATTACATACTTAATTGGAAGACGATGTTTGTTGGCGAAAACATAATCCCTTTCATCATGCGCAGGTACCGCCATAATCGCGCCAGTACCGTAATTTACAAGCACATAGTCCCCGATCCAAACAGGGATAATGTCGCCATTAACCGGGTTAATTACTTTTGCTCCGGTATCAACACCAGTCTTTTCCTTGTCCAACGCCGTCCGCTCTAAATCAGTCTTCGTCTTCGAGGCAGAAGCGTATTCTTGAACTTTCTGCCTTTGTTCCGGGGCCGTAATTTTTTCCACCAAAGGATGTTCCGGAGCCAGCACGACATAAGTTGCACCGAACAGAGTGTCGGCGCGAGTGGTAAATACCTCAACAACTTCACTAGAGTTTTTTACCGCAAATTTTACAATTGTGCCCTCGCTGCGGCCGATCCAATTTCTCTGTAGTTCTTTTATACCTTCTGGCCAATCCAGCCCCTCAACGTCAGTTGCCAATCTGTCACCATACTTAGTTATCCTTAACATCCATTGTCGGAGATCTTTTTTCTGCACTTCCGTTCCACAACGCTCGCACTTGCCATTTATAACCTCTTCGTTTGCAAGTCCGGTTTTACATGACGGACACCAGTTAATGGGGACAACTGCTTCATAGGCCAAGCCCATTTCAAAAAGTTTCACAAAAATCCACTGGGTCCATTTGTAATATTCCGGATCAGTAGTGTTAATTTCCTTTGACCAATCGTAAGAAAAGCCTAGTCTTTTAAGCTGCTTTTTAAAACGCGAAATATTTTTTTCAACCAAGTGGCGAGGATGGGTCTTCTGTTTTATCGCCGTGTTCTCTGCTGGCAAACCGAAAGCGTCCCATCCCATCGGATGCAACACATTGAACCCGCGCATCCTTTTATAGCGAGAAAATATATCAGTAGCGGTATACCCCTCGACATGTCCCACGTGCAAACCCTCGCCGGAAGGATACGGAAACATGTCTAAACAGTAAAAAATATCCTTTTTTACATCCTCAATTCTTGCTTCATTCAAGCCCAACTTCTCCCAATAATCTTGGACGCGCGGCTCTAGTTCTCTTGGCTGATAAACGGGTTTGTTATCCATAGTGAAGATCGTAACATAATATACCCCAACTTTGTCGAATCTCGTTACACATATAAAAAGACCGTTTAAGGCGGCCTTTTTATAACTGAATTATTTAACGTCCTCTAGATAATATCCTGTTCCAATGACCCAGCCGAACGGCTTGAACTCCAAACTATAAGCCCTCTTTGCTTTTGGCATTGTCTCACCTTTCTTGGGGTAATAGTAATCGGTAAACCCACCGCCATTGGTTCCTTTTTCGATAATTAATTTGACGTATTCGACACCATTAACCTTATCTTCGTAGCGATTCTTCCCTTCAACTTCTTTATTCCCATACAACACAACGTTTACACCTTTAGTTGTATCGGCCCAGAAATAACCCTCTTTGTCGGCACCATAACGCAAATCCCGCAGAAGATCTGCCCCAAGTTTTTGCGCGCGGACAAGAGTCATCTCGCCTTTCTTTACCTTGCTATTTAATGCTTCCAACATACTTACCGCTGTTTCAGTTTCACGTTGCATCAGAGTATCCTGTGTCTTTTGAAGGTCATTTTCCTTGATCTCTTGTACCCTAGTTTTTGTGGCACCAAAAAGATACCCGACTAACACTGCCGCTACCAGGAGCACCAGTACAGTTGAAAGTTTTTGTCTCCTACCCATTTGTTTGTTTTTAATAATTATTTCTTTCTTATTATAACTTAACTAATAAATTATTGACACTTACTTATCGTTCTTTTGAAACAGACTTATTCCCATGTTCACCAGAGACAACACAAGACTGAAAAGAAGTGCCCAGATAAAGCCGTCGACATTAAACCCAGAAACCAACCCTGCCGCTACCTGGACAACGACCGCATTGATTACAAAAGTAAACAAACCAAGAGTCGCGATATTTATGGGTAGCGTAAGGATAATTAATATCGGACGGATAAAGGCATTCATCAGGCCAAGTACAAGTGCGGCAATGAAAGCCGCCTCTATCCCCGTAACACTAACGCCGGGAAGCAGATATGCAGCAATTGCGATTGCTAATGCCGAAATTGCCCAGTTAATAAGTATTTTTTTCATAATCTCATTATAACTTAAGTGTTATTTTTCAATTAGTTTTGTTTGTTTTCCTCATGGTTTTCCTGGCCGCATCTACTCTTTTCTTTACCTCTCTCTCGAAACCTTGTTCAGTTGGTTCGTAATACAATTTGTCCTTCAGGCGATCGGGCAAATACTGTTGATCCACCACATGGTTAACTCCGGAATGCGGGTCTTTATAGCCGATCCCTGCTCCCTGTTTCTTCATGTCAGGCACTGGGGCGTTCTTAAGGTGAGCAGGCACTCGCAATTGGCCATACTTTTCCAG
>CAYNDL010000064.1:0-4720 GCA_964396115.1 uncultured Candidatus Saccharibacteria bacterium
TTCCAGAACATCGGCCCTGTCGCCGGGAGCAGGATGGCTTGAGAACACGCTGCTTTCATTTCCGTACATCTTTTCCAGCTTGCGCAGGGCGCTGACAGCTGCTCTCGGGTCGTACCCGTTGGTTTTCATGAATCTGAGAGCATACCGGTCGGCGTCATTTTCGTGGGCCTGGGAGTATTGTGCGTGCACCAGCTGCTCGGCCAGTTCTCCCAGGGCTTCGTCGGAAATCTTGACCAGGCTGCTGCCGCTCGCTACGCCGGCCTTGCGGGCGGCGGACGTTACGTAGGCGGTCTGGAACGCCTTCTTGCTGTGGCCGAGGCTTACGTGTCCGATTTCATGACCGATGACGTAACGCACCTCGTCATCGGTCATCTGGTCCATGAGCCCGGAAAAGACACGGACGGTCCCGTCCGCCATGGCGAAGGCATTGACGTCTTTTACCAGATAAACCTTGATGTTGGTCTTTACGTTGCCGTCAATCTTCATCCCTTTCATCAGCTTTGTCAGGCGTTTTGCATAAGGACTTGAAGGAGGTGCAACCTGGTTGGAATGGTCATAGGCCTGGCTCGCCTCCGAGGCGAGCTGCTTCACTTGTCCATCGGTCAGGGTTGCCGCGGTAGTGAGGTCCTGTCCGGCCTCCAACATACCGCCGAGATCGAAACCGGCAAAGGCGGGTTGCTGGAGCATTAACGCTGCGAATGCCGATATTGACATCCTTCCAAGCGTTTCCAGCATAATCATTCTCCTCCACGGGTGTTTAGTATTGCCATGCCGGGTTCTGAAGCGCTGCAACAAATGAATTGTTGGTGTTGAAACTGGCAGAACATGGTTGATTGCCAAACAATTTTCGGTGTCCTCTTAAAGAGTCGTCACTCCATACCAAATTGCCCTGATGTCATTTTCGTTGACAGCAAATTGGTGCGTAAAAATCTTGTTGCTTTTGATATAAGCGAAGGTTTTATTCACAAACTATTGACTCAATTTGCTGAAAGGTCCCAGATTTAGTTAGTTTTGAGGTTACCACACAACTTTTCGTGCCATTAGGTAGGCGTTTTGTAAAAACGGAGCTACTATTATGGTAAGTACAGGAAAGCCAGAATCCGCTTGAATAGTTGCCGGGAAACAGCCATTTTGAAACGAATTTGCCTTTTTTTTCAACTTGTTCGTCAGCTACAAGAGTTGCTAAATCGGAAGGGTGTCCGTTGCTGAACATTACAGTCTCAAGATAATGTTCCCTCGGCATAACATAACCTTCCCAATTCGCGATGGCCGTCACAATCTTTTCTGAAACGTTTATGCTAAGAGGACATTGAATATTCTCGGCCTTGACACTCATAGGTGTGGTAAAAATAACTAAAATTAATGCCAGTACGTATTTTGTCGGAAGGCGGGTATTTGTATTCATTTTATGTGTCCATATCTTGAAATTACCTGCATTTGACTTGTTCCAGGCGTTGACGTATTTTCTCCCAACGATAACAGTGTTGTATTATTTGGTCTGCCGAGTTGGAGTATATGTTCATCAATTCTTCGCCATGGGAACTTACGCTCCATTCGATTGATTCTCCTAGTTTTTCAACAATCGGCGTTGGACGTTCTTTTTCATCAAGGCCGTAAAGCTCTACTTGCGCGGCTAAGGCTCCATACTGGAATGTCAGCGCAAGGACAGGATGCCTACCGTAACGCCAACTGGGGATGCGCTTTATTGCAGGTTCATAGCCGTCCAGTTTTTCGATGGACCAAAGGACCGATACCCCTTTTTTCGTTTTTTTCAGCAACGCTAATACGATTGAGGGTCCGTGTTTCGAACGCTTGCCCCATGTCGCCCATCGCAGTTCTTGATCTTTATCTGATTCTACGCCAATGATGTGCATTCCTTCCGTCGAGAAAGCCTTCTCAGTCACAAAATTTGGGAAACCGGCCGAGTATTTGCTGGCTGCCGCGGGACCTGCTATAGCTACATATAAGCAGCATGCCAGTCCCATTCGGAAGAAGCAAAGAATACCTGTTGCAAGGAGTAGAAGACGGCCTTTCATGTCATGCTTATTCAATGTTAGCCTTAAACTGATTGATTATTCATAAATGCCCTCCTCTCGTGGAGGAGGGCAAAGTGATCAAGTATTGTTTCCTCAGAAGATTAACTTTTGGGAACAGCCCATGAATCTTCTGCTTCGATTCCATTTGGCTCCCAAGTCCATTTGATCTTTTTATAGGTAAACCCTACTTGCTCCATATGTCCGTATGGCTCGCTGTCGGCAGCAAAGGTAATAGGCATGTAGGGTTTAACTTCAACAACGATTGCGTCTTCCAACGATGTGGTAAAGTAATGCTCCTCCACTCCTTGCTTGTTGATCCGATAGAATTTCAGGGTGACGTCCTTCATGTGTTCACCAGTACATAATGCCTGATAAAGCTTGGGGGAACTCTTGTCATACATTTTGGTGATGGTGAGTGGTCCATGTACCCGTTTCCCGCTGGCAAGTCCAGAGTATACGTCACGAGGGATATGAATGTCATGATCGAGTTGATAAACGAGGATGGTGTTTTCACGTCCTTGCATTTCGCAAGAACCGTCAATTTTCCCCTGTTTTTCCCCAGACAGGGTCATGTGGCATGGCATCGGCATGGCTTTTTCCTCCTTGTGATATTATCCCGCCTACAGCGGGGCGAAACACCTGTTCGTATTATTACCCAATTGTCACTTTGTATTCTTTAGTTTGCGTAACACAAACATTTCTTTTTTCGCCTTGACAACTCTCTCTTTATCAATATTAAAATCTACAAGAAATACTTCTATTTCAATAGAAAAAGGTATGTCTTTAGATATAATCTCGTCTTCTAATTTTTCTATGACGATAAAATGATCCAACAATATAGAATCTTTTTTATCAAGAGCAGCTGCTCCAACAATTATTTTGGCATTAAAGGAAGTCATCCATGATGGATTATTATCAATAACAATGTTCCACCCCACGGGTATTTGTGGCATTGAATGAATTCTTCCCGAGTTCAGATTGATTTTGATTCCAGAAATTCGTTCAGATCGCTTCAGCGGAACGTGCCTTAAAGATATTTCATATAATTCCGAAGCAATTGATTCGCTGGGCAATAAACATAAAAAAACCACTAACAACATCTTGGTTAAAATTTTTATTGCTATGGCATCTCTACAGTAACTAATACCTTACCAGTACCAGTACTTCCAACCAATTGTTTAAGCGCTGTTGGTGTTAAATCGGTTACTATGTTGAGATCTGGTCGTAATGGTCGTACTGCTTTTCCATTCGGATGCCTCATAAAGGGACCCCTGTCATTCACTCTGACCTTAATGCATTTCCCAGTACTTTTGCTGCAAACGGTAACCATTGTGTTAAGCTTAACTTTTTCTGATGTCATGGCAGCAGTCATTGAGTCATCCCTATACATCTCTCCGCTAGCCGTTGTTCTACCAGCCAATTTATACCAAGTGCAGTATCCCTCATACTTTCTTGACATATTACACCTCCTTCAAACGAAAAAGATAAATTGAATTTCCTACTCGCACTTTACAGAAACAATACTCGGTTGTCCGTAAATAGTAATAGTCATATCTGAAACAATAGTGCAGGTATGAAATGAACTGTTAAGATGACGAATTAGAGCGATGCTGGTTTGGCTATACGTACATGAAATCCATATATTCTTAGTATTTGACCGGTCAAAATGCCAGATGGAATAGAGTTTTGTTTTTTTGAAATACTCTTTTTCTGGAGCTAGTTCCTCTTTGTTTTTAGGGTTCCCGAAAAAAAAGCCAATGCCCATCAGTCTGTGCGGACCGTCATCACTATAAGATGACCATCCTTCCGGTAAATAATCTGGCTTTTCCTGAACTGAAATCATTTCTGGACAATTTATTAAGCTCTCAGCACTGACATTCTGAGGGATAAACATTGGGTATAAGAGTATTAACAATAAATAAATATAATCTGAAATTTTTCGCATGGCCTGACCTCTACTCAATAACGTAGTAATCATCAGCATCGTTACTTGACATACCGGCTGTGCCCTTAAACCTTATGTGTCTTTTTGATACACATCCTTTTCTCACCCACTGATCATAGACCCAGATTCCTGTAGCATCCTGTCCAATATAAATTGCAGCATGATTTCCTGTTGCATTGTTTGGGTATCGTCCATTTGAGTCAAATGTTGCTATGGCGGTTCCTTTTGATATATTTGGGTTGCCCATAACCTTAACCCCTTTTCTCCAAGTAGAGGTGTTTGGTGCCCCTGAGCACTTTTGACAAACTCAACGCATTGGCCTGTTCCTACCTTTTTTCGGTCATAAAGCTCAGGACTCTGGCATATATACGACATGTATTGCTCTCCTTCCGCAATTTCGACTTTGAAATTCAAATATGAAAACTGTTGCAACTCGATTTCTCAACATCCACCTACAATATAAAAATATAATTATAATAATAAATTTTTATAATTAAAAAAATATTACAAAAAATCGTGACTAGTAAGACAAACATGATCTGCCGTTTTACATATGAGATATTTGTAATATCGCCACAAAGGCGTCCTTTCAGGATTCCGGGGGGGCAATCAGCGATTGTGCCCCTCAGGTTGAAAAGCACAAACCTGACGAGTTCACGCCGCACTAACCTCCTTATCCAGCTTGCCCACCAGCGACAGCGTAAAATACGCTCCCATGTACTTGAAGTGCGGCCTGACC
>CAYNDL010000065.1:0-4619 GCA_964396115.1 uncultured Candidatus Saccharibacteria bacterium
TACCTGTTTTGCGTAGCTGGTTATAAGCTTCGGTGATAGTAATGGAAGCCTCAGCAGTTTCAGGATCAGACGTCTTAATGCTCTTAGACATTTCATCAATAAAAGTTGAGTTTCTGCTCAGGCCTCTTAACATCACAGGGGATGATATTATGCCGGAAAGTTTTCCGGATTCATTAAACACTGGCAGAGTGTACAAACGGGTGTCCACCATATATTGAGCGACCTCGGAAACAGGTGTTTCTGGTGTGATCTGTGGAGGGTTCAGGAGACAGTTCTTTACTTTTGTCGCCACAGGGAACCTTTTTTCGAATATTGCGTAATTTAATGACACTAACCCGACAAACTCACCATTTTCATTTATCACAAAAACAGGGTCATGGCTGCTTCTTATCAAAGAAAGTGCCGTTCCCAACCTTTCATCAGAGGTGCATGTGGATACATCGGTAATCGGAGTGATATATGTTCCTGCTTTGAATTTTTTGTCCATGGTCTTCAAGTTAATAGTGAGCCACTTGCTGCGTAATCTTGTATTCCATTTTCTATATCGAAATGCGGAACAAAACTTATCTTTTGTTTCGCTAGTGCCATATCACAGTATGTATGGTTTTGGTAAGTTTTTTCATACGGATTGTCCATGTATATCGGCTTCCTCTCTAATCCCAAAGTCTTATTCAGTATCCTAACTAGATCATTAAAAGAAGTGGCTGATCCTGAACCGCAATTAACAACACAGCTCTCTTTCGCTTCAGAGGCTAAAAGGTTAGCTGATACAACATCCTTAACATATATCCAGTCGCGTTTCTGTTCCCCGCTCTTGAACAATTTAGGGTCTCCCATCTGCATCTGCTTCGCCAGTTGGTAAATCATACTTGCCCTTTTACCTTTATGTTGTTCACCTGGGCCGTACACGTTGCAATAACGTAATCCCACAACTGTTACCCCGGGATGACTATGCGCGAATTCCATCGCAAACTCATCCAAAAGTTTCTTCGATTCGCCGTATACGTTCAATGGCTGTATGCGGCCGTTCTCTTTAAATGGCACATCAGCATTTCCATAGACTGCCGTCGAGGAAGCGTAGACTATCCTCCTGCAACCGTTATCATAAACTCGTTTAAAAAGCTCCTGAGATGAAAGTAAGTTTGCCCTCATCATCTCATCCCTATCGGACAAAAGAGTGTCGTTTATCGCAGCTTCATGGAAAAGGATGTCCACTTTCCCGATTGCATCCCAGTCAATTCCGAGAAAACTTGGCTGCAGGTATTTTGTTACTAACTGCAGTATTTTTTGTTCTGCGTCATTCCCTGTTATCAAAACCTCGTGGCCACGTTCGTGTAATTCCCTGACAATATTTGACCCAACAAACCCCGTACCGCCAGTTACAAGTATCCGCATTTAATATTTCCTTTTATATAATCCAATTAATAATCCTTCATCTAGAATAGACCCTTTCATGGCTTCTTCCAAGTCATTTTTTGTTGATTTTTCTTTAAGCTCTAACATCTTGTTAAGAGCGAATATTCTGAAATGGTATCTGTGTGCGCCAGTGGGTGGACAAGGTCCACCATAACCAGGTCTTCCATAGTTAGTTTCTCCTTCAATTCCCTCGAGAGGAATCACTCCTTCAGGAGTCCAGTGAAAATCCGGTGATATGTTCCAGACAACCCAATGAATCCAAAGCCCGCTCAGCGCGTCTGGGTCGTCTACTACTAAGGCATAACTCTTCACGTCCTTCGGTTCCCCAGTGATCTTAAGGGGAGGACTAATATTCTCACCATCGCAGGTGTACTTCGAGGGCATGTAATTATTATTCTCAAATGCGGGACTTTCTAGTTTCATTTGTATAATTAATTTTAGTTTTTTTGGTTTAATAAATCGGTAAGCGTAGTCACCTGCTTATTCGAAACTTTTTGTTTTTGCTCTGTGCTCCCGAAATCATTACAAACGCGGAGGCAGGAAGGCCAAAATGAAGAGCCAGTATCTTCCTAATCGCTTCGTTCGCCTTTCCTTTTTCTGGTGCTGTTTTTACCCACACCTTATATGAATCAGATTCCTTATCGTAAATAACTTTATTTTCTTTTGCATGTGCTTTGGCCGAAACCGTAATTACTTGGGTCATACTCATATCTAAACTTTTATTTTCAATAGAGGCAACGGCAATCTTCTCCTCTTGGTTTCGCCTTTGAGTAGATTGGTTTTCCGGTCTGCAACAGAGTTCCGACTGCTCCTTCTCATTTTTTCATCAAACTGTATATCTAGTGCATTCAGTGCCGATCCCTGATGGACTACATACTTGCCATATTTTAAACGGAGCTCGTCCACCACCCCATAAATTCTAGTCATTTTCTCAAGTTGTAGGGGGTTTTCGAAAAGACTGCGCTGGGTCGGTTTATTGGGATACAGATCGGTAAGGACTACCCCAGTAGATCTATATAAGTATCCCTTTTTAAAAAGCGGTTCGAAGACCTTGCGGACAGTCCCGGCCAATTCTAGGGGGAAAGCAGATGGGCGCGAAAGAACCGCTTCGGCACCTTTCGTCCTGAAATCTTTTTCCCTTAAAAATATTATTATTTTTTTAGGTGCAAGACTGTAACGCCTCGCCTTAATGCAAGCCCCCTCCACATTTCTCAACAATTGAGCGAAAACAAATTCCTTTTCGCCAGAAGGAGGAGCAAAAGTTTTTACCTTACTGATCGATTGGTAAGAAGTTTTCTCGTCCACACAAACTGGGAAAACAGAACGTCCGTTAATTTCGTGCCAAACTTGTAACCCTGGTTTATGAAGGATCTTGCTTAATAATTTCTCCTCTGCAACAGCAAAATCATAGGAATCCCCCAACCCGTAACGTCGCAGTAGTTCTGCTGTGTTAGCCCCAATATTCCAGATATTTTCGACCGGTAAACCCCTCAACACTTCAAGATGCTCCTTAGCATTGATGGACATAAAACCTGCAGGCTTACGTTTCTTGGCTGCTAATTTTGCCAATGTCTTAGTAACACTAACTCCCACCGAGACGGTTATCCCTAGTTCCTTGTGTATATCATTTTGGACTCTTTGGGCGATTTCTTTATAGGAAGCATGGTATAACCTCCTCAGGCCGGTTAATTCACCAAATGCTTCATCAATCGAATATTCTTCCACGGTAGGCGTATATCGACGAAAAATGTCGAACATCCGCTTGGAAAATATGCAGTATGTTTCATAGTCGGAAGGCAGAACAACCAGAGCAGGACACATCTTTTTTGCTTCCCAAAGTGCTACTCCCCGAGAAATACCCAATGCCTTCGCTTCGTAACTTGCAGCAGCCACTATATTCCTTTCTTTTCCGGTTACAACAGGCTTCCCTTTCAAGCTTGGATTTATTGCCTGTTCACAAGATGCAAAAAAAGCATCAGCATCCATGTGCATTATTGCCCTCGGCCAAGAACGGACCATGTTAGTGATATTTACGAATAACAGCTGTAACCACACCTACTATCCGAAATTTTCTTTCTTTGTTTCCTTTACCATCGATCAATACAAACCTACCTTCCTCTATTTCAGCTTTCTTCAGGCTCCACTTGTTATCAATTTCAGCAATCATGAAATCACCCGACTGCATACCCCTACCCCTTTCAATTATAAGCGTATCCCCTTTCCTGATTCCTTCTTCTTGCATATTCTCGCTCCCGACTGAAACGAGAAAACAGGATTCCTTGTTGGGCACCAACCACTCCTCAAAGGAGAGGGTGTCGGCGAGCTCCTCTTCGGCGGGGCTTGGCCAACTTGCCGTTCTTCCACTGTTTGCTTTAGGGTTTCCCGCGAGAGCGAAGCCCAGGAACGGGAGTAGCGTAAACGCCAATGTGTTAATTTCCATTTCATCTGTTCGTATTTTGTTCGGTATTCAGAATAAAGTCAAATCTACACGGCTAGTCTTGGCCTGCTCAAGTCTCTGACACGAATAATGAAGTACAGGGCAGCGATTCCAACAAGCGTATAGATTATTCTGGAGAGAAAAGATTCTGGTCCGCCAAAAATAGCGGCTACAAGATCAAACTGGAAAATACCAACCGATCCCCAATTCAATCCACCGATAATCAGTAGTAAGGTTGAAAGCCAGTCTAATACACTAAATCTCATTGTGATCACCTCCCTTCTTAAGGATCTTTACCATAGATTAAATCCACAAAAATAAAAGTCATTTAAATCTCTGCCGTCAAAAAAACCGGACACAATCCGGTTTTCTCTTTTTCTTTTTATTAAAGTTTACTCTTCTATTGTTATCCTCGTTATCACAACGGGGGTTAACGGATTATCGTTACCGTCTTTTTCAACTAAGGAAATTTTTTCTACAACATCCATTCCCGAAACAACCGAACCAAAATTTGTATGTTTTCCATCTAACCAGGGAGTTGATTCAGCAGTAACAATGAAGAACTGACTCCCGTTGGTATCTGGTCCAGAATTCGCCATAGCAAGACTTCCTTTCACAATCTTTCTGTTATTAATTTCATCAGCAAAATCGTAACCGGGCCCTCCAGTTCCGTGCATCATTCGTTTGGAAGGATCCTTCGAGAGGGGGTCGCCGCCTTGGATCATGAAGTCAGGGATTACACGATGAAAGGTTGTACCGTTAAAAA
>CAYNDL010000066.1:0-4555 GCA_964396115.1 uncultured Candidatus Saccharibacteria bacterium
AGATCGAAGGCAGAGACACGCCTTTGTGGAGTGAGAAGCACGCGCGGTTCAGAGGTCACTTCCCTGCCCGCCCGGTCAACGCTTTTCACCCGGTATTCATAAACTGTTGATGGCTGCAAGTCTGGGAGGACCACGACGTGTTTGGTTACCAAATCTTCAACTTTGGGCATCTTGTACTTGAATTCCCCACCTCTGGTTAACCCTTCGTTGTATTCAACTTGGGAAGAAGTTGGTTTATTGGTCATCCAGGTGATAATTGTCTGCACTTTATCCTTCTCGCCTTCCATTAAGGCGGAGCGGGTTTCAATCGCGGAAATCATCGGGTCTAACGTGTCAGGACGGGTACGGAAGATGTATGCCAAAGAGCGCTTCACGTCGTCATTATTGCCCTTGATCAAAACCACTGCAGCATATTCAGTATCAGGTTCCAGGTTATCCAAAGAAATCTTGTGTTCAAGAAGCAGACTATCGTCTTCCAAGTTGATTGTTTCACCCGTTAAGACGTTCTTCAATTCAAGAATTGAGGAAGTTGCAGATTCTGTTTCGTATACGAACTGGGCAGAACTCGACGAAAGATCTTGGACAGAAACGTTTTTCACTTCAGGAAGACGGGTGGTGAATTCATAACGTTCGCTGTTCACTTTATTTCCTTCAGAATCTTTCGACTCAACTGAATATTCATATGCTGTTGCATCTTTGAGAACCTGAAGAACAACGCTGTGACTGGAAACAAACGAGGGATCACCGACCTTAATCGGATCATCTTTAGAGCCAAGCGGTCGATAATACACAACGGACGTCGCTTTTTCGTTAGTCTCCCAAGAGATCTTCACCGAAGTACCAGAGATGTCCGTGATTTTCGGAGCATCTGATGACAATTTTGGCGCATCAGAAGAAGAACGGCTGGATGTTTCCTGAAATACTTCAGTGGCAGTTGGAGTTTCCTCTTCAGCAATTGTGGTTAGGGTTTGGTCGGAAGACTTTGTGACATTACCCGCCGCATCAATGGCAACTATTTGATAGTGGTAGCTCGTGGCAGGAGCAAGTCCAACAATTGTTACGGTTTTCGACTTAGAGGCAGACGCATCACCCGAACTCGCACCACGATTATAGACTGTTGATTCGCCATAATTTAGATATCCAACCGCATCCTCATTCGTCACCCAACTAACCGTTGCCCCGGAGCTTGTCACATCGGTCACTTGGATATTGGATATCGTGGGAGCGGTGGTGTCTGTTGTGGTGCCAGCTTTTAGGGTTGTGAAGGTGCCTGTCTCGGACGACGCCGAATTATTTGAAGCATCTTTTGAAGTGATTTTGTAGTTGTATGAGGTATTGGCGTCTAAGTTAGAGAGTGTCACCGCGTGCCTTAGCGTTAATGTTGTGTCCGTAGAGGAAGTGCCGGTATTTCCTTTTCCGTATTCCACTTTTGAATCAGCAGCTTCGTTGGTAGTCCAGGTGACTGTGGCGGAAGTCTCTGCGGCGGTAACGGCAATTGCGGAAATGGTTGGTGGCGTTGTGTCTGATTCCGCAGCTCCAGATGATCCGTTGACCGTTTGTGTACCAGAAACCGTAATGGCATCGGAGTTAGTGATGGAGCCATTCTCTGTCATGTTGTATACAACGTTGTTGAATGCGTGTCCGTTGGAAGTGATCGTTTCAGGGGCGGTAGCGTTGAACGTGACGGTGTTGTTGCCGGTGAAGTTTCCGCCGGTTGCATCCCAGGTGCCGGTAACGGTAACAGCATTGGCTTCCATGGCAAATGTGCCGTTGATATCAATGTTATCCACGGAAACTGTGGCGCCAGGCGTGTAGGTATCACCGGAGTTTATGAAAAGTTCTGTTCCAGTTCCCATGGTTAAGTTGTCATCAGTATCCATTGTGTAGATGGCGTCGATGTCCGAGTCATTGGCATTGTTGGCCGTATCTAGGTGGGCATTAGTGATGTTGCTGCCGGTTTCATGTTGCAGGATCAAACGGTCTTGGTAGATGGCAAATTCAAGCGTGGTGCCGTTGGTAACAGTGACAGTCATGCCTTTTTCCGTTTCATCGTCTCGAGTTCGCTCTAATAGCGAGATCGTAAGGGTATTAAACATTCCAACCGAAGCAATAAATAGTGCCACGATCCCCAGTACAGCAAGAGTAACCTGCGTTGCACGAAATATTTGGTTTAATTGATTAAGAGTGTCCGTAAGAGCGCGTACGCTGTACCCCTTCGAGACTAAAGCGTCCCTAACAGGATTGATGCTTTCTTTTGTTGCGACCCTGACCTTGGTTTGCGAATAAACCAAGTCTGAAACATTCACAACCGAAAGAGGAATATAGATACTATTCGCGTCATCATCCAAAATACCCACAATCTTGAACGGCTCGGGAATAGCCACAACATTTACATCGCTAGTAGGTGTTTCCGGGGTGGGCGTAGCCTCGCTTTTTCCGGCAATGCTCGGTTTTTTATCCGGCTCTCGATTCTTGGTTGGTTTGGCCAAAAAAAGTGTCAAATTAATTTCTTTGCCAATAGCATCATCCTGGTTTAAATCAAATAACCGTAAAAACGTTTTCGACACAACGACCTCGTGATTATTTTGCTCGCCGAAAAGATTCCCTTTTAAGGGGTTAATTCCCGCATAGCGAAAATAGTTTGGGTTCACGCCTTGCGCCAAACTCTGGGCTTTGATTTGCCCATGATTAACCTCCACGGGTGAACTCAACAAGGGACTTACGTCCTCAACCTGAGGAATTTTCTTGAACTCTTCGATAGTTGCCTGATTTATGGGCAAGATTTTTGCAGCATCTTCAGAAGCGGCAACATCCAGCGATAACAACGATTCACTAGAAGAAATGCGCCCAATAACCAACTCTTGCAAACCAAAACCAAGAGAAACAAGGAAAAACACGACACCGATACCAACCCCGACCCCAAACACTGTCAACAGGAACCTTAATGATCTTGTACGAAACCTTTGGAATGCTAGCTCAACTATGTCCTTGGCTTTCATGACCTTTTCCCTCTCCTTTTTCTAACCCCAGTTTCCGTTAATTGCAGCATTGCTTCTATGCTAGATGCGATATACTCAGCCGTCTGGCGATAGAGACCAACTCCGCCTTTAGAAAAAGGCCTATCCAAAACTTCTTGCAGTTCGCTTTGGCTTAAGCCTCCCTCAACACGGTCTCTAATTGCCCCAATAAGGCGCTTTGCTTCTTCTTCATCGAGAGACTCTTGTTGCTCGTGCGTTAACAAACTCAACAAAACCGTCAAAACGTGCTGAGACGTAGCGCTTAATGCCTTTCGTTCCTTCAGCATCTCAACCAACACTGAAATCTTTGACTTCTTTCCTTCTTGTTTCTTAAGGCTAACGTCGCCAGTAACGCCCTTCTCTTCGTTTATGTTTCCCTCTTCCTTCTTTCTGATCTTCACTTCCACTGGGACATCAATCTTATCCAAATCAACTTTTGCCTTGTTTGTCAGAATTGTTTGTTTCTGAACAACACCATCAAGGATATGGACAACGCGATCAGCGATGGAAAAAAGCGACGGGTCGTGAGTCACGATGACCATGGTCGTATTCGTTTCAGAGTTCAGTTCCAAGAACAACTTCATTATGTGTTTGCTATTTATTGAGTCGAGATTTCCTGTCGGTTCATCTGCAATGATAAAGGACGGCCTATTCATTAACGCACGCATTATCCCTACGCGTTGCTGTTGTCCACCAGAGCACTGTTCTGGCAATTTGTGCGCAAGTTTTTCTAATTCAAACTGGCGTAGAATATCCATTCCTCGGGCCAAATAATCTTTTTTCTTAAAACCAGCAAGGCGCGCAGGCATTGTAATATTTTGCAAAACCGTAAATGCGGGAACGAGATTATAGGACTGAAAAACCATTCCTAATTTGAATTGGTGATACTGTACCTTTTCTCTTTCTGTCATCTTCGACATGTCCATGCCATCAATCACCAATGTTCCTCCTGTAGGTTCGTCTAATCCGGCCAATATATTGAGAAGGGTTGATTTTCCGGAGCCTGATGGACCAAAAATAATAACAATTTCTCCAAGCGTGATCTCCAAATTTATGCCTCGCAAAGCCTTTGTTTCAAGTGGAGTCCCAATATCATAGGTCTTTTCAAGTTTTTCAGCCTTCAAAACAATAGGCCGTTCCTCCGGTTTTAAGGACTCAACAAATCGAGAATGTTTTCTGGCTTCCTCAATTACTTGCGCCCGTTCCATAATTTATCTGAGGAAAAGGATCAGTTTTGCACCCAGATACCCAAGGACTCCTGACAGTGACCCCACTATACCAAGCGAGACTATAGCCGCAGCTATAAGTACAATAAATGCTCCAATACCTATTTTTCTGATGTTTATGTTCATTGTGGATATCATACTATATCCACAACTCTACTTAAATAAGCTTATCTACCGAGTGTTATCGTTTCGTCGATCCTAATCTTTTCTACAAAATCCGGGATATGCGAAACCATCACTAATGCACCTTCGTATTGATCTAGAGCTTCTGCAATCACTGGAAGATGCCTGAAATTAATATGGTTTGTCGGT
>CAYNDL010000067.1:0-4034 GCA_964396115.1 uncultured Candidatus Saccharibacteria bacterium
ACTTCAGCCAGGTCTCTGGTCCTTTTAAGAAGTCTGTTAGCAATCCGGGGCGTACCGCGACTGCAATTGGCTAGTTTTCTAGAAGCATCCTCTTCCAACTCAACACCCAGGATTCTAGCGGAGCGATCCAAAATTCTCATCAGGTGTTCAGGCTCATAAAATTGCAGCCGATGGACGACACCAAAACGGTCACGCAATGGTGCAGAAAGAGCCCCGACCCTAGTAGTGGCCCCAACTATTGTGAAGCGCGGAAGTGTTAAACGTACAGTCTTCGCAGCAGGACCCTGTCCCAAAACCACATCCAAGACGAAATCTTCCATAGCAGAATATAAAGTTTCTTCCACGGTTCGGTGGAGGCGGTGAATTTCATCGATAAACAAAATGTCATGCTCTTCTAAATTAGTCAGGATCGCACCCAAGTCTCCCGCTTTTTCTATGGCAGGACCGGAAGTTATGCGCAGATTTACTCCCATTTCTTTTGAGAGGATCATGGCCAGCGTTGTTTTTCCCAATCCCGGTGGGCCAGAAAAGAGAACGTGTTCCAGAGGTTCTCCCCGTTTCTTTGCAGCAGCTATAAAAACGTCCAAATGTTTCTTTATCGCATCTTGGCCAACAAAATCGCCTAAGGACTGTGGCCTTAGGGTTGAATCGGCCTGGTCCTCATCTTCTTCGGCCTCTGCCGCCATTATGGGCAATATTTTTTCTTCCGCTACATCCTTTTCCATACCCTCAATGGTACACCAAAAAACATCTCTGTTCGTGGTGTACGTTTATTAGCACTTGACAGATCTACCTCTTTGGAGTATTTTGGAAGGTCTTAAGAGGCTAGCACGAAAAGCCAATAAGACACACAACGGAGGAAGGTAGTTCCTCTTTATTATCAAATAGATAACGTTGGTGTTCCTGTAGACAATGCTTCGGGGGTTTTTACCCAGATCGGGTACGCTGGCTTCTTGCGAGCGTACT
Source organism: uncultured Candidatus Saccharibacteria bacterium (assembly GCA_964396115.1). Taxonomy (GTDB): domain Bacteria; phylum Patescibacteriota; class Andersenbacteria; order UBA10190; family CAIZMI01; genus CAYNDL01. Next base: position 967 of record CAYNDL010000067.1, read on the forward strand.
CCTCGGTAGCTACTCTCTATTGTCTACAGTAATACCTACGTTAACGCAAATCTCACTGTAAAGACCGCATTTGGCGGTCTTTTTGGCAATTAAATTGCGCAAACAATATGGTAAAATATGAAAAATGATTTCGAAACAAGAAATACTGCAGTTAGAAAAAAATAAGTCCTTTAAGAGTCCTGTACTAAGTCTTTACCTAAACACTGACAAGAAGTACGCGGAGGGAGAAAATTTTCTTGGTCAACTCCGGCATATCCTCAAGGAAGCCGATAAACAAATAAAAGCAACCTTCAAAAATCCTCTGCCAATCCAAAGAAAGTTGCACGAGGAAATAGTCCCCAAGATTTTAGACTTTCTGGACAAGGAGGTTGAAGATGTCCCATCGATACGCAGTATTGCTTTCTTTGCTTCCCTAGTGCCGACTCGTACTCCGCTTGGATCAGTCATTTCCTATACATTACCGCGGCCCGTGAGGTCACAGGCCCGACTTCACCAAAAACCTTTCATAAGGCCACTGCTTTTTTTGTTCGATCAGTATGAAAATTACGGAATAATTGTTGCGAACCAGCAACATGCTCGTTTTATCCTCGTTTCTCTTGGAGAAATGCAACATGTAGCAGAATTCGTGAGCAACGCGCCACATCGTCACGACCAGGGTGGTTGGGCTCAGAAAAAATTTGAACGTCGGGCAGACAATGCGATAAAAAAACACGTCCAGCAAATCGTCAAATATGCGGCAAATTTCCTTAAAAATACCGAAACGGAACGATTAATACTAAGCGGAGATGAAGACATTGTGCATTTGATCAAAGAAAATTTAGGGCCAAACGACCTAAAGAAAGTGGTCGGGGCTTTGCCGTCTGTGCCACACGAAACTGCTTTCGACACCCTAGAGAGAGCCTTGAAAGTTATGGCCAAAGCGGAATCAGAGGGCGAGACAGCAGCTGTTCAAGAGCTGTATGAGAATCTAAACCACCCGGGGAAAGCAGTCGCCGGACTAAAAGATGTTCTAGACGCAGTTAATAAGAAAAACGTTCAAAAATTGGTCCTCAAGAAAGGCTATCACGCTCTCGGTTCCTACTGCCCAAATTGCAGCACTATCTCGGGTCCATCTAGATCCTGCAGTAATTGCGGCACTTCCACTAACACTATCGAGGACATCTTGGAGGTGGCCTGTGAGCTTGTTTACTTAGAACAGGGAAAGATAGAGTTCGTGGTTGAGAGCATGGATTTGGAGGCGATGGGCAACGTAGGAGCCTTATTGCGTTATTAGGTTTTTTCCGACAGAATACTTTCCCTATGCGCACTCTAACTAGAATATCTGCGGTGACCACCGTCATCTTAGGCGTTCTTTTTCTTTCCGTTTTGTTTCGAGACGAACCAAAACTTCAGACCCCTCTCTTGGACATGAACATCGCATCAGAACCGAAACACAATGAAGTGATCATGAAAGACCTCCCTTCCATAACAGGGGAACTAAAAAATATAACAAAGGGAGCATACATCTTGAAGGGAGAAGCCTACGTTCCGGTGAATGCAACCGTAACAATAGAAGATGGAACCTACATCTACGCGGAACGGGATTCGCGGATCGTTATTCAGGGGCAGCTCACGGCGAATAACGTAACCTGGCTTTCAAACCAAGCACATCCTTCCCGGAAGTATTGGTACGGGATTGTAGTGGAAAAAGGGGGAAGAGTTTTCTTGAGTGAAAATACTGTCAGCAGCGCCACAACTGGAATTACAGCGGCAAGCAATTCACAGATTCGGATCGACAGGTCTGTTTTCATCAATAATGTTGTTGGCTTAACTACATTAACCGACAGCATAACTACAGTTACAAACTCAAGTTTTGAACAGATGAATGTTGGGATAAACGCCATCGGCGGGAGTCTAATAGTAAATTTTTGTGCGATGAAAGACTTAAACGACGGCTTAAGAATCTTCCACCCTGCCACGCCGACTATTTCTGCTATTTCGATTTCGAATTTCCGTGACTCCGCCATAACTTATCGGGCGGAACCGAATCTTCACATTCCCCAATTAAATATTGCCGGCGATTTTCAGAAATCAATTGTCGATGGAAGCGACCAGCCGACCCACGAATGGCAAGGCAAGGTTTTTAGGACAGGAACAATAGAATAGCCGCTTTAGTCGTGACCGAATCCGCCCGTTGTCAAGCAACGAGAGCAGATTCAGTTAGTGCTAACCGATCTCTAATAATTTGTGGCGTGTTCCCTGGAGTTAGTTTTACTACCAGTTCACTCTACGCGCGTATTTTTGTAAGTTTTTGAGTTGCGCATCTGATAACCCTTTACTCGATTCGACTGATTTTTTAACCATGTCTTTCGAAAAAGCTACTGTTTCGCCGACTCCCAATTTCTTTCTGTTTAGCTGATCCTTCAGGTAATCTTCAGCATAAATCTTTTGCTCGTTACTGATCTTTTCTGAGGGATTGGCATCAAGATAACGTTTGATTGCCAAACGAGCTAAGTTAGTCGTACCTTGTCCACGCTGGGCAACTTCTTCATAAGCTTCCGCTGTTTCCTTTGCTTGTGGCATTGGTGTTGCTTCTGCCTTAACTTGGCCTTTTTGCTCAGGCTTCTTGCCCTCATCTTTGGCCTTGGCTTCGTTTGAAGCTTGCGGTTCTTCAGCTGAAGGTTCTGGAGAAGAAGCAGTCTGGTTTGTGGACTTTCTATCTGAGAAAGCAAATACTGCGCCAGCAATTATCAAAATAACGATAATTGTGGAGACAGTACGTGGGGAGTTGCGGAGACGTTCGATGAAGCCTCCTTTCTGTTCATCTGTCATGTCACTCACCTCCCTTCCTTTTTGGCTATGTTTATTAGCCCCGCTCCCTGCAACCTGCACATGCAGGCATGTGAAAAAGATCAAATGGGCCCCCTTAGTTTACAGAAGAGAGTTCTTTACCGGCAATCGAAAGTTGCGGATTATAAATACGGCACCCTTTTCTGCTTGTCCCAACACGTGTCATCTTTTGATCTTCTTGAAACAGCCACGATTGTCAAGCACTCTAAATGTGCGAAACTCAAACAGCATGAAGTTGT
>CAYNDL010000068.1:0-3814 GCA_964396115.1 uncultured Candidatus Saccharibacteria bacterium
AAGCAACAACATTACCACAGTAAGTGGCGTAATCCCTGGCGGAAGCACGGCGCAAATGAAAAACAGAATCATGGTGAAGAAAAACCCGAGTGCGAAATATAACAAGTTCCAACTAAAATATTTCCCCCTAAATCCTTCTTGTAGTTCACCAACCAAGGCATTTTCCGCTTTTTGGAAAACCCGGTAATCTTTCTTGTCCAATTTTATTACTTGCCCCTTACTGAAGATTTCTCTTATCGTATCTCGTTCTCCTTTGTTGTTGCCCTGGTATTCTTTCAGCAGTTCGATTGAATACTCTTTCCCTTCTTGTTTAATTTTTATATACCCTTTCACTGCAAGATGAAGCAACATCGAAGTTAGGGCCTTCTTATCATAACCAAACCGCATGACATAGCGCATTTCAGCAGGAGTAAGGTTGCGCGGGGGTTCGTACTGAGGAATTACGCTTCCTTTTTTGGGATCACGACCCTTTTTTGCCCAGGCCCAAACATAGAATGATAGCACCAGGAAAAAACCCGCCACCATGACACCGCTCGATAAATTGCTCCTTATCGTCCTCACAGTACGGCTCGGCTCCGAAACAAAGCCCTTAGGCCATCCAACAACAATTGTTAAGCCCTCTCCCTCGCCCAGAGCTCTTGTCGTAATAAATTCCGCCCCGTTTTTTGTCACAACAGACTTTAATGCTTTCTCAGTCGAACCACTAATACCGGTAAAACCATCAACACGAATGTCTTTCGCTTGGACACCATCAGGTAAATATACTTTTGCCGAAATCTTATCTATCGGAAAAACCCATCCGTTACCTGTAACGTTCCAAAAAAGTTCATCATGGTCTTGAAAAAAACCGAGCTGCCCCTCACTTTCGTAGGTCAAACGATACGTATAATCACCTTCTTTGAGGGTATTTTCCTTATCCCCTACGTACACACGGATCCCGTTACCGTTTCTTTCTTGCCAGAAGTTTACCCGCTTCCCGTCTAACAAAGCTTCCTTAACAGAAAAACTCACGTTGTATTTGTTTCCAAAACGGTCTTTATAACTAGTTGGGAAATCGCGAAAAATACCGTGCTTTATTTCATCAGCTTCAGAATGTACCAGGATGGTATCCGCCACAGTCACCTTAGCGTCACTACTGACCCTGATTTCACTCAAATAATTTATTATCCTTTCGCCACCAGCAGAATGAGCAAAAACGTCGGCTGGCAACAAAAAAACAGCCACCAAAAGGCACATCCAATTCTTTTTCATTTCTTCTTCTTTAGGAGCGCCTTAATTGAATCGGGCATTTCACGGCACGAGCAGTTAATGCTGTGTTCGCGGTGCCACTCAATCCGTTGTTCTTCGGTCGGATTCTTCGGCATTTTATGGCTTAAATGCCATTCCTTATTTAGCTTCACTTCTTTAACCTATCTCATTCAAACAGAGGAATCAATAACTATTACTACTAAAACCAAGTAATGATACTATTAAGAGGAATATAAATAATAAAAATATGAGACAAATTACAATCCTCTTATCGTCACTCGCTCTACTTTTTTCTTTTGGCCAGGCCACAGCACTCGCCCAAACACCCGCTCCTCCTCCTTCAATTCCTGAAGCAACTGAACCGGCTCTCCCTGAAGGAGGAGACGCTCACCTACTTCCCGCTGTCCCTGTCAGTAATATCCAGGTCTTTTCTGTTTCTGATTCTGCCGTAACTGGATCTTTTGAAGTACAAAACCAATCAGAAAACCTCATTGGCGATTTGAACTACCAGATCTCGGTTATGGATCCGGCTCCTGAATTAAAAGAAAATCAAATAATTGCAGACACTGCGACTGTGCATGACAGAAAAATCTATACAGAGAAAATATCACTCTCCCCATCTGAAAGAAAAACTGTAGTTTTTTCTTATGCTCCTCCCTCATTACCGAAAGGCGAATACCGTCTTCGCATCAGGGTAATAACTTCAAAAGCGATTGGCCTCGGATGGGAAGACAAAAGCATCCAGTTAGGAAGCGCCAAAGAATATGTCTACATAACACCAAGCAACATTGAGGTCGGAGAACAAAAAACAGCACCGATGGGCGGCGTTAATGTTGACCCGAAGACACAAATTAAATTTCACTATGCTGCCGAAAATAAGACCAAAAAGGCAGTTTCCGGGACGCCTACACTGGATATTTACAACCTGGACATCACCGGAGAAAAGATAACAACAATTAAAGGAACTGATATTAGTATTACTCCTGGCTTAACAGCATTCGAGATGACAACAGAAACACCAGAAAAGCCAGGGTCCTATTACGCAACAATCACAATAAAGAAAGGTGATCTTGTTATTTCAAGTCTGAGTCAATTCCGTTTTGTGGTTAAAGGAAATTCAGCGCGCATAGTTGCTGCAGAATTTTATGAATTAACCAACACCTCTGCCAAGGTACAAGTAAGTATGGTGGGGCCAGCTGACCGAGAAAATTCGCTCGAGGCTTATGTAAAAACATACCTATACGACGGGACAAAAGAAGTGGCCAACAAGAAAAGTGGCAAAATCGACTTAACGGCGACCGGCGCAGTAACTGGTTATGTTAATTTCGACCTGAGCAACAGATTAAGCGATCCTCAAGCGAAGATTCAACTGGTCGATGCGGGTGATAACGTCTTGGATGAATACTTATTGAAAGTAAGCGGCGAGACCCCAAAAAAAGATTTTCCAAAACTAGATGAATCAAGGGTCGTTAAATCGGCCACGCCCATTATCACCTCGCCGTCAAACAGAAATCTTTGGAATCTTATCGCGGCGATCGTAATCATGATGGTTATTTTCGCTGCCACTGTTACGTATTTTATTTGGAAACGATCCAAGAAAGTCGGTAAATTAATCACTATTTCCGTATTAGTTACTGTATTCTTTGTTGGTCTGCCGCTCTTAAAGTTTTTTGTACCAAAAGTGGTTGCTGCTCCGGCCGCAACTTATATCCCCACTTCTATTTCAGCGGGTCAGGGACAGGTTTACATGTATGACAGGATGGTTTGGGCATACATAAATAGGCCAATACACAATGGTTACGAACCAAATAGGACAAGGGTAACATTCCAATTCGATGTCTACATGGTTCATTGCATGAACGCTACCGAAAGTGACCGTTACTACATCGATAACCTAAGAATCGGAGGAAAACATTCAGAAAGCACGTACCTAAATAACTACGATTTTAATAGCGTTTGGCAAATTCTAGCTACAAATCCGGCTGGCCATCGTTATGGGCGTGGAGATTCCTGTTCAGGCGCTTGGGTACTCAATCCGCAGACCAACCATGGTGAATACTTATGTCCACCCACCGCAAATTTAACGGGTACGTTAAACATACCCGTCGCCGGTGACAGCGCAACCTTAAGAATTAGGGCGTACAAATTCAGTGAAAGCGGAGGATGGGATATCCGTGGTAGTTTTGGTGCGTATTTATTCGTCAGTTTCGCCCAACCTGCAAACGTAGCACTATACACGAAAAATTATCTCACTGATACATATGGCACCTCCGCAACAGCCCACACGGGCACCACGGAGTTGAAGTGGGATGTAAGTGGCTCCGTTACCAGTTGCACCGCAAGCGGCGCTTCGTCCTGGAACGGTGCAGTTGCGACAGCAGCAACAAATACGGCATCTGTTGCTTTGCCGCCCGGAACCCACACCCTTAATATTTCCTGCACAGGATCAGGCGGAACAAGTCCAACATCCAGTGTCGTAGTTAAAGTTCCGATTCCCGCAGTAAGCGTCCCGACAGCTAGTATCTCTGCCTCTCCGGCCTCGATAACAGAAGGAGAAACTTCTGTT
>CAYNDL010000069.1:0-3753 GCA_964396115.1 uncultured Candidatus Saccharibacteria bacterium
TCCCGTAATCCACCAAGGAGTGCAACTGAGCGGATAGGTCCGCCAGCGATAATACCAGAACCTTGTGGAGCAGGCTTTAAGAAAACGGTGGCGCCACGATAAGTTGACTTGTTCTCATGCGGAATTGTACCGCCCTCGAGGTTGAAATGCACCAAGTTTTTCTTTGCCGACTCCTGCGCCTTGGAGATCGCCTGTTGGACGTCCGCACCTTTTGCAACACCGAGACCCACCGCGCCTTTCTTATCGCCAACAATCACAGTTGCACGGAAACGGAAACGGCGCCCTCCTTTTACAACACGTGTAACACGACGGAGGTCTACCACACGGTGGTCAAACGCATTATCTTCTGGTTTTTGGAAATTTTGGTAAGCCATATCGAATATTTAGAATTCTAATCCACCTGCACGTGCGCCGTCAGCAACAGCCTTGACTTTGCCGTGGTAGAGATAACCGCCCCTATCAAAAACAACTTTAGTGATCCCAGCTTCTTTTGCTTTCTTTGCCACGAGCTCACCGAGTGCAAAAGCCTTCGCGATTCCGGCAGATTTTTCCTTATCAGTCTTAATTTTACCGACATGCGCATCTGTGACAGCCAGAATTGTTTTTGAGGCGATATCGTCGATCAACTGCAAGCTAAGGTGCTTGTTACTACGAAACACTGCTAGACGAGGACATTCGGCGACACCACGAACTTGGCTGCGAATACGATTTTGCCTCTTTAAGCGATTATTTGCTCTGATAATTGAAGGTGACTTAAACATATTGGTTCAAAAATTAGGCTTCACTTCCGCCAACGACTTTTCCTTCCTTACGACGGACATGTTCACCGACATAACGTATGCCTTTACCCTTGTAGGGCTCTGGCTTCCTGACTTTGCGGATACGAGCGGCGGTCTCCCCTACTAAGTATTTATCGATTCCAGAGATCGTGACGATATTCTTATCGACCACAAAACTAATTCCTTCCGGAGCCGGTATTTCTACAGGGTGCGAGAAGCCAACACTGAGAACTAACGTTTTGCCTTTCAATTCAGCACGGTAGCCAACTCCCTGTAACTCCAACTTCTTTTCATAGCCCTGGGTAACACCGACAATAAGGTTATTAACAAGAGCTCGAGTCATTCCCCAGAGAGCACTGGCACCCTTTGCTAGTTCTTTACCCTCTTTGGGCTTTACCACAACTTCACTGCCTTCCATTGCAACCGAAATAACCGGGTGTACTTTCATGTTTAAAGTGCCCTTCGGTCCATTCACAGTTACCAACGATTCATTGATAGTGACGGTGACGCCTTGTGGAATTTGAATAGGATTTTTTCCAATACGAGACATATATTTACCAAACCTTACAAATAACTTCACCACCCACGCCATTCTTCCTTGCTTCAGCATCACTCATTAATCCGCGTGAAGTGGACAAAATAGCCATACCGATACCAGACAATACATGGGGAACTTCAGCTTTACGCACATACCAGCGACGAGATGGTTTACTAATCCTTTCGATGTTACTGATGGTTGGCATTCCGTTCTGGTAAACCAGTGCTATTTCAAGAACTTTCTGAGGACCCTCTTCAGTTACTGAAACAGGTCCAACAAAACCTTCCTTACGCAAAACTTCAGCAATCTCTTTCTTTAGTTTAGAGTACGGAACACGCACCAAAGCCTTCCGCGTCAGGGACGCGTTTTTGATGCTATTTAACATGTTTGCAATTTGATCCATAGCTTTTAGTTAGAGATTACCAAGATGCTTTTCTGATACCAGGAACTTCACCACGACTGGCTAATTCACGGAAACAGATACGGCAAAGGTCAAAATCGCGCATGTAGCCACGACGCCTTCCACAGCGGAAACAACGACGCACGACACGAGTGGAAAACTTCGGCTTCTTCTTTGCTTTTGCGATTAATGAATCTTTTGCCATAAGTGATGATTAGTTCTTGTTAAAATTAAGCAGTTTTCTTCTGAGATTTTTTCTGTGGACCAGCAACTTTCGTATCTTCAAGAGCTGTTTCAGTAAGGGGGAAACCAAGACCTTCAAATAATAGTTTGGCCTCTTCCTTATTTCTCGCAGTAGTTACAACTGTTATTTGCAGACCAAAGATTGTTTCTATTTTCTGCGGGTCAACTTCCGGAAAGGCTTGGGCTTCGCGAATTCCAACAGTCATGTTTCCGTAGGGATCAATGCAGTTCACAGTCACGCCACGAAAATCACGGACGCGGGGCAATACCACATGCACGAGCTTCTGGAAGAAATCTTCCATACGTTTGCCGCGAAGGGTAACTACTATACCCGATACTTGCCCTTCACGTAATTTGAAACCGGCAATAGATTTCCGTGACAAAGTGCGAACCGGTTTTTGTCCGGTGAGCAGGGTTATACCCTTCTCCACATCTTCCAAAAACTTTCCTTCTTTCGCGTGTTTACCGACTCCAGAAGCGACAACAATACGGCTGATGCGCGGCAACGAAAGGATATTCTTACGACCAAGCTTCTCCTTGAGCGCTGGTAACGCCTTTTTTTCGTACGTGTCTTTGAATGTCATTATGGAGTCTTTCATTGCTTTATGAGATCACTGCTGAACATTTTTTGCATACGCGTTCACGGGCGCTGCTTCCTTCGGTCCCAGTACGGCGGACACCAATTCGTGTAGGTTTGCTGCAAGAGGGGCAAACGATCATTACTCGGGAAATCGGCATTGGAGCAGGAACTTCTACCACTTGACCTTTTTCACCTGCTCGACGAGGACGGATGTGTTTCTTTACCAAATTTGCTCCTTCAACCACCAAGCGGCCATCTTTAGGGAACATCACTAAAACCTTGCCTTTTTTTCCACGGTCTTTACCGGCGCGGACATAGACGTTGTCACCTTTTTTTATCTTCCACTTTCGAGGAGTAGTTTGCATTGCGTTTACCATACTTCTGGTGCTAATGAAATAATTTTTTGGAATCCCTTGTCGCGAACTTCACGGGCTATCGGTCCAAAGATACGGCTGCCCAAGGGTTCTTTACTGTCTTTTTGCAGTACAACAGCAGCATTCTCGTCGAAACGGATATACGAACCGTCATTTCGTGAAACTTCTTTCCTCTGGCGAACCAATACTGCCTTCACAACATCACCTTTCTTTACCATTCCACGGGGTTGAGCAGATTTAACTGAACACACAATGATGTCACCAATATAGGCGTAACGGCGGCCCGTATTACCGATAACTTTAATACACTGCAGAAGGGTTGCCCCTGAGTTATCGGCCACGCTTAACATTGAGCGCATCTGGATCATGACTTTGCTCCCTTCACCTTAGCTGTACCAGAAACTAAACTTACCAGACGAAAATTCTTGCGGGCAGATAACGGACGGCTTTTTTCAATAACAGCAACATCGCCAATCTTAGCTTCACTTTTTTCATCATGTACCAAATACTTTTTGGAAATGTGATATTGCTTGTGGAGCTTCTTATGCCAAACCATTCGTTCGATTGTCACTGTCACTGTCTTGGCCATCTTGCCAGCGCTCGTGACAATACCCTGCAACCGCTGCGGATGTTTCACAACTTTAACGTCAGTAGAATTTTTTTCGATTGATTTAGTCATTACTTTGCTTGAGATGAATGAGAAGTCTTCTCATATTCCGTCAGTACTGTCAACACTTGTGCCAGCTCATGACGGAGCGCTTGAAGACGCTTCACGTTTTTTTCCTTGCCTTGGTATTGCGAAAAACGCAATTGCCCAATAACCCCACGTAATTCCTCTG
>CAYNDL010000070.1:0-3243 GCA_964396115.1 uncultured Candidatus Saccharibacteria bacterium
GTTTGTCTGTGGAATATTTTCGATATTGCAATATATTTTATTATTAAGAATAAAAAAATATTAGTTATTGATTGTAAAAAATGGTAGAATTTTGTTGACAAGCGAAAAAATATTTTGTATAGAATAAAAAGAATCTAAAAATAAAAAGGACTAACAAAAAAGTCGAAACAAAAAGAAAGGAGGTGGTTGAAATGGCAAAAAAGCGTGCAGCTAAAAAGAAAGCAACAACGAAGAAGAAGCGCACAACGAAGCGCAAGAAGCGTTAACCGTGTTGACGCTATTTTCTGCGTCTTAGATTTCAACCCCACCTCCTATTTGCAATCCCTCCCCTAGCGGGACCTTGGCATGCGACAATTACCCTTGAGGTAACCGCAGCGGGAATGCAAAGAAGGAGGTGGGCTTATTTTCTATAAGATAAAGAAGATATACACTCAAAAGTATGAAATTACGCATTTGGAACACGCTAAGCAAGGGCCTGACGGAAGTCTCCAGCAATAAGAAAGATGGCAAATTAAGGATCTATAATTGTGGGCCGACAGTTTATGCATCTCCCCACATAGGCAACATCCGGCGTTTTGTCGTTGCTGATATTTTAGTGCGTTCCCTTTCCTTCCTTGGTTATGACACATGGAGTGTTATGAACATTACCGATGTTGGCCATTTACTAGACACATCCCATGACGCAGCAGGAACAGACAGAATGTTGCTTGCAGCCGAACGGGAACATCAGACACCAGAAGAAATTGCCGCTAAATATACGCAAGAATTCTTTACTGCCCTCCAACTCCTGCGTGCCGAACCCGCACAATTCTACCCGAGAGCAACAATGCATGTACCGTTTATGATTGAGCTTATAAAAAGACTTATCGATAAGGAGGTCGCTTATGAAACGCCTTCGGGAGTCTATTTTGATGTCACAAAATTTCCTGAATATGGGAAATTGTCAGGCAACAAAACTGCGGAAGTTGAAAGCGGCGCCCGGATAGACATCCGGGAGGAAAAAAGACATGCCACAGACTTCGCTTTATGGATCAAAGCTCCCCAGGAACACCTGATGCAATGGGATTCGCCATGGGGACGCGGTTATCCAGGATGGCATATCGAATGTTCAGCAATGGCGACACACGCCCTCGGAGAGACCTTGGATATCCATACCGGCGGTGAAGACAACATGTTCCCCCACCATGAAAACGAAATTGCACAAAGTGAGGCTGCTACAGGAAAACCTTTCGCGAGAATTTGGATGCACAACGCCCATCTTCTTGTTGAGGGAAAGAAGATGTCTAAAAGTGCAGGTACTTTTATTTCGCTTGCAAAAGTAATGGAACTTGGTTACGACCCCTTATCTCTGCGCTTCTTATACTTACAGACCCACTACCGTTCGAAACTCAACTTTACGTGGTCTTCGCTTGATTCTGCGGTCGAAGGACTAAATACACTTCAGCGTTTCATTCAGAACGTAGTTTCCAGTAATTCAAACGACAACGAAGATAATCCTAACCTCATCAAACGGACGGAAAAAGCCCTGGATGATTTTACCAGTGCCATAGCAGAGGATTTAGGAACACCCCAGGCCTTGGCTATAATTTTTGATCTTGTTCGAGACTTAAACCCCGTTGTTTCTAAAAACATCCTCTCTGCCGAACTTAAGATGAAGATAATTAGCTCATTCAAAGAATTTGATAAAGTTTTAGCCTTGTTTAATTTTGAGGAACAGGACTCTTCGGACAAACTACCGCCAGAGGTAAGAAAACTGACTGATGAACGGGAACTTGCAAGGAAAAATAAGGATTTTGCGTTGTCAGACTCCTTAAGAGAGCAGCTTAAAAAGCTGGGTTACAACGTTGAAGATACGGCAAATGGACCCCGCCTGACACCAGTGGCAAAACCGTGATAATCTGCACTAACCAATATGGGAGAACGCTCTAAGAAGCAGCAGGAAAAGAAAAATCCGTTTCGTGCAGGAGAGAGAATTCCTCCCCATAATTTAGAGGCTGAAGTTTCTGTTTTAGGAAGCCTTTTGCTCAACAAAGACGCAATCATTCGTATCGCTGATTTTCTGCGCCCTGCTGACTTCTACTCCCCCATGCACGGCACCATCTATGAGGCAATTTTAGACCTATACGAGCACCGGGAGCCAATTGACATCCTTAGCTTGACCAATAAGCTCAAAGACCAAAACAATCTCGAAAACGCTGGTGGCGAGTCTACCATCGCCTCCCTTGCTGCTGCTGTCCCCACTGCGGGTCACGTGGAACATTACGCAAAGATTGTCCAGAAAAAAGCCACTCTTCGCCGGTTGATCAGTGCGGCAGCTAACATTAGCGAACTGGGATTCAACGAGGAGACAGATGTTAATACTGTTTTAGACGAAGCCGAACAGAGTTTGTTCTCTGTTTCCCAACAGCACATGAACCAGACTTTCGTGCCGATGAAGACCGTCTTAACCGAAGCATTCCAGCGCATCGACAGTTTGCATAAGGGCGATGGAAATTTACGTGGGCTTCCTACAGGCTTCCCACCGCTCGACAATGTACTCTCCGGCCTACAACGCTCTGATTTAGTAATTCTTGCTGCCCGTCCTAGCGTGGGTAAAACATCGCTGGCACTGGACTTTGCTCGCCATATTGCCGTAAGAGAAAAGGCTCCAGTGGGCATATTCAGCATTGAAATGTCCAAGGAGCAGCTAGCTGACCGCTTAATTTGCGCTGAAGCGGGAGTAGACCTGTGGAAGATGAGGACTGGTCATCTCTCGAGCGAGGGGTTTCCTGATGACGATTTTTCCCGCATAAACCGCTCTATGGCAGTATTGGCGGAAGCACCGATCTACATCGATGATTCGGCCAGTAACAACATTATGGAAATCCGGACTTTAGCCCGTCGGCTACAGTCCGAACATGGAATAGGTTTCTTGGTTATCGATTACTTACAGCTCATGGAAGGTGACGCCCGCGAAGGTCGCGTACAAGAAGTTTCCCAAATTTCCCGTGCCCTGAAGAGCTTGGCGCGTGAATTAAATATTCCCGTCTTGGCACTGTCGCAGCTGTCACGCGCTGTCGAAACAAGAACACCGCCCGTACCAAAACTTTCTGATCTACGCGAGAGCGGATCGATCGAACAAGATGCTGACGTTGTTTTGTTTATTTATCCTCGCGGTAGGCACGAGAAGTCCGCAGAAAGCCCTAATATAACGGATGTGATAATCGCTAAACACCGTAACGGTCCAACAGGTGTTGTTTCGTT
>CAYNDL010000071.1:0-3243 GCA_964396115.1 uncultured Candidatus Saccharibacteria bacterium
GTAACAAGGCATCCGTAGCGGAAGCTGTGGATGGATCACCTCCTTTCTAGGGAGCAAAACTAGAAATCAAGGTGCAGTCAGTTGGTTCGATCTCCTCGCGAGGGCGAACCAGCAAAGTATGGAGTCCGCGATATCCTCCAACAACAAAGGTCGCGCGAATAAATTTATGTTGGCAACCACTCGAAGAAACTCTTTGCTTGAGGAAAACAGAATCCGCTAAAACGCGGATTTTTTGTTGGTCTTGCATAAACTTCAAAAAACCGTTTCAATGTTTGGGTAGAATTTTTGTTCAGTGATATGGAAATTTGGTGAGCAAGTTACGGGTCTTGTGGGTCCCGAACTTGCGAACACCTCTAAATGGAAGGAGAGGTGTGGGGGAGGAAACGTAGTTTCTTCCACAAGTTAAGGGCGATTAGCTCAGGGGTTAGAGCGTCACACTGATAATGTGAAGGTCGATGGTTCGATTCCATCATCGCCCACAGACAAAAAGGCCATCAGGCCTTTTTTATGTTGGGCGAAGTGAGCCAACTACTTGGCTTCACGTTGATGAATCGAAGCCCGCAGCGTTGTGTGAGTTTGCGGACGCAAGGCTCACACCGCGAGGGGGCGGCCTGCGAGAAATTCCCGTAAGGAAATTTACTTGTGGGCGAAGTGAACCCTACTTTTTGTATTTAGAGGTCTCGAAGCATTTTTATTGTTTCAGCTTGTCCCTGTAGTGATGAGGCAATATGGCAGGGATGGTTGCAGAAACAACAAGAGATTCTTTTTCTGGTTCTTGCTGCCTTTTCTGAGTTCCATAATTGATGCAAATCGAAATTGAATTCACTCAGATTCGCAAAGGGTTTTGTTATCTCACAAGCCGAAACATCGCCGTTGGGGTAGATAACGCAGTCCTTGTAGCCAGCAAGGCATTTTATTTTGGTTTTTTCTTTCTTAAATACGACGTTCAATTCAATTTTTCTACAAAGTCTAATTAAGTCTGTACGGAGGTCACGCTCACTATCAACGTTATTGTTAATGATTCTAGCTATCTCTTGTTCATCGGGCAGAAGTTGCTCGCTGTCCAGCTCCGTTAATTCTTCACGCATGTCAGCGGGAACATTAAAAATTCCGTAGCGAGGATCGCGCACAATTGCGTATTCTAGCTCTACTCCTGTTTTGTTTTTTAAAAGTTCACGTAATGGAGCCAGCTTATCGATGTTGTTTTTCGTAACTGTAGCCAACGCGGTGACACCCAGTTCTGGGTATTCTTTTGATAATTCGTTAATTTTTCCGATGGTGTCAACAGCTCGCTGAAACAGTCCTGGCAGCCTGCGGAACTCGTCGTGCTCTACACCAACGTAATCCAGCGATATTTGGAACTTAATAGGCCAGTTGTACTTCTTTGCCTTTTCGCAGAACTCAATTATCTTGTCGGTGAAAAAACCGTTGGAAGCAATCTGAATCTTTTTAGTTTTTCCGTTGGTAAAAAATTCTTGGACTATCTCAAAGATATCCGGACGGGTAAATGGTTCTCCTCCCGTTATCAAGACCTTATTACGGTTAACTAACGACGCAATGATCTTCTTGATGTTTTCAAGCGGTAGTAGGTTGAGGATTTGTTGTCTTCCCGCGCGATAGAAACAATGTGCACAATCTGCATTACACCTGTTAGTTACAAAAAAGATGATGAACTCAGGTGTTTTGTACTTCTTAGTGTCCAAAAATAACCTAACTGCCGAATAAAGTACGTTTTGAAGAGGCACAGGCAATCTTAAGAATAGATTGTAGAATTTATTAAGCATTTTGTGACTTAGAGGTACTTCTTTTTCCTGCTACTAACTATCGCAAAGTAATGGCTTATGTTCCAGAGGTAGGCCAATAGTAGCGAGAATATGGCATTTACAGCTGTTTCTGTGCGAGAATATTTTTTTTGTTTCTTGGTAATTCTCAATTCAGACCTGTTTTTGGCGATTGCTTTGTTTGCGGCTAAAGAATTCCTGATGATGCGAACGGGCTCCAACAAAAAACCCCTGTAAAGACCATCATTTTTTATCGCGCACCGTATCTCGTTCTTATATAGACGGTACAGGTTGCTTCTTCTTTCTTCCTTACTATACTCATGAAGGACTGCGGCACTGATATCGCAAACCGTCCTGAATCCAAGGCGAGCAATCCTTTTGCATAAATCGAGATCTTCAGACATGTAAAAAAAAGATTCATCGAAACCCCCGACTTGCATCAGGAGATGTTTTCTCGATAAGAGATTGCAGGAAGCAACCGACCTGACCGTCAAAAGACGTAACTCATTTTGTGGTCCAATTGGTTGTTTGTATGAATTTTCCTCTTTATCAATCCGCAAATATTGTTGCTCGTTTTCTTTCAGTAATTCACCGCCGACGCATCCTATGGCGTGGTCATTATCCATTATAGTAACCATGTTTTTTAGGGAGTCATGTGAAACGACGCTATCACTGTCCAAAAACCAAATATATTCACCTGCGGTTTTTCTAATGCCCTGGTTTCTTGCTTTTGCAGGACCTGCTGCTTTTTCGTTGTGAATAATGATTATCTGAGGATATTTTGCGCGTATAGCATCACTCGTCCCGTCTGAGCTTCCGTCGTCAATGATAACTATTTCGAAATCACGATAAGATTGGTTGTAGATATGGCTCAAACACTTCAATATCAATTCTTTTCGGTTACGTGTTGGTATGACGATTGATACTCTGACGGCCATATAGACAAGTTATTCAGGTAATATGTTGTGATTTCATAATAAACTACAAACCATGTTGCTTGAAGTGCGGTGTGTCGGATTAGAAACAGGTAGAAAACGGTTCAATGTATGTCTGTAAAATGCTAACATTAAATTATGGATATCAATTGGAAAATAATAGCGGCATTCGTAGGTGCGACAATCTTTCTAATGTTTTTGCTTTG
The DNA here is from genome assembly GCA_964396115.1 of uncultured Candidatus Saccharibacteria bacterium. GTDB lineage: Bacteria > Patescibacteriota > Andersenbacteria > UBA10190 > CAIZMI01 > CAYNDL01. The sequence goes on from CAYNDL010000071.1 coordinate 2,923, forward strand.
GTTGTCTCCAAAATGGTTCATAACAGTCATAATTATGGGGGTAGGGTTCAGTATGGTGTGGAAGACATCAACTTGGATGGACATGTTCGGTAGGAATCAGTGGGCAGAAGAGCATTTGTCGAGTGGTTTCGGATCTGGAATGGGTGGTTCCTGGATGTTCTATAAGTTGTTAGGGATTGTTTTTATGATAGGTGCATTTTTGTATGTAACCGGCCTTTTGCAAAACATAGCTGTAGGTGTTTTAGGTACATTTTTCGGCGGCAACCAATATTAGAACTTGAGTAAAATCGAAAAAGCCTGTAGTTTATGCGTAGTTCGTTT
>CAYNDL010000072.1:0-3220 GCA_964396115.1 uncultured Candidatus Saccharibacteria bacterium
TAGGGTCGATATTTGAATTGTTTTCAGGTGTCATTTGGGGAACGGTACCACTTGTTTCGTTGTTGGGCAAAGAGTCATTGTTCTTATTTCTTATCTTTCCGGCAACAAACGCCACCAAAACCAAGATAACCAATAAACCAATGGGCAATAATATCTTTTTCATGAAGACATAATATCAAAAAAGCCCCATATGTCCTATCCAGGGGCAAAATTCTTAGCAGCTGTATACCCAATTAAACACCCGAACCAACAAAAAGGTGTCAAACCATGTTTTTTGCCAAATATTGGACTTCTTTAAACCGTTTTAACTTTGCTCTAGCCCGTGAAAGAATCAATTTTACAGCATTCTCAGACTTATCAAGCACAAATGCGATGTCCTTAATCGACATGTCGTCACGATACTTCATCAAAACTGCATTTTTCTCAGGGATAGATAGTTCTTGAACTTTTTCCCATAGTATCTGCGCATCAATTCTTGCTTGAATAGAAGACATGATCTCAACCATAATCTTCTCCGCCTCTTCGAGGGGTAAGGTTTTTTTCTGGCGATAATAATTCGCCAAAAGATTGTGGGCAATCGTTAGCAAGTATGTAAGGTAAGAAAATTCTTTATATTCATATCTAGGTAGAGCTCTATACGCTCGCAGAAAAGTATCCTGTGTAAGGTCTTCGGCGATATCGTGGTCGCGGCCGACTCTAAATAGCAAGTACCGGTAAACATTATTTGAATATGTCTCGTATACTTCTTCGTAGTCACCGCTTCTTTGAGCTTTTTCAATTAATTTTTTGTCGCTTTCCTCCATAACAAAACTAAACCTACGCAATTCTTAAAAAATAACAGTGAATATATTCACTGCAAAAAATAAATAGGTGTTTTTATCGGGGATACAACTGTGGTATAATATTTGCATTAGCATAAATCATAACTAACATACACACATGAATAAGAAACGAGTGACGAAGCGGGGCGTACTCTCTTCATTGATGGTACAAGCCGGAATAATAACGGTGGCGTTAGGCGCTGTCGTTGCCGGAGTTGCAGCAGAAGCGAAAACGAACAACTCGGCATTTGTCGTCAAAGGGAATGTTGTTTCCGTAGACTACAAAGCAAATTCTGTAACAGTTAATGCAACTTCAGGTACAGGAAACACGACAGGTCTTATTGGCCAAGACATTATCTACACAGTGAAAAACGCCAAGTTTTACAAGATGAATGGTGAAAAGAAAGAGCGCACGACCTTTACAAAAGCTGTATTGGTTGGCAATGAAATTGTGATGCATGGTGTTAAAAAGTCGGGCAGCAGCTATACTGTCTCTTCTGTAACAGCGAGCGAGAAAAGCTTCAAAATAATTGGCAAGATCACCAAAAACGACCTGACGAATAAAGAAATCACCGTAGAGCAAATAAAACAATCTTCGTACAAATCGAAGCAATACATTGGCAAAACCGTCCATATCAAGTACGGAAACAGCACCAAGTTTACGAGCATGGGTAAGGAAAGGAATGCTGATGAGGTTCCAGGCGGGAGCCAGCAGGTTAAGGTATACGGAAACGTCGAAAATGGTGTCTGGAACGCTACCCAGGTTTGGGACAGTTATTCAAGTAACAAATTATAAAAAAACGATCACCAAAGAGCCCCGCAAGGGGCTTTTTGCTATTCAATATTAAATTGCTTTCTTCCAGTTGGTTTTATTTCCGCCACCTCAACTTTTCTAACGTCTGCCTCACCGGGTCCGACTCGGCACCATCCAATGAATTTTTGTACTATTTCCGACTCACCTTCTATCTCAACATATACAGATCCATCACGTTCGTTCCTGACTAATCCGCCAAGTCCTAATCTTTCTGCCACAAGTTTTGCCGAGTGACGAAAAAAAACACCTTGTACCTTGCCCGTCACTCTAATTTTGAAACATACATTGTTCATTGTAATCATTATTACATCTCGTTATACATCATAAAAAATATTATATAGGTAATCTATGAATGGAAGGACCCTAATCATTCTTATCAGTGTTGCCCTACTGGTTATATTTGGGGCAAGAATTTATGCAACTAATAACAAAAGAGGCGCGACAACTACGGCATCTCCTACTGCTAAAGCTGAAAAAATTAGCAACGTCGCTTGCGAAAGCATGGAGGGTAACGTTGTACATTTTCATGTACACCTGCAATTTGCAAAAGATGGAAGCTTAATGGACTTACCATCAAACATTGGCATCAGGGAAGATGCGGGCTGTTTTTATTGGCTACACACTCATGATGATGACAATATTATTCACGTAGAGAGTCCAATCAATACTAAATTCACCCTCGGCCAATTCTTCGATGTCTGGGGGAAACCATTATCAAAAACTGAAGCTGGGGACATCAAAGCTGCTGAGGGCAAGGACCTTTTTGTTTATGTTGATGGTAAAGAATATACCGGAGAACCTAGGGAGATAGAATTAAAGCCACGTCAACAATTAGTAATAGCCGCAGGGAAACCAATCACACCACCAGCGTATTCCTTTCCTCCAAATTTATAGTTAAGTTTGTAAAAATAAGGGAATAAATTAATAATTCGTGATAGCCATAATTTGATGAAAGAATTTGAGCTATCACAAGAAGAAAGGCGCCTGCTCCAAAAAAAGGACCGCCGCATTTTTAATAAAGCCATAATTACGTATTTACGACTTGTCTTTTCATATGTACTTAGAATCTCTGGCGATATTAATGTAGCCCAGGACTTATCGCAGGATACTTTCGTTAAGGCGTGGAAAAATATCCAAAAATATGATCCCACGAGAGACTTCAAACCTTGGCTAATGAGAATTGCTCATAATGTTGCTAACGATTATTTCCGCAAAAGAAAAGACGTACCGCTTTCAGAACTTTCAGAAAATGAGTCACTTTCTTACGAAGAATCGACCAGTGATGGCGGTCTTGAATTCGAGTTGTCAAGAAAAGAAGAATCAGAAAAGGTCCTTCAGGCATTAGCACGACTAAGCACCATCGAGAGAGAAATTCTTGTTCTCCATTACATGGAAGATTTCTCTATTCCACAGATAAGCCAGATCTTAGATATCCCAGAAGAAACAGCCCGGACGCGCTTAAAAAGAGCACGAAAATCATTTTCAGTTACTTTTGAACCCGAATCACCCTCCAATTCCGTATTAGATAGTGATGGATAAAGATAAAATAAATCCTTTTGATTCCCTGCCTCAGCCCGAGATTCCT
>CAYNDL010000073.1:0-3045 GCA_964396115.1 uncultured Candidatus Saccharibacteria bacterium
ATTATTAAATTATTAAATAATAAATTATAATCGGCGATTCTGGATATTAAGAACGTCAGTAATGACAATACCTGGAAAAACATTTTCATTTTACCAAGAGTGCTCGCCCCTTTTAAGGGCAATTCTTTGTTGTGGGTTAACTTTAGGTAGAGGTAAGCGCAAGCGATAAATACATCTATGCTCACGACGCCAATGACGAGAAGAGGCATCGATGGAAACATGAATAAAAAAAGCGGAATGTTCAGAGCTTTATCCGCAAAAGGGTCTAAAGCCGCGCCAAGACGGCTAGTTTCCTTTCTTTGTCTGGCGAGTGCACCATCGACGGCGTCAGTTAACACACTTACGCAGTACAAAATGAGGACGATTAACCATCTATTTGAAAATGCGGCTGCTAAAATTGGAATAATAGTAAATAACCTAAACCAAGACAGCTTATTGGGCGTAATAAATTGTGGGACGTATTTAATTAATCTGTTTTGAATATTGTCCATCAACTGATGGTTATAGCAGTCGCCGGTTCCGGTAATACCAAAGAATGACAAAATCGATAATAAGCATTATTGCTATCAGTGACCAAAAAATGAAAGTGCTCGCCCCAGTTGCATTTGCAACCGATAAAATCGATTGTGCGAGAACACCGAAAGGAATAAATACTGCATTGATCACAGTGAGGATCTTCAAAAACTCATTTAATTTATGTGAGAGGAGGTTCGAGTTGGTGGCAGAGAGAGCAGATATTTTCTCCTGCTGGTTCTCCAAGGCATCCCAAACTCGTTCCAAACGCGACTGTATGCTTTTGAAAACCGCCTTAAATACGGGGGTAGAAAATTCACCATGCAGTACGTCTTTATTGTAAAGATGTACTTGTGGACGAATAATTTGTCTGAATCCAGAAAGGTCTCGGTTCAATGCGCTAAGTTCGTAAACCATCGATCGTTCTTCTCCAGCAAATATCTTATGCTCTGCAGCCTCGATCTTTTCGTAAATATGGTCAATTTTGGGAAAAGCTGAATCGATGAGCACACCCATGATGCTATACAAAAGATAAGCGGAAGTGCGTTCAACGTAGCGTTCGCGAAGTGTAGGGCTGTCGTTGATTTGATTGAAAAATTGGTCCAGCAAGTGCACACGTCCGATATGGACCGTGATCACGTGCTTTTCCGTAACAAAGATGTCCACTTCTGCGGGTAAGGTGCTGCGGTTACGTGCATCAAAGACTGGCGAGTGTACCACCATAAAAAGATATCCCTGATATTCTTCTAATTTGGGCCGCGCCGAACGATGCGTTAGCTCCTGTAAATCAATATTGTGAAATGCAAAATTTTGTCGAAGAAAATCAATATCTTCCTGCTTAATATCTACTATATCTGTCCACGTTAATTCTTTTGTTGATATTTGTCTTATCACTTAAATATTATAGCACTATCCTTCCGATTTATTTCAAAGGAATATATAATTATTAAAACAAAATGTTTAAAAATAAATTGACTCTATTGGTTGTGCTGCTTGCAGGACTTGTTTTTGTCGGGGCTGGTTGTGGTGGAAACCAGAAGCCCGTGCAAACTCCTCCTGGAGGAGCTTATTTCTCTTCAGATGGTGGCAGTACCTGGCAGCAGATTTCAAATTATGAAAACGGAGGAAACATTACTCGAGTTACACCTTTGCGTGTAGTTCTTGACCCGTTCGATCCGACAGTTGTCTATATGGCATCCGGTAGCACTGGACTCCTGCGTTATTCCAGGGCAACGAACCTTTGGCAAACAGTTATTACTCCGGCTGCTACTGTGAATGGGGTGGTCATACATCCAAGAAACCCGAACATTGTTTTTGTTTTCGGAAATTCAGCGGAAGCAACAAAGAGGAGCAAAATATGGAAATCATACGATAGGGGGGTCACTTGGAATGAAATCTATGCAGACCCGGTCGTGCGGAAAGCTGGTTTTACCTTATTCGGTGCAAAAGCCGCTCCTTCACAGGTTGCTGCAATGGATGTTGATCCCGCCCGCCCTGAGGTTGTCCTGGTTGGTTCCAATTCAGGAGCCCTTATTATTTCTAATGACGGGGGAGCTACTTGGCGCAACGCAAACTCTTTGTCACGGCAGGTTTTGGGAATAAAAGCACTGCCAGGGGGCAATAAGTGGTTCATATTACTGTCAGGAGGCAAATTAATGAGTTCTGTAGATGACGGAAAGACTCTCGAGGATGTTAGTGTGAAGACTGAGAACAGTGGTTCGGCATCAGCTATTCTAGGATTGCAGTTTTACTTAGAAAATGACGAGGTTAAGGCGATATTTGCTGGCACAGATCGCGGTGTCTACCGTTCAGAAGACGGTGGTGTCTCATGGAACGCGGTCCCGTTGCCCATAAGTGAGCGGCAATATGTTTCTGTTGACGCTTTGGCTGTCACAAGCCCCAACCAAATTTATGCGGGATCAAACTACGTGCTCTACACTTCCAGGAATAATGGAACAAACTGGAAGGTCTTCCAGTTTAATATTTCTAACCCCATCAAATCGTTAGTAGTCGATCCATCGAATCCGAATAACGTTTACGCGTTCTTCGTGCCTCGTTAATAAAAACACCTACGTACGTGGTGTTTTTATTGTTCTGAATGTTACTGAATTTGGATTGTTTTCGTTGCTGTAAGCGTTTGTCCGTTAACTTCTGCCGAAACCTTTACGTTAAGCGGATTACCCTGGTTGCCGCCGAACTGCACCTTGGATCGAAAAACCTGCGGTACTCGGAAACCTCCGAAAGACTGCGAGGTATTACTAGAAGAAGATGCGCTAGCACCGCTACTGCTTGAAGAAGCATTATATGAAGTGGACAATGTGGTGTTTTCGCCCATCATGCCTTCAGGACCGTCAATAAACCAACTGATGGTGAATGAAGAACCAGATTCGACCTGACTCGGAGTATCAACAAAACGGATGCTTAACTGTTTTTGCGTGCTGTCCCCCTGCACCCGTTCCGTTACAGGTTTGGTTGTTGTGCTTAGTGGTTGGTTGTAGGTTTGTGTGCCTCCTTTGCTTTGGAAAGAACCAT
>CAYNDL010000074.1:0-3017 GCA_964396115.1 uncultured Candidatus Saccharibacteria bacterium
GATGTAACAACAGACCAAGCGGCTGCGCAAGAAATGATAGACCGCAGCGGGCAAATGGGGGTACCCGTAACCATTATTTCCGGTGAAGGTAAGGATGAAGTAATTGTCGGTTTCGATGAAGAGCGTCTTACTGAAGTCCTCATTCCAAATAAGGCCTGAAGCAATGGCAGATAACCAAGTATACGATGTTGTGATAGTTGGACTAGGTCCAGCTGGTGTTACTGCTGCCGTCTATTCGTACCGAAATAACTTCAACACCCTGTTGATCGGCGAAAGCTTTGGCGGTGCGATGCTCGTGTCCGGTGAAATCGAAAATTGGCCGGGCTTAATTAATACGAACGGTTTCGAAATGGCGGAGAAGTTGGAAGCTCAAGTTAAGCACTACTGCAAAGACAATAGCTGTTATCAGGCAGGGACCGTATCGTCCATAACTAAAGAAGGCGAATTATTCAGGGTTACAGACTCGAATAATAACTCCGTGTTGAGTAAGACAGTCGTTTATGCAGCCGGGAGCAGGTCGAGAAAGCTCAATGTTCCCGGTGAAGAGGAGTATCGTAATCGCGGTGTTACTTACTGCGCCACTTGTGACGGCCCCCTGTTTAGGAACAAAGAAGTGATTGTAGTTGGGGGTGGTAATTCTGCGATGAAATCAGTAATGATGCTCAGGAAAATTGCTTCCAAGATCACCATGGTGACGATCAATCCGGATCTGCAAGGTGAACAAATCAGCATTGATGCGGTTAAGAAGGTTTCAGCGGAGAACCCCGATCTACTGCGGATTGTGTATAACGGGCAAACTAAAGAAATAAAAGGAAATGGTACATTTGTTTCCGGGATTGTTGTGGAAGAGCTGAAGACCAAGCAAGCCGAAGAAATCGCCGCGCAAGGAGTATTTGTGGAAATCGGACTCATTCCTATTACTGATCCAATAAAGAGCCTTGGTCTGAAGATGAATCAGATAGGGGAAATCGAGACGGATAGGAACATGAACACGAACGTTCCGGGATTCTTTGTTGCGGGCGATGTTTCTGATATCCGTGACAAACAAATCATTGTGGCTGCTGGATCGGGAAGTGTCGCAGCTCTGTCAGCGGCTGAGTATCTGGCAAAAGGAGCCTAAAACCCTAAAGCTATAATACGAATAACATCCGGACGAAACCGGATGTTTATTCGTATTGAATCCAATTTGGATTAAATGTCCTGTGGCTTCACAGTTGAGCGCTTGTTTCCTTTGCAGCGGGCTACCGCTTCATCAAGCAATGCATAAACTTTCTTGTTCAAAGCTTCGAGAAGTTCTCCGGACATCATAGCTTCCTTGGTCTTAAGATATGCACGAACTTTGCTCGCGACGACTAGCATTTCATCTGCCATGTGTAACACCTCCTTTATCTGGAAAAATAATTCTTTTTCCCATTTCTTAGTTACTCTAGCATATGTGCAAATAAAATTCATTCTTTGATTTATTACGACACGCTTGACGTAATTTAGCAAGGGTGCTACATTGTGCGCATTGACTCTTAAAATATATTTCCATGGAAGCTTATTGCGTGAAGTGCAAGGCTAAAAGAGAGATGCAAGAAACGCAGAACGTAACACTAAAGAACGGCAAACCTGCCACCAAAGGCAAGTGCCCAGTGTGCGGAACAGCGATGATGAGAATCGGGAAGCCTGCCGAAACCGCCTAAGACCAAGAAATAGTTAATAAATAGCTGGTTCACACGAACCAGCTATTTTGTTTCCTACGAGAAATGGAACGTGATATGCTAAGCACGTGAGAGTAGCTTTTGCCGACCAAGCTTCATTTGTCCTAACAATTTTCTTCTTTATCTTTTTGGAGGTTCTATCGAATGTCGTCCCTTACTATTGGGGATTTTTTGTACTTTTCTGTTTGCTTCTCATTGCGGGAACGATATTGACCCAACGTGAGGATATAAAAATTCGGGGCGGATATGTCGCGATCCTCCCGTTGGCCTACATAGTGAGTGTTTTTCTGTTTAACCTATTTGTTTCGCAAGGTATCCTGCAGCAGTTGTATATTGTGTTCGCTACAGCGGGCTTCTTTTTCTTGGTAGCTCGGGGGATTGAGTGGGCTTTTCCAACATGGAATTGGTTTTTTACCTCGCTAACCTTCTTCCTTTTCACCGCCGGCTCGTATGGGCTGCGTTTTCACTTACAGTTTCCGCTTTGGGGCGTCCTCGCGTTAGTGGGCGGCATTACCTTCGTTCTGTCCCTCCATGTTTTAGGGCGAGCGCTTTTGCCTAAGGCAGGCATATTTTTCTGGAGTATTCTTCTCACGATGCTGATGAGTGAATTTCTCGGAGTGTTTTCGTTTCTGCCAGTGTCGTACATGGTTGTTAGTGGGTCGTTATTCGTAATTTTCTATGTCGCAATCCACTTGTTGCAGCAGCACATTTATTCCTCGCTTTCTTCGAAGATGGTTACGGAATACCTAGTGTTTGGCACAGTAGCGATCACGCTGATACTTGGCACAGCACGCTGGTCGGTTATATAAATTAACTTTGTATGGCACAAAAATCCTTATACATTTTGACAGTACGCGCGATCTTAACCGTGCTGGTACTCGTATTTCTAACAGGCGCCCTCGGTGGTGCAATTTCGTCCTGGCTTGTTACCAAAAATCTTTTGCGCGGGCAGGGTGGGGGAAATCGGGTTATTGAGCGCGTAGAGACAGTTTCAGGTTCTGCCGATGTTTTTGCCAGTGTGGTCAACAATGTAAAAAGCGGTGTGGTGGGGCTTATGAACGACAATGGACAGATGATTGAAACAGGTGTTGTGCTCACGGCTGATGGAATTATGGTCGCGCCAAACAATTCTGCCTTGCCGCGGTCTCCGCAGGTTTTATTTGCTGACGGTTCTGTTAAGCCAGCTGCTTTCTTGCGTGCTTATCCGGAAAAAGGAGTGGTCTTTATGCGGTTGTCGGGTAATTTTCCACCACCTGTAATAGCGGCAGACGACATGTTATCTTCGGCACGCCAAGGGGTATTCATCCGTACTGT
>CAYNDL010000075.1:0-2922 GCA_964396115.1 uncultured Candidatus Saccharibacteria bacterium
AATTGCCGGGATTATTACGCGTCGAGACATTGAAACCGCTTTCGCAAAACACAGAAAGAAAGAGCGGTTTACAGCCTCAATTGGCAGGACGGGCGTAAATTTACAGCGCATAGATCAAAATGTGCCCGTCGAAGATAAAACACCGGCTATTGAGTTTGCATCAAAATCCGTGATTACGATTAGTGAAAACGACAGCATAAAGTCGGCTATAAAAAGAATGATAGAGAGCCGCGTCCCGAGTATCGTAATTGTCGATAAATACCGCATACCCAAGTCGATTATTTCGACTAAGTCTTTCCTAAGCGCCATTGCCGAATCTAAACAAGCGGCACGAATACCGATTATTTTCCATCACGGTCCTGATGGGCCAACTAAAGATTATCGCATCCAGCAGCTGACAAGTATGTTGGAGAAGTTTGGCGAAAAAATAAACAAGCGGATGCCGGTACAACGGATTGAACTAACAATTGAACAGCCAAAAAATCCTGTAGGGAAGACAGTTGCTTACTCAGTAAAATTGTACTTACTCCTCTGGTCAGGCGAATCATATATGGGTTCTGCTGATTCATTCGTTGCCCGTTCACGACACATAGGCCTAGAAACAAACGTGCGTGAAGCTATAAAAGAAATACAGCGCCAGATTGAAAGAGATACGGATAATAATTAGGGAGACTGCGGAATACTCTCACCCTTCTGGAAGATCCAGTTAACCAGGGATAGACCACCGTCGACAGTAAGAATTTCGCCGGTTACATATGCGGCATTGTCGGAGGTAAGGAAAAGTACTGCTTGCGCGATGTCTCCTGTGCGGCCGCGGCACTCTCCTAACGGGACTGAAATAAAACGAGAAGGAATTGTTCTGTTGTTACGAATTGCTCCAGGAGCAACACCATTTACGCGTATTTTTTTGTCGGCAACAGATAATGCGAATTCTCTTATGAGCATTTTCAGCGCTGCCTTAGACATAGCGTAAACAGCGTCACCAAGCGGCTTATCTTGATGAACAGATGTCAGAAAAACGATACTCCCGCCTCTTCGCATCTTCCGGCTGATCGCTTGTGACAAAAAGAATGGCCCGCGAATGTTGGTTTGCAGTACGGCATCAAAATCTTCAGGTTGAATTGCGAATATTTTCTTTGAAGTGCCAATGCCTGTGTTGTTAACCAATACGGTAATTGGTCCATTTTCTTCTTCGACCTTCTTGATGATGCCCTTATGAAGGGAGATATCCGCCACATCTGCGTTGATTGCTAGTGCGTTAGTGCACTTGTGTTTTCTGGCCCATTTCTGGAATCTGCGACACCCTTTTTTATCTACATCAAGAATAGTTACAGCATCACCCTGTCGAAGAAAAGCTTTGGCAATCGCCTCACCAATCCCGTTCGCACCCCCCGTAACTAAAACCGACCTTTTCTTCATTAGCCTTAATATTAGTAATAAAGTCAATTATACTATCATAAATTTGCAATAATTGCAAGGTTGTTGTCAATATTTTTAAAACTCCATCGAGGGTGATGGAGTTGGTAGGTCTGTGGGATCCTACGTGCTGAGGAGAATATCTGCGGCAGCCGATTTGGGAAGAGTTTGGATGATTGCCCAGTAGGCAAAGATCAAAACCGAAAAATTGGGCTCGTTGCTCAAGATTTCGATTATCTCTCTTTCTCCTCCAAAGAAGTGGAGAACGGTCTGGTGCATCACAGCGAACTGTTCCTCCGTAACAGTTGTATTGACGCCGATGACACCAAGAACGTTGGTTGCTTGGACGCTAATATTTTGAGTCCTCCCAAGCAGAGCATCGACCTCTTCTTGGATTTGTGCGATCAAGCGGGGCTCCATGTTCAGTGCCAATTGATTTGCAGCCGGACTGAGTGAGACGGACATGGCAAACTCCATTGTCGCCAAAAGGAACGGTTATCCCCAGAATTAATGATACTACAATTCCAAGTTCGACGTGCTATATTTATATCGAAACAAATATGAAAAGATATATCAGATCACTTGATGGTATAACTAGACTTATCGGAGGCCTTACCTTGATAGCTGCTGGTGTACTTAGTCTACCTTTCTTCTTAAACCGGACGAGTGTCACTTTTATTTTATGGGTGAGTTTTATAACTGGGTTCGTAGCTTTTGTGGGAGCAATTGGAGGTAAGTGTTCCTGGTACGCGGGTACCTATATTCTAATCACGTCGTACCTCCTTTTTCTCTTGCGCTTCTCTAACTTGAATTTTTTTGCGGCAGTTTTGGCAATAGGAGTGGGCACGTCCGCCTTTTTTTTGAAATTAAACAATAAATGCGTTGACCGATCCTTATTTAGACTAAAGAAATGAAGATATACATCGGTGCTGACCATGCAGGTAATTTATTAAAGGAGAAAATCAAGGTCGCATTAATTAGTGATGGGTATGATGTGATTGATATGAGTCCCACTTCTCCTGAGGGAGGAGATGACTATCCTGATTATGCTTTTGCTGTGGGTGAGGCTGTTGCAAAAAATAAAGATAATAGGGGAATTCTTATCTGCGACACAGGTATTGGTATGTCAGTGGCAGCAAACAAGGTAGTTGGGGTTCGTGCGGCGCTTGTGGATGATGTTTTTGCGGTAAAAAGGGCTCGTGAACACAACGATGCAAATATACTGGTGCTTGCAAGCGAAAAAACACGCTTAGCAATAGCACTCGACATCGTAAAGCACTTTATCTCCGAGAACTTTCCCCAAGGAGAGCGTCATATGAGACGCGTTAACAAGATCTCGTACTATGAACAACACCACCGCCGAGCCGAAAATGAATAATTTCGATCGTGTTGTTGAGCCGGTAATAAACGTTTACTCGAAAGAAGAATTTATTACTCGTTTAGCAAAAGTGAAGGACATAGCACCTATAGTTCAGTTCGACGTTACGGATGGAATATTTGCCGCTC
>CAYNDL010000076.1:0-2891 GCA_964396115.1 uncultured Candidatus Saccharibacteria bacterium
AATGTAAAATATTTGGATACTCTAAAAAAAGCTGCTGAGAACGGGGGTAACGCGCGAGTTAAGTTTTGGCAAAGCGTTACATCCCAAACTGCTGATTGCACTGCAGATAAGCCAATAAAAGGCAATATAAACATAAATGGAGAGAAGATTTACCACGAACCTGGCGGCGATTATTATTTAGTTACCAATCCCGAAGAATGTTTTAGTACAGACCAAGAGGCACTGGCAGCAGGGTACCGGGAATCCCGAAAATAGGTTTTACATATGATATTTTAAGAATATGAGTGGACAAAAAGTTTTTTGTGTTGAAAGAACAAAATTGGAACAAGGTCTAGGCGGTTCAATTCCTTTAGGGTTCACGGTAGATGAAAGAATTTTTTCCTTAGCGGTCAGTGTTTTTAAAGAGAGCGGCGAATTCAGGGAAAGACAAACTCTGGAGAGTGACAAGAAGTATCTCCAGGCGATTGTTTATGGAATCGTAACGGATGGTCAAAATGTTCTCGGGCTGTGGAGGGCAGAAAGAAAAGGTGGGAATGAGGGCTATAAGGAAATGCGACACAACAATAAAATCGGCCTGGCTTGCGGCGGACACGTTGAACCGATTGATGGCTACAAGGCACCTGATTTTTTTGGCAAAGCTTTTCTGCGTGAGCTATCAGAGGAGCTCGTGTTTCCTGCGGGATTTTCAGAACCCAAAGCAGTGGGAATAATTTTATACGAAGAGACATTGTTTGACAGTGTGCACCTAGGCCTGATCTACAAATTAAAAGCTGAAAGGGTTGAATTGCCGGAGCAGGGCGACGAATATACTAAGGTAGAATTTTTAAAACCCGAACGATTGCACGAATTGAGCGACCGAATGGAGGGGTGGGGCAAAGTGATTGGGGAGGCGATTGGCGCAGGCAAACTCAAATTGGAAGCCTAGGCAACTTTGTTGTGGTAAAATATTAAAAAATGAACATGAAAATATTGTTTATTTCGCTCGTACTTCCATTTCAGATGGTTCTTGTCCCTGTTGCATCCGCAGTATCCTTTCAGTCCCAGTTGCCTTCTCGTCCAGTATTGGCTGTTGACGCAGGCATTTTACCAGGTAGTCCATTTTACTTTCTGGACAATTTTGATGAATGGATCCAAATAAATATCTTTTCTTTTGGCCTTAAAAATTTTCAAGCCCAGATGGCTCTCCAAAATGCTTCAGAAAGGATTGCCGAACTGCAGGTGCTGGATGCCCGTGGTTTGCGGAATGCGAATATAACAAGAGTTCAGTTGGAACGGTGGCTGGCAAAAATGGAACTTGCCGCAAGTGTCGCAGGTAATTCTTTTGAAAATGGGGGGCGACCAGTCACACTAACAAACAAGACAGTCCGGACAATGATTGGAAGCATAGAGTCAGTTGAAACTCTTTTTCGAGAAAGTGAACAAATCGAACTTGTTTCTGCTGATGACGGCGAGCAATACCAGGAAACTGAAAGGAGCGACACTCCGTATCGATTCATGGATATTGGGGAGGATAGGATTGTCATGCAACTTATGCCCCAGACTGCAGCCCTGCCAGATGATATAGTGAGGTCAATTTTGCTTGAACAATTGGCTCGAGCTGAACGTGCGCTAGAACAGGCGAGGGAAATATTGAACAACGATGAGGAGAAGGTGCATATAGGAGGAAAAGAACTTTTCGAACTCGCTGAGTCCTCAATGACTCAGGCAACAGTCCTCTTTGACAATGGACGTTATTTGATGGCTATGGATTTTGCCAGAGAAGTTAGGGATGCGACCAGACTGATTTCTTCCGAAGTATTGAGTGTTGATAAAAATTTCTCGGGTGGGCCAGCTGTTGAAGTCGATCGCTTGGCGACTGCGACTAACGTGCTCAGGAAAAGCGGCCTTCTTGAGGAAAGTTACATCAGGGAACTTTCAAGCCGTGCCCAGAAGGAATTAGTAGAAGTTAGGGAACACTGATTTATAGGCTGTTTGCCTAAAAGCGTAAAATATCATTAATCTAGGGAAATATGCCGCAGCACACACGCAGCCGAAAGAAGATCTCAAGTGGCATAACGCTATTAAGGAGATCGCAACCCAGGGGCAAGAAAATTGCTTACGTATCCACGTACCCGCCGCGCGAGTGTGGTATTGCGACGTTTACTTCTGATCTCTCGTCAGCGATCAATACAATCGGAGTCTTTGCCAGGCCAGTAATTATTGCTGTTCACGACTCCAATCTTATGCGGACAAAACCATATTCAAAAGAGGTTAAGTTCGTAATTGAACAACATGACCAAAGTTCTTACATAGCAGCAGCCGAGTATATCAATAATAGTGACATTGCTCTTGTTAGTTTGCAGCACGAATATGGAATCTTTGGGACGGGCAATGGTAAGGATAACTGGGATGGCAGTTATATTCTCGATTTTTTACGGCACTTGAAAAAACCTGTCGTGACGACTCTCCACACGTGCATCAAAAAGCCAAACGAATTTCAGTTGCGGGCTTTGCAGGAAGTCGCACAGAGGAGCGACCGCATTGTCTTAATGTCAAGAAATGCCCGCAGAATTCTTGAACCGGTTTATGGAATTCCTCGTGAAAAAATGGCCTTTATCCACCATGGGGCGCCCGACGTGCCTTTCCACGGCAGCGATTATTTTAAGCGGGTCTTCGGCCTGGAGGGACGAGAAGTTTTGATGACTTTCGGCCTCCTTAGTCCGGGTAAGGGAATAGAATATGTCCTCAATGCACTGCGTGATGTTGTTGTAAAGCATCCAGAAGTTATTTATTTAATCATTGGAGCAACCCATCCAGTTGTTCGTCGAGAGTCTGGAGAAAAATACAGGCGTGAACTGCAAAAAATTGTCCGCCGACATCCGACGCCCGAAAGGTTTACACTTGTTTGATCG
>CAYNDL010000077.1:0-2741 GCA_964396115.1 uncultured Candidatus Saccharibacteria bacterium
GGTGAGGTTTATAACGTGTGTTCTGGTGGACGTATCTCAATGAAGGAAATGCTCGAGAAGATGTTGCCATTATCCAAGATTCCTGCCCGTTACGAACATGGGCCCGAGAAAGACAGTCCCGCAGATATTCCTGTTCTTATCGGTGATAACACAAAACTTAAAAAGCAAACTGGTTGGCAGCCAGAGATCTCCCTCGATCGAACCTTGAAAGACGTCGTTGAGTTTTTTCGAGGCAAGCCGAGCTAACTTTTGCCTTATCTCTTGTTGGGGATTTTTTGGCGTCGTCCCCCAGCTTTTTTGTTTCCTTTGAGCATATTTACAAGGTCTCGTAAACGAGCCGCTTCTTCGAATTCCAGGTTGGCGGCAGCAAAATGCATTTTCGAGGTAAGCTCGCTGATCATATGAGGCACGTCTTCTGGTTTTACATGCAGTTCCTTGGCAGCTGTTACGGCGGCCTCCTCTTTCTTCCCGGCAAGCCTATCTTCGCGGATTGCTTTCTTAATGGTACGGGGCTCGATGCCGTGATCCTTATTATATTTTTCCTGGATTGCACGGCGCCTGTTGGTTTCATCGATTGCCCGCTTCATTGAACCTGTAATTTTGTCCGCATACATTATTACTTTTCCGTTTGCATGTCGTGCTGCCCGTCCCATTACCTGGATCAATGCGGAATCACTTCGCAGGTAACCTTCCTTGTCGGCATCCAAAATTGCTACCAAGGAAACTTCAGGCAAATCCAATCCTTCACGTAATAGGTTGATACCAACAACAACGTCGTATACGCCAAGCCTTAGATCGCGCAATATCTCAACTCTTTCAAGTGTATCTATATCAGAATGAAGGTATTGGACTTTAATGTTTAGGTCCTGCAGGTAGCTCGTAAGATCCTCCGCCATTCTCTTTGTTAGTGTAGTCACGAGCACTCTTTGCTTTGCTTTGATCCTCTCTTTTATCTGGTCCATCAAGTGGTCTATTTGGTGTTCCGTTGGTTTGATTTCGATCTGTGGGTCGAGTAATCCTGTCGGGCGGACGATTAATTCGATAATATTTTCACTTTTTTCTCTCTCTTCGGGTGCAGGTGTTGCAGAAACATAAACAACCTGACCAAGCTTCTTCTCGAACTCGTCGTATCGGAGAGGTCGGTTGTCGAGGGCAGAAGGGAGCCTGAACCCGTGGGCGATGAGTGTTTCCTTCCTTGAACGGTCCCCAGCGTGCATGCCGTATACTTGCGGCAGTGTAATGTGAGATTCGTCCACAAAAGCAATAAAGTCTTTAGGGAAGAAATCAAGTAATACAGCTGGCGGCTCTCCTGGTTTTTTTCCCGAAAGATGGCGCGAATAATTCTCGATGCCTGACACATAACCAACCGTCTC
The DNA here is from genome assembly GCA_964396115.1 of uncultured Candidatus Saccharibacteria bacterium. Classification (GTDB taxonomy): domain Bacteria; phylum Patescibacteriota; class Andersenbacteria; order UBA10190; family CAIZMI01; genus CAYNDL01. The sequence goes on from CAYNDL010000077.1 coordinate 1,374, forward strand.
GATCATCTCCAAATCATAATTTGTTCGTTGTTCAAGCCGTTGTGCCTCAACGATCTTGCCACGTTCCCGCAATTCTTGGAGTCTCTCGCTAAGTTCTTCCCGGATTGCTTTCAATGCGGCAGGTAGCCGTTCTTGAGCGAGCATGTACAGTTTAGCGGGGTATATTTCTGTTTTAGAAAGTATGTCCAGGACTTCACCAGTAAGCGGGTCCATGCGCGTTATGCGTTCTATTTCATCCCCAAAAAAAGAAACTCTGACGATCATGTCATCACTGACGGGGTGTATGTCTACGGTATCTCCGTGAACACGAAAAGTACCGCGCTTGAAGTCGATGTCATTTCGGGAATAAAGAGAGTGGGTCAGTTGTAGAAGAAGGTCGTTCCTTTTTATTTTTTGTCCCACTTCAACGTGGATGGCTTCCTCAAGATACTCTTCCGGACTGCCGATTCCGTAAATACACGAGACGGACGCAACAATTATGACGTCTCTTCTGGTTAGTAGTGATTGTGTTGCTGCATGACGGAGACGATCAATCTCTTCGTTAATGTCTGCATCCTTCTGAATGTAGGTATCCGTACGGGCAACGTATGCTTCTGGTTGGTAATAGTCGTAATAGGAGACGAAGTAGTGAACCGCATTCTCTGGAAAAAAATCCTGGAGTTCGCTGGCCAGTTGTGCCGCCAGAGTTTTGTTGTGCGACAAAATAAGTGCAGGTCGTTGCAAGTTTTGGATTGCGTTGGCCATTACGTAAGTTTTTCCGCTACCGGTAACTCCCAGTAAAGTTTGGTGTTTCATTCCATCCTTCAAGTTTTTTGTCAGTTCTGAGATTGCGCGGGGCTGATCGCCGGCAGGGGGGAAGGGCGCTTTTAATTTAAATAATCCCTTGTTCATATTGGCAACATATCATATACCTGTTGACTTTGCTGTGCAAGAAAATTGCCGGGGTAATGTTGGGGGACATCTCTCGCAATAATTTCATTATATAAGGTAACCTATGGATATGATCGCTTCTCTTTCAGGTATAGTCGAACATGTGGGCTTGGACTCCGTAATACTGCAGTTAAACGGAATCGGTTACCGTGTTTTTGGCCCACCTGCCATGCTGGCGGGCGCAAAGACCGGCGAAAAAGTCACGTATCACACCTACCTTCATGTTCGGGAAGACGAACTTTCCTTGTATGGTTTTAATGATCGTCGTGAGCTTTCCTTCTTTAAGCTGCTTCTTCAGGCACCAGGTATTGGGCCGAAAACAGCACTGAATGTCATGGCTGTGGCAGATGTAAATACGTTAATCAAGGCCATTGTTTCTGGTGATGTTACACTTCTCACCCAGGTTTCCGGGATCGGGAAGAAGACTGCAGAAAGAAT
>CAYNDL010000078.1:0-2648 GCA_964396115.1 uncultured Candidatus Saccharibacteria bacterium
TAACTCTGTCAGCTCCAACGGAGGTTTCGACAATCCATGGCAAGAATTTATCTTTTGTTTCCTCGTCGAAAAAAGAAAGATCCTTACCCGAATACTCACTATGGCGTTTTAAATCCCAATCCCCCCGATTATGGATACCCTCGATCTCTTTCCAACCGAATGGCATCTTGTACTCGATGTCAAAAGCTGCCTTGGCATAATGGGCAAGTTCATCTTTTGCGTGCTCATGAAAACGCAACTTGTCTTCAGCAAATCCGAGTTTTCCGTACCAAGATATCCTCTTTTCTTTCCAGGCCTCAAAAGCCGCAGCCGCCTCTTCTTGTTTAACAAGATACTGCATTTCCATCTGTTCAAACTCCACTGTGCGGAAGGTAAAATTACCGGGAGTAACTTCGTTTCTAAAAGCCTTTCCTATTTGGGCAATACCAAAGGGAACTTTCATGCGCATGGCCGATGCAACCAGGTTTGCGTTTACGTAAATACCTTGTGCCGTTTCTGGCCTTAGGTAAATTACAGACCCTTCGTTTTCTACTGCGCCCAGATGCGTCGTGAACATTAGATTAAATTGGCGCGGTTCTGTGAACTTTCCCTTAACGCCACACCCTGGGCATGACTTTTTCCCCACGGCAGCAACTAATGCCTCCCTATCGTTTTTAATGGGAAGAAAAACATCATCACCCAGAAAATGGTCTACACGAAACCTCTTATGGCATTGCTGACACTCAACCAGGGGATCCGTGAAATTAGTGACGTGTCCGGAAGCCTCCCATACCTTGGGGTGCATCATAATAGCAGCATCGATACCGACAATATTTTCATTTTCCTGAGTCATTGTTTTCCACCAGTGCCGCTTAATATTATTTTTTAACTCGACACCAAGAGGACCGTAATCGTAGGCAGCCGCTGCCCCTCCGTAGATGTCCGAAGACTGAAAAACAAAACCTCGCCTTTTGGCGAAAGATATAATTTGATCTAAAGAGGTTGCTGGCATAGCAGAAGTGTATTTATTTTTAAGTTCATAGTCAAAATGTCCTATAAGTACGGAGTTTGCATTTTAACTAAACTATCAAGAAACTCCCGTAAGATTTCTCTCACGGGAGTAGTAATAGCTTCTGAAGACGGTCGTCCGGATTCCGACGAAGCGGTGTCCTAGATCACGTATTCGGGCGGACACTGCGCCGCGAACTCGGCCGCGATCACGTCCGCGATCTTCTGGATGACGGGTTCGCCTTCTTCTTTGTAGAGGATGCTGAGCGCTTCCGGAACTCCCATGTTTCCGACCGCCTCAGCGATCTTCTCGAGGATTCCAGCTTTCGGCGACATGCACGAACTCCTTAAAATGTTGAAGTAGTCTCCCCGATCCCGGACACCCCGGAACCTAAACTACTTCTGCCCCGTAACAGACAGTCTTTCCTAGCGAAACGAACAAAGCAAAACAGGGCATTATAACCTTTTTGGGGTTTTTGTCAAGTTTTATTGATTGCGGTTGATTAGACCTCAACGTATTGTATTTACTATTTAAGCATTCCTGACCCACCAGATCTTCTGTACATCGAACTCATATCTTCATGTATTTTCTTCAGCTTGAGTTCCTCTTCCCTGATATGCCTGTCCGTGGCACCATGTTTTTTCATCGTCTCGATTCTTTTCTTGAATGCTGATTCCGTTTTCGCATAACCCTTGCGCAGGTCACGCCGCGTTTTCTCCCTCGCTTGTGAAAGGAGTCTTGGGTCGCTTGTTTTCTCAATTTTACCGAAGTCCTTCTCCAACTTACCAACCCTCTTTCTCACCTTCTCATCAAAAATGTTTAAGTCCCGTGCCCGTCTTTCAACCGTGCGTAGGTCTTCATTCATGCCACGCAGATCACGGTTCTTAATAAGCTCTGCCCGGGTTGGCTTTTCTTCCTCGACAACATCTTCGGCTTCGTGTTCAGTGCGTCCCCTTCCCCCAACATACAAGTTTCCATAGGCCTTCTTCTCTTCACCAAATCCAGAGGCCTCATTTTCCTCAGGCGGTTTTCGAAAACCGCCGAACATAAAATCCCAAAATCCCATGTTGGCATTATAAACCAATATATATATTTTTTCTCTTATTCTTCTTCTCTAATGTGTTCGCGGATCCTCGCCATTAAATTCAAATAAAAACACAGATTGTTTACGGTCGCTAAGTAAAGAGCCATCGGCTCACCGATTTGGAACAAATGCCTTAAATATGCAAAACTCACACCAGCTAGTTGTTCACAAGCAGGGTTCACCAGACCAGTTTCATATTGATACTGATTATTTCTTATATTAATTTTCCTATACAATTTTTCACCGTCAACTCTTGAATCCAGTGAGGAAGAAAGAATCTCCCCGAGATATTCATCATTTAGTTCCGAATATAGAAGTGCGTGCCGTGCGTTGCGGGTCGGCAAAACACAATCAAACATATCCACGCCGCGCCTGACCGCTTCGACAATGTCCTGGGGCTGTCCAACGCCCATCAAGTAACGTGGTTTATCCTCTGGTAATAAGGGCGTTGTTAATCCTACTGTCTTATACATATCTTCTGCGGCTTCACCTACTGAGAGGCCTCCTATCGCATAACCGTCAAAGCCAATCTCAACAATTTCCTTTGCGGATCTTTGACGCAAAAGATTATTCGTC
>CAYNDL010000079.1:0-2599 GCA_964396115.1 uncultured Candidatus Saccharibacteria bacterium
GAATATCAACACCAACTTCAACTACCGAAGAAGAGACCAATAAATTTATTTCTCCTGTTCGAAAATTTTCCAGAATTTCACTCTTCTCATCGCTTTCCATTTTTCCATGCAACATTTCAACCCTAAAATCTGGAAAAATATTTTTCTTCAGATTTTCGAATTCGCTTCTTACTGATTTAGTTTCATCGTCTGTTTCTTCTACTCTTGGGCAAATAACAAACACTTGTTCCCCCTTTTTCATCCGTTCAGCAAGATTGTCATAAATTCGGTGTCGCCAGGCGGGGGCAATCACCTCTGTCCTCACCTTCTTTTGGCCTGGTCGCGGTTCTAACATCGTTACATCCACATCACCATAAGCTGTCAATTGCAACGTCCGCGGAATTGGAGTCGCGGTTAAAGACAAGAAGTGTGGAACTCTCTCCTTCCCCTTCTTTGTAAGTTCGGCTCGTTGTTCCACCCCGAAGCGGTGCTGTTCGTCCACAATAATTAGTCCCAGTTTCCTAAAATTGATTTTGGAATGGAACAAAGCGTGCGTACCCACCAACAAGGTGGCCTCGCCTCCTTCGGTCATTTTTATGATCTCCGATTTCTCTTTTGTCTTTAGCGAACCAGTTAGCAAAGCGACACGCAAACCCGCTTCCTTGAACATGCTATCTAGACTAGATGCATGTTGCTGGGCCAATATCTCTGTTGGCGCAACCAGTGCTGTTTGTGTTCCTGCCAATGCCGCCACCATCGCACTCAATCCCGCAACCACGGTTTTTCCCGAACCGACATCTCCGGCCAACAACCTATTCATTGGAATATCTTTTTTTAGATCAGAAACAATTTCTTTAATAGCTTCCCCTTGTGAGGGTGTTAAGGAAAAAGGAAGTCCAGCCACAATTTTTTCAAACTCCTGATCTTGGAAATCGAGAGAAAAAGATTTCTCTTGTATGCGTTCTTTTTTCCGCACAAGCGCCGCTAGCTGTAAAATAAACAGCTCATCAAAAGCTAGCCTTCGTCGGCTTTCAAACAACTCCTCTTCCGACTTGGGGAAATGAATTCCTCTTATCGCTTCCTTGAATGAACGAAGATTATTATCTCTGATCGTTTCTCCCGGAAGATACTCCACCAAAGAGTCGGAGAGTGTCAGACAACGCGATACCAAATAGCGCAAATAGCGGGAAGTAACTCCTTCGGTTTCGGAATACACTGGGGTTAACCGACCCACGTGTACGGGTTCTTTTCCGTCTGTTGCCCTCTCTATTTCAGGAGCTGCCAGAGACAGACCGTTCTCGTTCTGCGAAGGTGTCCCGCAAAGGTACACTTCCGTACCCGACGGATATTGTCGTTCGATAAACCTTTGGTAAAACCACACAACAGGTAATTCTCCGGTCGTATCACGAAAGATTGCTTTTGTTAAAATTATTCGCCGCGCCTTACCATCTTTTGCACGACGAAAACTCGGTTTAGCGGCAACGTTTTCCAAAACTCCATGAAGAACAACGGGGTTGCCTGGAACGACTTCGCTCACTGCCGTAATTTTTCTCCGATCTTCATGGCGATTCGGAAAATAATAAAGGAGATGGCGCACTTTTTTTATTCCCAGCCGGGCAAGACCCTCCACCACTTTCTGGCTAACGGTCGGCAAACGCGCAACTGAAGTATCTAAATCCATAGAAGCATGGTACAGCAGATGGCCGTACGACTGGTAGCAAATTAATAAAATAGGTGTTATGTTATGGGGTGCTTTTCGAAGCACTGTTTCTTAGACAACCCAAACAATCCACAGTTTACGAGGTGCATACATGGTAACCGCGACGATTTCCGCCTTGCGTCACGTCGTCGTTCTCCTGATCAAGGCTTCCCACTACGATGACGAGGGGTTCCCCTACCGATTCAAGAAGGGAGTCCTACCTTCGGACACGCTCAAGACATTGTTTTTCCTGACTGGAAACGCCCTCGGAAAAATCCTTCCTCCAGACATAACACACGAAGTGTTGATGTTTGAGGACGGAATCACGTCCCACGCGAGACTCTTGGAGAAGCTTGGTAAACGCTTTCCTCAGGAGGACACAAAACTCATTGTGTGCCTCGTTGGTGTGCAAACTGCCCAGTTTCCTCGAGCCTGCGACATCATTCGAAGATGGCAGGGGCGTGGAGCCACGTGTGTCATCGGAGGAGCTCACTTAAGTGGCATGCTGGCCACGATGTACGACGGCATCTCCGATCCCTCGCGACCCAATGTTCCTTGCCCGCACGTGATTCCGGCTGATATTCAAACCCTGTTTGATAACGGCGTCGTTGTCTTTCAGGGGGAAGCAGAAGCCGAGTCACCTGAAAACGATGTGTGGCGAAAAGCATTATCAGACATCATTGCCGGTAACGCACGTTCCCTTTACAAAGGGGGTCGTCCCGACCTCCGGAACACCCCTCTACCCCGTCACCCTCCGGATTACCTGGACTGCTTCGTTTCTCGAGTGCGCACAATCAACGCGGGACGCGGATGTCCCCACAAGTGCAATTTTTGTTCTCTCATCAATTTCCAAGGAAGGAAGATGAGGGCACATGATCCCAGTGAGGTAGTGAGCTACATCAAAGAAGCGTGCGAGGAAGA
>CAYNDL010000080.1:0-2572 GCA_964396115.1 uncultured Candidatus Saccharibacteria bacterium
CAAAGAAAAGAAGAAGAAAACTGCTGCAAAGAAGAAGTCCAAGAAAACCGATTGATCACTGCGGCGTCACAATTTTCTACAGCAACGACGAATGCGTCTCACCAGACAGTTTTTGTTCGTGCTGTAGTGAAGAACAACACAACAAAAATAGGTATTAGACCCTATGGTTTACGCAATGGCTAGGCGTTGAACCCCTTCATTGGCTAATGATAAACTCTTAATAATAAACTTATGGCTCGTATGCGTCTCCCCAAAGCGCGACCACCGCGTTTCTCCGCTAAAAATATCGGCGCTAGTCTTCTAGTGCTTGCTATTTTAGTTGCGATCGTCTCCCTTTTTGCTACCCCAAACGAACAGGTCCCAACTGTTCCCCTCTCCAAAGTTGCCACTGAAGTCAACGCGGACAACGTGAAGAAAATAACGGTAGAACAAGATAAAATAACCATCGAAAAGAAGGACAATAAAAAGGAGGCTGCCACAAAAGAAGTGGATTCTTCCCTAACAGAATCACTAGCAAACCTCGGTGTTGACCAAGCAAAACTTAGAGATGTGGAAATTTCCGTTAAACAGCCATCTGGTTTCGGTTACTGGCTGTCTGCCCTGCTTCCAGCTATTCTTCCCTTCTTATTATTAGGTGGCTTCATGTTCTTCATGATCCGTTCCGCGCAAGCCGCCAATTCTCGAGCCATTTCTTTTGGGCAAATCCGGCCCAAACCAACAGGTGAAAATCCACCGCGTAAGCGCGTGACTTTCAAAGATGTGGCTGGCGCAAAGGAAGCCAAGGAAGAACTAGTAGAGGTTGTCGATTTCCTGAAGCGACCAAAGAAATTTACAGAAATGGGAGCACGTATACCGAAAGGCGTACTTTTGATCGGTTCTCCTGGAACTGGCAAAACCCTGCTGGCAAAAGCTGTTGCTGGCGAAGCAGACGTTCCATTCTTTCACATGTCTGGTTCAGAATTCGTGGAAATGTTTGTTGGAGTTGGTGCGAGCCGTGTACGTGACCTATTCCAGAAAGCCAAACAGAACGCACCCGCTATTGTTTTCGTCGATGAGCTGGATGCCGTCGGCCGTCATCGTGGCGCCGGCCTAGGTGGAGGTCATGATGAACGCGAACAGACCCTCAATCAAATTTTGGTTGAGATGGATGGATTTGCTACTGATGAAGGAGTCATCGTTATCGCCGCCACAAACCGTCCTGACGTCCTCGACCCTGCCCTTCTCCGGCCAGGACGGTTCGACCGTCATGTAACGCTGGATTTGCCGGATATTGATGAACGTGAAGCGATTCTTAAGGTTCACTCTGAGGGCAAACCGCTCGTAAAAGAAGTTGATCTCCGCAGGATTGCCGAACGCACACCCGGCTTTTCAGGAGCAGATCTGGCTAACTTGATGAACGAAGCAGCGATATTAACAGTTCGTCGCAACAAGAAACAAATCGGCATGCCCGAACTTCTCGATTCTATCGAGAAAGTAATGTTGGGCCCTGAACGTAAGAGCCACATGCTCAGCACAAAGGAGAAAGAAATCGCCGCCTACCACGAAGCTGGACATGCGATAGTTGCTCACGTCCTTCCTCACGTAGATCCTGTTCGCAAAATATCCATTGTTTCTAGGGGTCGCGCAGGTGGTTACACACTAAAGTTGCCAGATGCAGAACGCCGTTTACACTCCCGACCGGAGTTCTACGGTGAACTTGCCACCCTTCTTGGCGGGTATACCGCTGAACTCACGCAGTTTAAGGAGCTAACAACTGGCGCTTCCAATGACTTAAAACGAGCGACCGAATTAGCGAGAAGCATTGTGACGGAATATGGCATGAGTGACATGGGGCCGATCACATTCGGCGAACGCGAGGAATATGTTTTCCTTGGCAGAGATTTTGGCGAACAACGCAACTACTCTGAGGAAACAGCTTCAAGGATCGATAAAGAAATTTCGAAGATTTTGCAGGACGCCAAAGAGAAAGCTTTGGAAACAATCGCCCAAAACAAGGAGAAATGGGAATTGATTGCCAAGGTGTTAATTGAAAAAGAGACCATTGAGCAAGACGAGTTTTTGGAACTTATGGGCGAGCGCCCCGCAAAGCCTCAAAATCCTTCCGAGGAAAAACCAACCGGAACGGCGCCAGTGACAGAAAATCCACCGGCAACTGCAAAACCTCAACCCGGCGCAGCACCTGCCTAAACAAAATTAAAGATTCTGAAAAATCCCCCTTATCTCCTCAGGGGGATTTTTAATTTCTGTGGGCTCGGCAGGGATCGAACCTGCGACCACGCGCTTATAAGACGCGCGCTCTACCACTGAGCTACGAGCCCTTGAGGCTAGGGCGGCAAAACCAGACGGTTTCCACTCACGAACTTCCCCCTTTCCCTTTTCAAGGTGTCGCTCGACTAGGGACCTTTTGACCCACACTCCTGCGACATTGCTTTTAAGAGTCATCAATACTTTGCCGTTTTTTTGGAAAAATTTCCAGTCCTCCATCTAACAAGCCATTGAAAAACATCAGCTTTCATGCTTAAATACGCCAGTCGAGAGCGGAAACGACGAGCGCGCGTAGCTCAGTGGTAGA
>CAYNDL010000081.1:0-2320 GCA_964396115.1 uncultured Candidatus Saccharibacteria bacterium
GTGAGGCAATACCTGCTGGGTGGAGGAACACCGGAATTCCGGTGAATAATGAGTCCTGCGTCGCGCTGACCCGCGCCGCAGAACAGCGAACTGGAGCGGACCCGTTGGACAACAAAAGGAGAAAATTATGAAATCAGCTATAGTGAAACTAGGGACACTCCCCGGTTTGTTGTTGGATAGCCTCAATAATATGGGCAGTGTCCCCTAGTTTTCCGCGGGTGACGCGCCGACATGCGACGCGCACACGAACACGCGAGTGGACGCCGACCCAGAATGGACGGGTCACCCGCGGCTCCCGTTATACAAGAGAGAAAAAGATGCCGGAAATCCAGATTTGTAATTTCTGTGATCTATTTGGATTCAATTCCAGGATGAATCCTGTGGGAAGATTGGAGTTGAAAATCCGGGGCCAGGTTTACCCACCAGGCTTTGAGTTTACGGCAGGCACAACAGGTGGTGCCCTGGAGATCGCAAAACACCTTGATGACTTGGCACTTGTCAACTACGAAGAATCAGGTGTCTTGGTACTGCATGCATTTGTACCTGACGGAACAGCAAAAAAGACTTTGGTTAACTGCACACTGGAAAAGCGCCTCTACAGATACAGCAAACTTGAATATCTGAAGGACGCTCGACAAAATGGTCATTTTTTCATTTTTCCAGCGCTTGAATACATAAGGAATGAGTATGATGCTGCTCGAAAAGATAACGAATTGGTCCATGAAAAAGCTGTGGCTTCGGAGGCCGTCACTATAACTACATTAGGCAAGACTCCAATAGTTCCATTGGGGGACGTCACGTTTTCGACATATTTTCTGTCCATAGATTCATACATATTATGCTGCGCATACGATTACGATGAAGGACTTTATGATGAATTTGAGGGCGCTGACGCCTGTCTCGTAATTCATGATGTTGAAGAGTTCGCCACCAGATTACATACAGCCTTTGAAAAGGCTATGCCATCGCATATCGGCGCTAATGGAAGAGTCACGTATGGTAAGCACCAAAGTGCATTGGGTGTTCTTTTCTCTAAGCCAAGGAGCTATATCTACCAAAGAGAGTATAGATTTTCGTGGATTCCTGAAAAGCCAACACGCCTCCTAAACCCTATGGACTTCATCAATCAAAACCATGATGAAATACGAGCAATGATTCCGCCACCTGTTGAGATCTATACAGGCTCACTTGTCGGCATTACGACGCTGATTGAAAAATAGTGATCGATGGCAAAAGTGCCAGAGGGGCGACCCCTCGCGCTGCTCTGCTACAATAGTAATCCCAACTTTCACGTAGAGACTCGGACATGGCAAGTAACATGCAAACAACAAATTGTGAATTGGAACGTATATCGCTAAAACCTTTTTTTGTAACTGCTATCTCAATAAGTGCAATCACAATACTATATACCTTTTCACCAAAATGGTTGACTACAGAAACAATTGAGTTAGCCAAAAATTACGTCAAGGAAAATCAAGGTATTATTGGTTATAAGATGTCACTTGGCATGGTATTTATTCTTTCTGGTTATCTGGGATTTATGATTACTGAGAAGAAGGCTCACACATACAAAAATATAAGTAATAATTTACATAATATTATCAGTGTATTACAAGTATCTGGAGGAGTTTATATCGGCTGGGGATTGGGATTGTTATCATACGTAATATTAACTGGCAAATTTAATGAAATACCAATTATTTTGATATCACTGTCATATTTATTACTCCTTACTGCCTGTCCAATACAATTTGCTGAGCAGATAATAAGTTACAAAACACAGAATAATAGACTTTATAAAAATGAATTTAGCATCCCGAGAGTACTTTTTATGCTAATCACCTTCTTGGGAGCCCTTATGCTTTTTGGAGTATTATTCTGGGGTTGGTAAGCAAATCACTGTCCGCAAGACATACAGAAGAGGCCGTCGGGGCAGGCATGAAAGAATGAAAGATAAAGAAAAAGATGTTCCAACCAGGAAGTAAGACCGGGCCGAAAAAACTGCCCGGTCAACTCCCACGCCGTTATACTCGAAGGAGAAAAAAATGAATAAATATCAACGAGGGGTCTTAATCGCCGTAGGGGTATTGATAGCTGTCATTCAACTTGTCGGAATTAACGAGCACGGGTTGGACGAAAGTAGGGGATGGGCCATATCCTTCTTGATATCAGCTGTTTTGCTCTTTATCGGTTTTGGTTCTTGGGATTCCATCATCGCCGCTCTATTTCAGAGGGGTCAGGTCAATCCTAAAGGCAAAATACAATCTTCCGATAGCGTAACACACGTCGCAACTCACGAAGTGCTTCCGGCATCATGTGG
>CAYNDL010000082.1:0-2303 GCA_964396115.1 uncultured Candidatus Saccharibacteria bacterium
CGTGGTAATAAAAAACTCGATGAACCAGTTGTGGGGCATGCGCTCGAAATGCTAGACGTTGACCATCTCGGCCTTGATCAAACAGATCGCCAAGTACTTTCAACAATTATTGACATATTTCAGGGTGGCCCCGTGGGAATTGAGACTCTTGCCGCAGCAACCCATGAAGAGGTCGAAACTCTAGAAAGTGTTTATGAGCCATATTTGATGCAACTCGGGATGATCCAGAGGACACCGCGTGGTCGTATCGCGACGGCAAATGCCTATAAACACTTAGGAAGGGCTGTAATATCGAACCAAAATTCATTACTCTAAAGGCATGAATCCCATTCTCCTTGTTGCTTCTCTTGTTTTCGGATGTTTTGTTCTGTTCTTTATTGTTTATAGCGGCTTCCTTGTATACCACTTGTATGAGTTTTCGTTGAACGCAAAGAGCGCAAAACTTTTGGCTTCGACCTATCTTATTGTTTTTGTTGTGTTGCTCAGCGGTGTTTTGTTTTACGTACTCGGCATTGATTGGAACGCCCCTGTATTCCCTGGCTATTGATATGCAAAAACAATTTCCTGAAATTAAAATACCCGGAGGACTTCATGAGGGGGAGGAAGTCCTAGTCTTCTTGCGTCGCCACTGGTTCGTAATGCTGTTGAACGGTTTCCTTTTTCTCTTCTTGATGCTCTTGCCCTACATAATCTATCAATTGATCCCTGCCAACTTTTTCGCGCTAATCGACGGCACTTTGTGGCAAGGAATCATGGTGATGTTCCTGGGAGTTTATTACTTGAGCATGTGGCTTTTCTTTTTTGCTGCTCTTGTTGATTATTATCTCGACGTTTGGATCGTCACAAATGAAAGAATAATCGATGTTCAACAGGTGTCTCTTTTTAGGCACGTTGTTGCTGAGCAGAGAATTGTTCGTGTCCAGGATGTCACTAGTTCTGTCCGAGGCATTTTTCCTACTTTTCTGAATTTTGGTGATGTCAACATACAAACTGCAGGAGAAGCGCCACGTTTCACTTTCCAGCAGGTACCTGATCCTGAAAGGGTTAAAAATATCATTCTGGCCGCGTACGAAGCAGCAGTTGGAACAGCCGAGGCGGAAAACGTGGCTTCCGAAGAAAGAAGAGAACTGGGGCAAAGCAACGCTAATTTTTGATTGCCAAAGAGGGGCAGGACGCTTAAGATAAACCGTCATGAAGACGAATGATTTGGACTTTGCGCTGCCGGAAGAACTTATTGCTCAGGAGCCAGCCGATCCGCGGGAGACGGCCAAATTATTGCATTATTCTAGGGTGACTGGAGTTAGCGCTGATCTGACAGTTTTTGACTTACCGTCATTACTGAGGCCAGATGACCTCTTGGTTCTAAACGTAGCCAGTGTGTTACGGGCAAGATTGTTTGGCGTACACGAAAGGACCGGTAACCCGCGTGAAGTATTCCTATTGAATCTCATACCTGGTCCAACCCAGAAGTGGGAAGCTCTTGTAAAAGGATCCTCAAAGGTTGGGGATGTAATCTGGCTCGACACAATAAAAGCAACTATTAGAAAAAAGAGGATCGATGGCACGACAGAGATAGAGCTTGCAGCCACGGACGCCCAACTTAGAAGTTATTTACAATCCCAAGGACATGTGCCGGTTCCGCCTTATATTAAGAAGGAGCCAAAGGAGTCGGAATACCAAACAGTTTATGCCGACCCAGACGAGATGCGTTCGGTTGCTGCTCCTACTGCAGGATTTCACTTATCAAAGAATGTATTGAAAAGAATAGAGGCTAGGGGTGTGCAAATAGAAAAGGTTGTTTTGGATGTCGGCTTGGGAACGTTCCAGCCGATCCGAACAGAAGAGCTAGAAGATCATAAAATTCATGCTGAGAAAATATATATTAGCGGTGAAACAGCAGCCAAGATAAATTCTGCAAAGAACCAAGGGCGTCGAGTAGTTTCTGTTGGTACAACAACCCTCAGAACATTGGAGTCTGCTGCAACGGATGATGGGAAAGTGAAGGAAATTAGCGGAGATACAAGGTTATTTATTACTCCCGGCTATCGGTTCAAAATAGTCGACGCACTTCTTACAAATTTTCATCTGCCAAAATCATCGTTGCTGGCTCTTGTCTCTGCATTTGTTGGTTCCACCGAGAAAACAGTTTCCATTTATAGGGAGGTAGTGGAAAAAAAATACCGCTTCTTCTCTTTCGGGGATGCGATGTTTATTGAATGATTTAAAATATAATACGGTGTTATAATATTTTTTAATGAGAAAGATATTCTTTTGCTGTGCTTTGATAGCGGTATTTGCACACT
>CAYNDL010000083.1:0-2279 GCA_964396115.1 uncultured Candidatus Saccharibacteria bacterium
TCCGTGTATGCAATATCATTGGCGGCAAAGAACTCTTTGGCCATTTTGCAGTAGACGCATGCCGAAGTTGTATAAATTGTTACGTTCTTCATTGGTAACTAGTAGTTACGGTTAAAATACTCTTTTCAGAGTTTCATAGTTTCCAGCATACCCTTGTTACCGACCGCTGCAAATAGTGTTTACGCCACACGGAGTGAGATGTTCCGGTAACGTTTTAACATTCTCGTAATGACATAGGCTGCCACAAAAACCATTCCCGCCAACGAAAAATATTGCGTGTACGAAAGGCCATAATATTTATTCACAGCAAGGGGGCCCGAGTCTTCGGCCAAAAAATCAATTAGGAAACGGAAAAAGAAATACCAGGTGATCGCAAATAAGGAAACCGCCCCTTTTCTGTTAATTATCTTTCCAAAAAAGAGTGCCAGGACGGATCCAACAATGGCAGATGAAAAAAAGTAGATGCTTAATTCATGCCGCTGCTCGCCGAAGATGTTAATGGAAACAGGGAGAACAGTCTTAATGCCGATATGCTCATGCAATAAAAAACATCCGATACGACCTATTGCCTCAGCAAGAAGGAGGCCGGGGGCGACCGTTTCTAAAACACTCAGCAAATTTATGCTCTTTAGCTTCGAATAAAGCACCGTCACCGCAAAAGCCGGGATGATCGCTCCAGCACTTGAAAAACCTGACATACTAACATTAACCAGTGATGTGAATGGAAGATCGTTTGTCCATACATATACCGCCCTTCCTCCTGCAACAGCCGCAAGCGTGACCCAAAAAGCTAAGTCGTATATAGCTGACGGATAGATGGAATAACGCTCTGCCCTCCTGGCAGACACGATTACTCCCAACAAGATCCCTAATGCCACAAAAAGACCCCATATTTTAAGGACGAATGGACCAACCTGTACTTGTTCAAAAACAAAATACGGGATCACTTTGCTTCAGTGAGGATCACATTAACTGTTTTTTGCTGACCTCCAGACATAACAGTCAGCGACATTGTCTGACCCGGCCTTTTGGCATTAACAAATGTCTGCAAGGTTCTTTCTTGGGTCACATCAGTGCCGTCAACCTTCAAAATTATATCGCCTTCTTTTAGGCCTGCTTTTTCGGCACCGCTTCCCGGTACCACAGCTGATTCATTAGGACCGCTGCCCTTAATTACCAAAGCGCCACTGTCTACACTAAGATTCTTTTCAGCTTTTATCTCCGGAGTAATAATCTGGTATCTAACACCAAGAATTGCTCGCACGACCTTCCCGTCTGACTTGTAATCGCTTACAACACGAGCAGCTTCGTTGGATGGAATTGCAAAACTAATATTCTCCGCGCTACCAGCAACAGCAGTGTTCACTCCCACGGCTTCACCTGAGAGGTTTAACAAAGGGCCACCCGAATTACCTGGATTAATTGCGGCGTCGGTCTGTATTACGTGGTTTAGCGTCTCTACCTGTCCGGTCATGATATCGCCGGCTTGAATTTGCCTACCCAATCCTGAAACGATTCCAGCACTGACAGTGTTTGGAAATTGTCCTAATGCATTTCCAATGGCAATTACAGATTGCCCCACCTTCAGCGAATCCGAGTTGGCAAACTTTACGGTCGGCAAATTTGTTTTGTTGACCTTCAGGAGGGCCAGATCATACAACGGGTCGAGTGCGACTACTTTTGCGGACACTGTTTCACCATTTTTGAATGTAACGGAATAAGTAGCCTTGCCATCACTTACAACATGCTTATTGGTGATGATTAGGCCGTCTGGGTCAACAATAAAACCTGAACCACCTCCAACTTCCTGCTTTTGTACTGGCCCGTCAGGAGCATCAGGACTGAGACGCAAAGGAGAATCAAAAAAACTATTGCCAAAGGGGTCGAACGGGATTACCCGCACCTGCGGAACTTCACGAGAAATCGTAATAGCAACGACTGCTTTTCCTGCCTGGTCCACGACATTAACAACAGGATCAGACGAAACAGGGTTGGCAATATTTTGTCCAAGAGGAGCTAAGCCGGGCAAAACAGTCTGCGGATTATTATTTGCTCGATAAACAAAACCAGCCCCTATCAGGCCACCCAAAAAGCCTAAGCCTGCGCAAACCAGCATCAAGAACCTTATTCTTTTGTCTAATACGAGATTGTTTTTTTGTTGATTGATGTCTTGTTGCGTTTCCATAGCCCAATAATTATATATCTTTGTCAACTCGAGCGGCAACGACTTTTTCCGCGTCCGAAAGGATTCTCAGGGTTTCAGTTTCACTGTCATCAGA
>CAYNDL010000084.1:0-2261 GCA_964396115.1 uncultured Candidatus Saccharibacteria bacterium
AAGGGATGTTAAGGTTATCTACCACAACGGTTGGCACTTCTTCCATTAAGGGTAGTGTGGGCAATGATTTCGATGATGTTATGCTAGATGTTTTTGAGTCTTTTCTTGAGTAGGTATAAATGGCGAGGGATACAACTGCTAGCGCAATAATTGATGAAATGAATATCCTTTTTTTCATGGTAATAAAACACTTAGTTGATGCTTTTCTGATGTTATTCTTTATCCATGAAAAAAACAGTGATAATAGTTGCTATCGGGCTTTCTTTAGTTCTGATAGTTATTATATTTAGTAGCTCAAAACGAAAAACAACTGTGACCGGCAGTCCCACACCAACAGAAAATTATTTTTCGACACCCGGAGCCTCGATTTACCCTGTTTCGCTGCCGGCGCTTTTCACAAAAAAATTTGATGGTCGGGACCTAAAGACTGGACGAATCCTGGCGGAAACCACTGACTATACTCGTTATGCCATTACTTATAAAAGTGGGCAGCTTACAATTTCAGGTATATTACAGATTCCCAAAAAAGGTACGGGGCCATTTCCCGTTGTTGTAACTAATCATGGATATATCGACCCCGCTGTTTACACTATTGGTAGAGGATTGCGTAGAGAACATGATTACTTAGCTAGACACGGTTATGCAGTTTTGCACCCAGATTTCAGAAATCATGCGGACTCAGACAAGGATCCGTCAGTAGAAGAAACTCTGAGGTTGGGGTATGTCGAAGATTCGGTTAACGCTGTCTATGCCATAAAAAGTTCTGATTTGAGGCTTTTGGATAAGGAGAAGATCGGTGTGATGGGACATTCAATGGGAGGAGGGGTCACGTTAGGCATGTTGGTCGTCCAGCCTAGTTTAGTGAAAGCTGCGGTACTCTATGCTCCCGTCAGTGCTGACGTTCGGGAAAATTTTCGTCGGTGGACTTTGAGCAGGCCGGAAATAGTGCAATCAATAACTGAAAGGTATGGGAGACCGGAAGAAAATGGGGTTTTTTGGGATAATATTTCCCCTAACACTTTTTTTGACCGAATTTCCGTTCCTATTCTTATTCACCATGGAACAAATGACGAATCGGTTCCGTATTCCTGGTCCGAAAAATTGATCACCGATCTCAATAGTAAGGGGAAAGATGTGAGCTTAAAAACTTACGAAGGGGAGGTTCATGAGTTTGTTGGGCAATGGGACGAATTCATGGAGAGCACAGTAGCCTTCTTTGATGAACACCTTAAGAGGTAATCTTTCAGATACTGTATAATGGGCTAATGAGAGTTAATCTCCCGCTTGGGATTAAACATCTTCCAGACGCCCCTCCTTTGAGAAAGATTTTAGGGCCGAGTTTCATTTTGCTTGGGCTCGGTCTGGGCAGTGGAGAGGTGATTCTTTGGCCTTATCTTTCGAGTAACTACGGTCTCGGTATAGTTTGGGGAATGGTCGTCGGGATAACCATGCAGTTTTTCATCAATATGGAGGTTGAAAGATACGCGTTGATCAATGGCGAAAGCGTGTTCGTGGGTTTTAAACGAATATTCCACTATTTGCCTGCCTGGTTTATCGTTTCTACTTTTCTTGGTTTTGGTTGGCCGGGGATTGGTTTGGCGGGAGCAACACTCCTGGGAAGGGCACTCAATATTGAAAAGGTAGATCTGATTGCTATTTTTCTGTTTGTGCTAGTCGGGCTTGCTCTTTCTTTGGGCAAAGTATTATACAAGACTGTTGAAAGAATTCAGAAGGTCCTGATTATCGTGACCATTCCTCTTGTACTTGCCTTGTCCCTTTATTTAGTTAAAACAACTGATGTTGTGGCCTTGGGGCGTGGAATTGTTGGTATTGGTGATGGGTATGTATTTCTTCCCATTGGAATAGCAATCGGCTCATTCTTAGGGGCGTTGGCATACTCAGGGGCTGGCGGAAACTTAAACCTCGCCCAGTCCTTTTACGTTCGTGATAAGGGTTATGGCATGGGATATCACGCAGACAAGATTTCGAGCGTTTTTACCCACAAGGAACAAAATAAGGAAATACATTTAACGGGGAACACGTTTCCGATTAATGATGAAAATCTTGGAAAGTTCAAAAAATGGTGGCTGGTAACAAATGTAGAGCACTTCTTTGTTTTTTGGGTGTTGGGATTGTTTACAATGTTGTTGCTGTCACTCCTGTCATATACGACTACATTTGGCATTGACAGCAATCATGAGGGGATTAATTTCGTCATTAATGAAGCGATAATTATCGGCGAACGAACACTTCCTGTCATC